>CAZDBH010000221.1:0-13381 GCA_964503485.1 uncultured Bradymonadales bacterium | reverse complement strand
CGATGGTCTCCGGATCATCGTCAAAACGGCACATGGTAGCGATACCGCACACCTCTGTCAGACCGTATCCGGTAATGACTGTGTCGAAACACAGTTGGGTCCTCATCGCTTCGATCAACTCGACAGGAATCACTGCCGCGCCTGTCACCGCCAAGCGCAGACTCGAAAGGTCGTACTCAGACAAGTTAGGGTCGGCCAGGAAGGCTTGAAACAGGGCGGGTGGGCCCGGTAGCACATTCACGTCTTCGGCAGCCACCCGGCGTAAGACCTTGCCGGCATCGAAGACGGCCTCTGGAATGCAGGTCGCCCCTCGAATCAGACACGAAAGCCACCCGGCCTTGTAGCCAAATGCGTGGAAGAACGGGTTCACGACCAAGTATCGGTCGCCTTCCGCCAAACCCACGACCTCAGTCCACGATTCGAAAGCCCGCAGGTTCTGAGTGTGGGTCGTCATGACCCCTTTGGGATAGCCGGTCGTCCCCGACGTGAATAGCAGATCGGACAGACTGTCTGGGCCAACCTGCTGCCTTTGTGTCGTAAATTGGTCGCCAGCCTCTCTTTCCTGATCATTGAATTGCTGCCAACTCAACGCTCCCTCGGGAACCTCACCTCTTAGAATGACAACGGTCTGCAACGAAGAAAGGTCACCGACGGGATGGCTTGCTGTGGGCGCTCCCATGGCAGAGCGCAAGAGACTAACGTAGTTGTTCCCCAGAAAGCCCTCGACGGTAAGCAGGACCTTTGCCCCGCTCTTTTTCAAGATGTACCCGGCCTCAGCACCCTTGTAGCGGGTATTCAGGGGCACGAGGACTCCGCCACAGGCGTGAATGCCCAACGCCGCTACGACCCACTCCCATACATTGGGAGCCCAGATCGCGACCCGATCGCCCGGCTCGATTCCATGTTGGCAGAGCGCTCGGCCCGCCCGCTCGACCAGTTCGGGGAGCTCCGAAAACAGGATTCGCTTCTCTCCGTCTTCGATGAAGTGGCGCGAGCCGTACGCTTGTGCGGCCCAGACCATCAGCTCGGGGATTGTACTGTGCTGTGGAGTCGTCAAGGTGGGCCTACTTCGAAAACTCGGTGTCCTGTTTCGCCACAAATGCGTCCCGCGCCTCGTCGGCCACGCCGGCGAGATTCAGCTCGAAAGTGAACCCCTGCTCGTATCGGTAGCTCTTGCGCACATCGATCGGATCAATACCGTTCAATGATGCTTTGGCGGCTCGAATGACCGTCGGACTCTTGGCTGCGATTTTGCTGGCGATCTTGAAGGCCGTCGCACGCAGCTCCGTCGGCTCGACCACTTCCAAGACAGACCCGTAGTGCTTCAACTCGGCGGCCGTCACATTGGTCGCGGTGTAGACCATCGCCCGCATCTTGTGTTGGGGGACCATACGCGCCAAGTGAGTGGCTGCGCCCAGCGCTCCTCGGTCCACCTCGGGCAACCCGAAGTATGCATCCGACGACGCCACGATGATATCGGCGTTTCCGACGAGACCGATTCCACCGCCCAGGCAGTATCCATTGACCGCCGCGATGACGGGCACTTCGCACTCATATACCGCGGCGAATGCTTCGTAGCAGCCGCGGTTCGCACCGATCAGTGCGTCGAACCCTTCACTGGCCTGCATCTCTTTTATGTCGACACCGGCGTTGAATCCTCGGCCCTCGGCTCGCAGGACAACAACTCGTACGTCGGGATTGCGACCTAGGCTCCGAACCAAGTCTGCCAGCCCAAACCAATGTTCTACCTTCAGCGCATTGACCGGCGGAAGGTCGACCACGACCTCGCCGATTCCATCGATAATCTGGTGCGATATGCCCATCAATTCCCTCTCCAAAAAGCGCCTCAGTGGAACGTGTTTCAACTTGCTAGTCAAGCAAATTGAAACATGTTTCAATTTGCCCGTTCACGCACACGGGAAGCCTCGCTGGTTTGGCCGATTCACGTGTGACCACGCTTGTCACATGTCTCGATATGACGTTTAAAGGTGCCCGTCCAACAGCAGGCTCGGAGGTAGAGATGGCAGCGTTCAATGGCGATAGAGCACTAGTATTCGGCGGGTCCGGTGGCATCGGGCGAGCCGTTTGCGAGAGGTTGGCGGCAGCCGGATTGGCAGTCAACCTCACCTACCGAAACAGCTTAGACAAGGCCCAAGCGGCAGCCGAAGCCATCGCCGAACAGGGCGGTTTTGCCTCGATTCATCAGGTCGACATTACGGTCGCCGAAGAGGTTGAGCAGGTCGTCGCTGAGGCCGTTGCTGATGGAGAACTCGCAACCGTCGTTTACGCCAGCGGACCGGCCATCAAACAACCCTATGTCGGCCAGGTCACGCTCGATGAATGGCGCCATGCGGTCGATGCGGAGGTCCATGGGTTCTTTCACATCGTTCGAGCCGCCCTTCCCCACCTGAGGAAATCGGCCGGAAGCATCGTCGCTGTAACGTCTGCAGGCCTCCACCGCTACCCGCCCCGTGACGTACTCTCCGTTGCCCCAAAGGGCGCGGTCGAGGCCCTGGTAAAAGCGGTCGCCCGGGAAGAGGGCCGCAATGGAATTCGCGCTAACTGCGTCGCACTGGGAGTGATCGATGCGGGTATGTTCCTTCGCCTCAAGGGAACCGAATTCGATGATCAGCTCATGGAGACCATGCGGCAGAACGCCGCTCTGAAGCGGTTTGGGAGTGCCGAAGAAGTCGCAGAGGCGGTCCACTTCTTTAGCTCCAACCAATCAAGCTTCTCGACCGGACAGACCCTTCTCGTCGACGGCGGCTATTCCATTTAGATCGCAGGAGCGAACGGACACCGACTACAGGTACAGGTCGGACTCTGGATCACGCACCAAGGGCGCGGTCCCCTCAGAATGTTCCTCGAAGCGCACGCCTCTCACGACAACAGCTGCTCGCCCTTCATCAGCTTGGCCAGCCACCATGTCAGCTGCCGCAGCGATCTGATCAGCCAGACCGGTCCAGGTGAACTCTAGACTCTTGCCGTGGCGATCGTGGCGACCACGCTGGTCCCAGACGGCTGGCAGGCCGGCAACACCAATTGCAGCTCCCACGGTTCCCACGCGAAAGGGACGACCCAGCGAGTCGCTAATGATGACCCCTAACCTGCACCCACAGTGGGTTTGAAGATGCTCTCGAATGTCTCGGGCCGACTTGTCCGGTTCCTTCGGCAGCAGCAGAACCCAGTGCTGGCGCTCGCTCTCGCTCACCCCTGACGGAGCCGCGTTGCTCGTATCCAGCCCTGCGTTGGCAGAAACGATTCCGATCCGACTACGGGTAATCAACACGCCTCGGGTCTTTCGAGAAACGTGCGTACTCTCGCGAAGCACGAGCTCAACCAACGCCGGGTCCTTGTCGACCTCGGCGGCCACCGTTTGGGCTTCGGCCGAAGGCTCCACCGTTCTGAGGTCGACGAAGCGATTCTCTGCGCGCGATACGACTTTACTCGCAACAACCACCACATCGCATTCGTTCAGTGTTCTGCCGGCGTCCTCGAGTGCCCCTGCGATCAGGTGCCCTAGTGAGGCGCCGGGGACCACCGTCGGAATGCCGGGTATCGCCTCGATTTCGACCTTAGAGTGAACGGAGGGCACTATTCGGGGATTCCGGTAATGCGAATGCCGGTGCCCGGCGACTTGTACTTCTTGTTGAGGTAGAGCAGGACCGGTGTCAAAGACTCGAGTGCGATGGCGTTCCTCAGTGGGCCGCAGTCCAACCCGCGCATGCCCAAGTCGGCGATCAGAGTGAGAGCGGCCTCTTTGGCCTCGACTGAATCCCCACACACCAACACATCCGAATCGAACTCATGAGATGGATCGCCCAGGTGCTCGGAACTCACGTGGTGCAACGTCGCGGCCACGCTCGCGGAGCCGCCGAGCAGCGCTTGAGTCTGCAATACCGCAGCTTGACCATCGGGAAGGTGTACTTCACGGACCTTCGGAGGAGCCAACGGTACCGTGATGTCGATCACGATGCGCTCAGCCAAGACGTCGGCAAGACCTTCGATCGTGGCCTTGTGGGCCTTGAACGGCACCGTTAACACGACGACCTCTGCTTGCTCGACCGCCCACCTATTCTCCCGTCCTTTGAGGTCCAAGCCGTGCGCTTCAGACAGCTCAGCGGCTACTCGGCTCCCTTTCTCTTCCGTACGCGAACCGATAAAGACGGTGTGACCTGCCTTCGCCCATCTTGGCGCCAGTCCTTTGCCCTCTCGCCCGGTCCCACCCACTATTGCCAGCTTCATAGATAACCCTTTATGAGTTGAGTTCCGCTAGTAGGCGAACAGCCTCGACTTGCGCGGTACCCACAACCAACGTCCCGACCGGCGACTCTTTCCAAGCCTGAAACCGATCGGCGATCCGCTCTTTAGAACCCACCAGGTAGAACGTGTCTACCATTTCGTCGGGAACGGCGGCGATCGCCTCGCCTCTCTGGCCGGCCAGGTAGAGGTCTTGGATCTTGTTCGCCTCTGCCTCGAAGCCAACCTTCTCGACGTACTCTTTGTAGAAGTTCTTCTTCTTGGCGCCCATACCGCCGATGTACAGGGCGAGTTGCATCTTGAGAGGTGCGCGCACTGCCTCCAGATCGCCGATGATCACTGCGACGGTCGGAGCCACATCGAAGTCATCGAGCGTTTTACCTGCCCGCTCGAATCCCACGTCGAGATTCTCCTTAATCACGTCAAACCGCTCTGGGTGCATGCACGTCAGCAGAACACCGTCGCACATCTCTGCGCACAGCGCCTGGCCCTTGGGTGCCATCGAGCCGGTGTAGATCGGGATGTCGGGACGACCGTGAAGAATGCTCTTGAGTGGCTTCCCGAGCCCTTTGGACCCCGGTCCGCGGTAAGGAATCTGGTACTTCTTCCCCTCGAAGGCGAGCGGCTCCTCACGGGCGAAAATCGTCTTGATGATTGTCAGGTACTCCCGCATCCAGGTCAGCGGTTTGTCCCACGGCAACCCGTGCCAGCCCTCGACGACCTGAGGGCCGCTTGTACCCAAGCCGAGCAGAAAGCGACCACCCGACAACGCGTCCATCGTCATCGCCGTCATGGCTGTATTGGCTGGACTTCTACCCGGGAGCTGCATGATCGCCGTGCCGAGCTTTATCTTCTCGGTTTGGGCGCCAATCCAGGCGAGCGGCGAAATCGCATCCGAACCCCACGCTTCAGCAGTCCAAACCGAGTCAAAACCGACTTTTTCGGCTTCTTTGACCAAGTCCAGATCGAGGCTCATTTTGGCCCCCGAATATCCCAGAATTAGACCCAGTTTCATGTCGTCCCCTCATGTTGTGGTCGGCACACCGGCGCTCCGGTGTGATTTCGTCTCGTGTTTCACTCTGGGGCAGGCCAGCAGGCCTCTCCGCCCTCTACCTCGAACATAATCGCCCGTCCTCTGTTTCGGTCTCCCCCCACCAACAAACCGCCGTCACAGCCCGCCTTCAAGAGGCGTCGTTGAATACGAAGCCGTTCTCGGCGATGTAGGGTGCGCTTCCGAAATTGATGATGTGGGCTTCGGTTATCTCATCCCGTTCGAATAGGTCGTGCCGATACTCGAAGACCGTGCCGATCTCACCAGCGCCCGTCACATTCATGTACTTGCCGTACACAATCGCCCGGCTGCCGTTTTGTTGAAACTCGATGCCCCTGGTGCGCCGAGTGGACCAGTCGGGTGAGGGTTCCAGTATCTCGTGGCGCTGGAAGCGATACAGTCTTGCCCCACTGGCTACCGATGCGGCGATCGCGTACTCGCCGCCCGGATAGGCAGCGATTCCGCCCACGTTTGTGACCCGCGATCCACCTGCGTCCCGGTCCCACTCCTCGTGACCGTCATCGATGTAGAAGAAGGGCAGCTGTGTGTTGCAGGCCATGAGTATGCCCTGGTTCCCGTTCTCGTCCTTTGCGAAAACCAAATCATTGCAGGGGCCGCTCTGCCCGCCCACTCCGGGGTGCAGCAACGTGAGCGTCCCCGCGTCTGGATCGAACTCTCGCAGGAAGACGCTGTAGAATCCGCCGCCTTGATCGTTGTAACTCAAGACCACCGGGTTGGTTTTGTCCCACGGGAACGCCATACTCGAGTAGACCTGAACGGAGGGAAGCCCGGTCACTTCGGTCAAAATGCCGCTCTCGTCGTCGCCCTCGCGGGCCCGCCAGGCCGCGTCATCAAACTCGTAGATCACGCCAACCGTCGAATCACCGTCGATCTCGCTGCCCAACAAGTACGCGGTGGTCCCCTCAGGGTTGAACACCACATCGTGCCATCGCAGACTGGCCCTTCCAGCTGGGGATGGATCGAGGATCGTACCGGTGTCATAGACCCAGACGTGCACAATGTCGGTTTGGTCGAGAATGACCGCGTAGCTCCCGTCGGGGTGAAACGCCGCTGCGACTGCGTAGTCCAAGCCTCCGATACTTGCCTTGCGATAGGCGTACGTACCCGCTGATGGGGTCGGTGGAGGCCCCGTATCGACTTCAACATCCTCGACTATCTCGAAGTCAGGCGCATCCGGGTCATCAGACCGACTGTCCAGGTCCGCGTCCGTTGAGTCGTCAGCAACGTCGGGATCCGCGGCAGCGTCGTGCTCCAAATCGGTTGAATCGGCTACTTCATCTACTGCCAGGTCCTCGGCTGCATCACCGACGTCAGCGGCATCAACCGACGGGTCCTCGGTACCTGTGTCTTCGGTTGGGTCGTCTTCCCCGCCCACGTCGCTCGAACCACGGTCCGAAGTCGAGTCGCCATCGTCGGCTAACACCACATCCAGGTCACTCTCTGGGGAGCCATCCGGCCGATCGCGGGTCGATCCGCGCGTATCCCCTGGGTCTGTAGGCTCTTTGCTCGATTGCGGGCAAGCCAGCATTCCAGATGCCAACATGACTGCAATAATCGTCCGACGGTTCATCTCGCACTCCGCTGTTGCAGGCGGGTGCTCTATATCAGAGGCGGGGTGACGCATCCACGTCATTTTGAATGCACTGTCCGGCGGCCAGGTCCTAACGTGTCCATCGGATCAGTCCAACAGTTGCGCCGCGAGGCGTTCTCGGTGTGCTCGCGGCGGTTCGAAGAGATGCTGGCTGGCTTTCGCTCGTTTGAAGTGAAGGTGAGCGTCATGCTCCCATGTGAACCCGATTCCGCCGTGAATCTGAATGTTCTCCGAGGCGCACCGAAAGAACGCATCCGAGCAGTAGGACTTCGCGATCGCTGCGTATTCCGCCAACTCGTGTTGCGAATGGTCTGCTGCCCAAGCTGCGTAGTAAGCCGCTGAGCGCGCAGATTCCACGAGCAGCAGCATGTCGGCGCACTTGTGCTTGATGGCTTGAAAACTCCCTATCGGTCGTCCGAATTGCACCCGAGTTTTGGCGTAGTCAACGGCCATGTCCAAACACGCTTGGCTCCCACCCACCTGCTCCGCCGCCAAGCAGAGCGATGCGATGTTTAGCAGGCGCTCGAGCGTCTCCGCGCCATCTCCGGGCGGTATCAATGCGTGCGACTGCGGCACAATCACCCCATCCATCGTGAGGGTGGCCGATGGGCGAGTCGCGTCCATCGTGATGACTCGTTTTGTCTCGACGCCGGGTGTACCCGCCGGGACGGCAAAAAGGCTAAGACCGCTGTCACCCGTCGTTCCGGGCAACCGGGCAAAAACGATTAGAAGGTCGGTGGCGTGCCCGTTCAGCACGAATCGACATTGCCCGTCCAGCCGGAATCCCGCCCCCTCAGGGGTCGCGATGCAGGTGACGGAGTCGGCGTTGCAAGCACCGGATTCAGACCAGGCTACGGTCGTTGTCGCTTCTCCGAAAGCAATGCGGCCGAGCCACTGGGTTTTCAGGGAGTCGTTGTCTGACAGGTTGAGAGCCGCCGTGCCCAAGACCGTTCCCAGTAGCGGCGAGGCCAACAGACTACGTCCCATCTCTTCCAGGATACCCACTAGCTCGACGAATCCGAGGCCTGCGCCGTCGTAGGCTTCGGGTACGATCAATGAAGGCCAGCCGAGCTCGCCTGCTGCGCGCTGCCATACCGACTCATCGTAGCCGAGCTCGCTGGTTATCAGATCCCTGATCGCGTCCGGCTGGGCGTAGCGCTGGGCAAACTTCCGCGCCATGTCCTTGAGCGTTTGCTGTTCCTCAGTGAATGAAAAATCCACCTGCTGGCTACCTCTCGCTTCTTTGGGGTGGTGTGTTGCCTTCGAAGAGCAGGAACTGTAACCATCTCAAACGAACTAGTGACAGTTCACCCCACTGAAACATGTTCTAGTTTGCATCTGAAACGGACGCAAGGGTTGCGTGCTTAGGAGCAGAGAAATTGGGTATTAAAGCGGCGCAGCGGGGCCAGATCCCACCATTCTACGCAATGGATGTCATGCGTATCGCCAATGAGCGAGCCGCATCTGGCCAAGAGGTCTTTCACCTCGAAGCCGGACAACCCGGCACCCCCGCCCCTATCGGCGTGCTGCGGCGGGCCGAACAGGCCCTCAATCAAGACGTCATCGGCTACACCGATTCGTTCGGTATGATGTCGCTGCGACGGCGTATCGCCCGCCACTATAAGGATGAGTATGGAGCGCGTTGCGATCCGGCCCGGGTTGCGATCACCACTGGGTCGTCCGGCGCCTTTCACCTCGCTTTTCTGGCGGCATTCGAGGCCGGTGATCGGGTGGCTATGGGCGTCCCTTGTTATCCCGCATACCGCAACATGTTGTCGGCCCTGGGTGTCGAACTCGTTTTGGTCGAGACCACCGCTGAGAGCCGATTCCAACCGACCGTGGCGCACTTGGAGGCGCTCGACCAACCAATTGACGGATTGATCGTCGCGAGCCCATCGAATCCCACCGGAACGATGGTAACCGCTGCTGAAATGGTGGCCCTTTCAGAGTACTGCCAAGCGAATGGCATACGTCTCATTTCCGATGAAATCTATCACGGCATTACGTACGAGAGTCCGGCTACGAGCGCGATCGGCCTCAATGATGGCGTGATCGTCGTGAACAGTTTCTCGAAGTTCTATTCGATGACCGGCTGGCGCATTGGCTGGGCGGTCGTCCCAGAGGACCTGGCGCGTTCGTTTGAGTGCCTGGCCCAGAACTTCTTCATTTCGCCTCCCACGCTCTCACAGATCGCTGCTGAGGCGGCCTTCGACTGCCGAGCCGAACTCCAGGGTCACGTCGGCGCCTACGGCCGAAACCGCAGCGTGATCCTCGAGACCCTGCGCTCGGTTGGTATCGAACGGATTGCGCCTGCCGATGGAGCGTTCTACGCCTACGCTGACTTGGGCCATCTGACCGACGACACCCCAAGCTTGTGTCGCCGCTTGTTGGAGGAGACCGGCGTGGCGATTGCCCCCGGTCTCGATTTCGATCCGGCCCACGGAAAGCGGTTCATTCGTATCTCTTTTGCCGGCCCCGAAACCGAAATCCGCGAGGCCGCACCTCGGCTCGCTGGCTGGCTAGATCGCTTCCAGAAGTAAGCGGCTGGCGTGGGTCTGGACCACTGCCTTCTGATCTGTCAGTAGTATCTGCGTGGGGCCAGGGGATACGTCTTGTCAGAACAATCAAAACCTGTCGTGCTGGTAATCGACGACGAGCCCGTCGTTAACCAGCTGATTTGCGCAACACTTCAAAAGGACTACAGCACGCTTGCCGCCTTTGACGGCACCGCTGGGCTGGACATCGCCTGCGAGGCGCATCCAGACTGCATTATCAGCGACCTGTTGATGCCCGGGCTTTCCGGCGAGGAACTCGTGGCCGCTCTTAGGGCACGCCAACAATTCGACGACGTGCCCATTATTCTGTTGACCGGGCAAGGTGACGAGACCATCCGAGCCAAGCTGCTCAGCTCCGGTGCCCAGGACTTCATTAGCAAACCGTTCTCGCCGGTCGAACTCCGTGCAAGAGTCAAGAACTGGGTCACTGCGAAACGGGCGAGGGAGGTCTTGCAGGAGGCACTCGACTCGCGACGCGAGGATCTGGAGTCGCTCGCCAAAGAAGTCATCGTTTCTAGGCACGACCTTCAGGAGGCCGTCAAGTCGATGCGTCTAGCGCGCGACGAAGCGGAGCAGGCGAGCCGCCTCAAGAGTGACTTCCTCGCGATGGTGTCGCACGAGTTTAGGACACCTCTCACGGCACTACAGCTTCAACTCAAAGTGCTGCTCTCACTCGATGACCCGCGCACGGACCGGCAGAGCGAAATCATGGAGCGCATGTCGGGCTCGCTCGGTCGGCTCAAGACACTCATCGAATCGCTGCTTCAGTACGCGAGCATCGAGAGCGGAGGCCTCTCTGTGAATTTCGAGGAGGTCGACGCGGGCGGAATCTGCGTCGATGCACTCGACGAACTCCAACCTCAAGCCGACGACAAGGGAATCGATCTCAGGGGTGCGATTCCCCCTGAACGACCCGATATCTGCACTGATCCATACCTCCTACATTTAGCTCTGGTAAATCTTTTGGCCAATGCGGTAAAATTTACCGAAGAAGGATACGTCGAGCTGCGATTAGAGTGCGTGCAGGGCTTTCATCGGTTCACTGTGGTTGACACTGGGCCCGGGATTCCCCCTGACGACGTCGGACGGATTTTTCAACCGTTCGAGCAGCTCGAAGGTACGCGCCGAAAACATTTGCCTGGGGTCGGATTGGGCCTTGCCTTGGTTCAGGACATGGTCACGCTGTTGGGGGGCAGAGTGGAGTTAGACAGCCACGTCGGTAAAGGCAGCGCTTTCGCCATAATACTTCCCAGTCAGAGAAACGGCGCTCAATGACAACCTGACGGGTAACCCGTCGATTTCTGGTGGTTCTTCCAATGATTCTTGTCGTCGAAGACGATCGGGACATTCGCGAATTCCTTGCGGTGCTCTTGCAGGCCGAGGGCTACGACGTCGTGACGGCTTCAAATGGCAGCCAAGCCCGCGACCATCTGGTCTCGAGCACCGTTCCTGAATTGATACTGCTCGATTTGATGATGCCGGAACTCGATGGCTGGAACTTGAGAAAGGAACTGTCGGTGAATACCGATCTGCGAGACGTGCCGATTATCATCTTGTCTGGACTCTCCAACCTGCACCAGGAAGCTCAGGCCTTGAAGGTCGCCGCCTATTTCAAAAAGCCGTTCGATATGGATGACCTCATGGAGACCATCCGAACGGTCCACCCTGCGTCCGCTTAACTATGCGGATCGCCTACTTTGTCCACGGTCGTGGACGCGGTCATGCCAGTCGAGCCCAGACCATTGTACCCGCACTCACCGAAGACGGGCACGACCTCCGGCTCTTCGCTGGCGACCAAGCCATCGACCTGTTGGCGGGACTCAGCGTCGCCGCCATCAACTCGGTTAAGCCCGGGCTTCGCGGGACATTGCTTATTCCAGGCCGGCTGGGGCACGACCGAGCCGAACTGAAGAAATCGAAGCCCGATCTGGTCATCAGCGACGGCGACGCCCCCTCTTTGGTAGCCGCACGAAGTCTCGGAATCCCGACTCTGGCCATCGGCCACGACCTGGTCTTTACGGGGTGTCAGCTGCCCAGTGATTTACCTACCGGAGCGCTGCGAGCGGAGCGCCGAAGCGCCCTATTCGCCTCGCGCCTGGGAACGCGTGGAGTGGCGGTTCATTTCTTGCCGATTCAGCCGGCGCGCAGTGAGATTGTTTGCGCCCGCCCCTCCCTCCGCCAGGAACTGTCGGGAACCCCGCCCTCGAGTGTCGGTGGGATAGTGAGCTATTTCCGCGATCGCAACGGGAGGCACTGTGTCTCTCTAGCCGCAAAGCTCGGCGCTCAGGTCCAGGCATTCGGAGACCCAACCCTGGAGCTCGCGGGCGTTGAGTGCAGGGGGTTCGAGCCCGATGCGTTCGCGCGCGAGCTCCTATCCTGTTCTGCGATCATGGCCTCCTCGGGCAGCAACCTCTGCGCAGAGGCAGTCCTGTTGGGCAAGCCCATGCTAGCTCTGTACAAGGCGCGGGATACGGAGCAACACCTGAACGCCCTACTGCTAGAGCGGGCTGGCGTCGCGATGGCATGTTCTTTCGAAAAACTGAAGGAGTCGACTGTCGAGCGCTTCCTCGAGCGGGTTCAGGCAGGCGACTTCGAGCGGGTCGACCTGGCCGATGCAATGCCCGAGACCACTCGGGTGGTTCGCGAGTTGGTTACCGAACATTTCGCCTAGCTCGACTGTGGAGGGTCTTTAGTCGCACACTAGATTTGCGGCTCCGGGCGTGCCCCAGTTGTTTTCTCTGAAAACGTTCCCCTCGACTGCTGGCGTACTGCACCAATTCGATGCGCTGCGATCGGATACAGGTACGGGGCTATCTCCATCGGTGAAGGACAGCTGCCATGTCCGCCCCCGATTGTCGTTTGAAAAGGTTCCAACGGGAATGAGCACCTCGTCGAGTAGATTGGCTGTTTCAGAGTCGCTATCGGCGCTCAGCAGGCGAATCCTGGCGCGCGTCGACGATGCACCCGTACCGTTGAAAATCTCTGCGGTCGCTGAGTAGATGCCGTCCGGAGTAACTCCAGTAACACTGGGCAGATTCGTCCGACCGAGTACGGCCAGGCTATGGGCTGGAACGGTATAGTCGCTGGTGACGACGACTCGCTCGTCCGAGGTTGTGGGCACGGTGCCCCCTGTCCATTCGGTGTAGGCGAAGACGAGGCCGGCCAGCGGAAGCGGCCCATCGGTGTTGTTGTAAACCTCGATGAACTCACCCTGGGCGTCGGTCAGGGGCGCCTCTGGAGCGGCCTGCGGATTTCCACCGATTTCGACGATAATGAACGCCGCTGTTCCCAGTTCGGAACCGTCGTCTGCCACGTCGGTCGTCACGTCTGGGTCATCAGTCGAGTCGGCATCGGTTGTGTCTGCGACATCGGACGCATCCGATGTGTCGGCAGAATCGACTTCCGCCGCATCTGGGTCACTCGTTCCGTCTTCTGCGAGGTCCTCCGATTGGTCCTCGGCGGTATCGGTGTTGGGGTCTTCGACCGTGTCGGGCGTCGTGTCCTCGACGGTGTCGGGCGTTGTGTCCTCGACGGTGTCGGGCGTTGTGTCCTCGACGGTGTCGGGCGTTGAATCGGGCTCGGTCTGGTCTGCGATTCGTGAGTCTTCTGTTTCGTCTTGCTCGACGGCGTCGGGACGCTCCCGTTGATCGCTGGTGGCGTCTTGGTTGCCCGTGGGATCGGGGTCGGCTTCGTCGGCGTCTCGACAACCTACCGCTGTGCTCAAGAGAAGTAGGATGGCCAGGATTCTTATCATCTTTGGTGCGCTCCCTATGGGTATTCAGAACTCCGGCACTCGATCTAGCGAGAACGAGCTCTGAAAGCAATTTCAAAAAGTGAAGTGGCCACAAAAATCTCCCCCCTCGCCCCTCACTACCCTCCCCTTTCCCTTTCCCTTTCCCTTTC
>CAZDBH010000220.1:0-13405 GCA_964503485.1 uncultured Bradymonadales bacterium | reverse complement strand
GCGGCGGCAGTCGTTGGAGTATGTCACTCCGTCGCAGCCACAGACGGGACGCCTGTCAGTCGTGCAGATGGTACTAACCGGCTCTACACACACGCCCGAGTTGTCTCCACCACAGGTTCGGTTTTCGCTGTAATCGCAGACCAGGCCACGATTACATTCGAACCCAGCGATTCCACCACACATGTCACCGACCTCGCCCGTGTCGCCGACGCATGCCCCATCGTACGAGACGTCTATGCCAACTTGCGAGGCCATACAGGCATTGTCGTGGGTCTCACCGTCGCAGCCGCAGACTTCAGCGAGGATTCGCTCGCAGTTTTCGGGCCGCACCTGGCAAGTTCCGGGGATGTCGGTCGCTCCACAGCTGTTGCGTCGCCAATCGCAGTACAGGTCGTCTGCACAGGGGGCCAGACCTCGGCTACCGCACAGATCACCCTCGCCGCCCACTGGGTCCTCACAGGTTCCTTCGTGAGCTACGTCGGTGCCGTTGGCATGAGCATCGCAGACGAAGTCGTAGTCCACGCCGTCGCAACCACATTGTGGGCTTTCCAGCGGCCGACACGGCGCCGGGATGACAGCACATACGCCTGGAACGTCGGTCGCTCCACACGTGTCCGGGGTCCAGTTGCAAAAGAGCCCGTCGCCACATTCTAGGGCCCCACGCGTTCCGCAGGCATCGCCCTCGCCAGCGGTATCGTCCTCACACGTCCCTTCCTCACTCACGTCGATGGCTCCTTCGAGGCTGGCCAGGCAACGATTCCCGTAGGTTTCGTTATCACAGCCACAAACTGGAAAGTACTCTTTGGAGCACGCATCAGGAATCGGTTCACACTGGCCATGTGCGTCGGTTCGCCCACAATCGTCGGGCTCCCAATTGCAGTACAGGCCTTCGTCACATGGGGTCCGAACTCGGCCGCCGCAAGCGGCTCCCTCGTCCCCTGGACAAGCCCCCTCGCTAGCGACGTCGACGCCCTGGCTGGCGGCAACACATCGGTTGCTGTAGGTCTCGTTGTCGCAGCCACAAACGGGCGCGTAGTCCCGCGTGCAAATCACAGGAACCGTCTGACAAGTGCCCGTGGCATCGGTCGCTCCACAGCTGTCGGGCTCCCAATTGCAGTAAAGGTCATCACCGCAGGGCGTTCGGGTTCGGCCGCCACAGACCGCCCCCTCGTCGCCTGGACAGACCCCTTCCTCGGCGACGTCTACCGACTGAACTGCTGCTTCACAGCTGTTGCTATACGTCTCGCCGTCACAGCCACAGACGGGTCTGTAGTCGCGGGTGCAAAAGGTTGGAATATCTAGACAAACACCGGGTACGTCTGCGGCTCCACAGCCGTTTGCCTCCCAGTCGCAGTAGGTCCCTTCAGCACAAGGTGGAAGGCCTCGACTGCCACACGAAGCGGGCGTTGAAGTGTCGTCTGTTCCATCCGACTCACCCACGTCACTGGACTCGCCAACATCGTCGCGGTCCTCGTCGGACTCGGCGTCCTGGCTCGTGTCACTGCCTTCGGTCACATCACTTTGCGAGGCGTCGTCGTCACCTTCGTCGGGCGACTCGGTAACATCTTGGTCAGTTTCTGCGTTTGCGTCTCCCTGCTCGGATCCGTCACCACCCTCTGATCCGTCGCCTGCGTCGGTGTCGTCCTCGGAACTGGTGTCCAATGCAACGTTAACTGCGGTTATGTCGGACTCGGTTGATTCACCGGTGTCCGAACTACTGCACCCCACAAAGCAATTCGTCGCCAACAACAAGACAATGCATAATCTACCTGACATGTACTTCTGATCCCCCAAAATGTACTGGTGTGAATACTTTCCGACCCGACCGAAACACTTTTACGGAAAGCTCAGGCAAATGCAAACCAAGAATTGCTTGGGGCGGTGCCAAGGTTCGACGCCAGCCTTTCGGAGCCTGTCGCCCAAAACCTCCTAATGCCCAAAGCCTCCCAAGGCCTAGAACCCGCGGCTCACGAACCAAAACGTCCCCGCACAGAGCGCCACGGCCGATCCCCAGCGTACCACTGCCAACTCAATGTCCTGGCCCCGTTTTCGAATCAACAACAAGACGGGCCACAGAAGCGCGATCAGGGTAAGCTGGCCCAACTCGACGCCGGTGTTGAAACCGACCAGGGCGGTGACGAGCCGTCCGGTCCCCAAACTGGCCTCGGAAAGTACGCCGGAAAACGCGAATCCGTGCACCAGCCCGAACAGAGAGGCGGCAGCCCAACGCCACCGTTCCGGTTGAGCGGCGCCTCGTACCAGAGCGAAGTAGCAGCCGGTGAAGAGGGCAACACCGAACAAGATTTGTGCTGCAATGGCTCCAAATAACTGGGCACAGACAGCGCTTATTAGCAAACAGGCCACAGCGGCAACAGGAAGGGCGGTATCCCGTCGATTCTCTGAAACCCACACGTTTTCTATCGCAACGATGGCGATAGACAAGCCGATGATTGCCTCGACCGCTCCCGAAGCGGGATTGGCGTAACCAAGGGCCGCGATCGCGAGGGTCAGGCTGTGGGCCAACGTGAAACCCGTCACGACGAAAGCCAGCGAGCGGAACGAGCGCGCCGTCAGCATCAACACAAAAATGAAGAGCAGGTGGTCCCATCCACTGAGGATGTGTTTGAACCCCATGGGAACGAAAGCCAGGATGGACCCTCCTGCGTCGCCGTCTGCTTCGCTCGCGACCGCGGCCTCTCGATGGCCGGTATCGAGGACATAGTCCGCTCCCCCATTCGAGTCGGCCTGGGCGATACGGGCGAAGTGAACGTGCGAGGGAATCAGGTCAAACAACAGATCCGACCGCAGGCCGTCGGCACTCCCCTCGCAATGCACCCACCACTCGTAGCTTGCAAACCCGTCGTCTTGGCCGAGGCCGAAAAAGGTGTCAGCGTGCGGCTCGCAAGTCCGGCCGACGGCGTTCAGCTGTACTCGCGACTGAAGGTGGGCGGCCACTTCGGCGGAGGGATTCCCGGTTTGAAGTGCGCCCTCCAACCCATTCCCCTCGAGCGCACTCAAGTCGAGCAAAGAGACCTTCAGCCTCACGCGACCGCCCTCCGGCCCCAGAGTCCAATCCGAGTAGGAAACGCTACGCGCGTGCCCAAAGGCCGTTCCCGACCAGAGCAAAATCGAAATGAAAGCGAGTAAAGCCGTCCGTCTCATCTCAAGTCCGAAGCAACCAAGATTGACACCTCTCGACGCCTCTCGTCGAGGAAGCGGTTGAGTTCTCCCTCGTTTGAGCGGCGACCGAATTCGGCGATCACTTGGTCCCGAACTTCGTCGAAGGGAGACAAGTGTCCGCCCTCACGACTCACGAGGCGAACCAGGTGGTAGCCACTGCCGGAGCGGACGGGCGCACTTAGCTCGGCGAGGTCGAGTTCGGTGACTGAACGAGCCACAGTCGGACCGAGCAGATCACGCAACTGTCTGACGAGGAGCGGCGTCGTCGGCAACGGAACATCGAATTCATCGGCCTGATCGGCAACCTCGGACATCGTTCGGTGAGCAAGGGCATCACGAACTCGAGACGCCAGCTCTCGGGTCGCTTCGTCGTCCCTGTCGGCAGTCACTCGAAAGAACAATTGCTCGATGCGAAGTTGGTCGGGCGCGGTGAACCAGCCGGCGTTCGCGACGTAGAACGCTCGTAGTTCAGCGTCGCTCGGTTCACTATCGCGGGCCTGGTCACGGGCAGCGAAAAGACCGATCACCGCCGAGCTGATCGCCGTTCGAACGCGCCGATCGCGTTCGGTCAGACCCAGCTCGATTCCGCGTTGCACCAGCAGCTCCTCGTCGATGAGGCGCTCCAACACCTGGTGCCGGTCGGCCGGCGTCAGATGCCCTTCCCGCCGATCGGCGGCGACCGCCGCCAAGGCGCGTTCGTAGTCATCGCGTGTGATTGGGTGTCCGTTCACCAGGGCTGCGGTGCTATCGTCGAGTTCCTGTCGAGGCGTGGACTGCTCCAGCAGTCCGCTGGTTGCCAACGCAATACCGAGCGCCGCGCCCATCAATAGTAGAAGTCGGTTTTTGGATCGCTTCATTCCGCTCATTCTCCGACTCCGGGCTGTTCCTGATCGACCTCGTCGACCTCGGGCAGGACCGGTTCCGGCGCGGGCGGCGGAGCGACGTAGTCGAGGTAGATAGGCGATGACCAGGCCCGTTCTTCAGTGTCGCTCAGACAGTCGTCGTCGAAGGCCGTGCGATAATCGCCGTAGCACGGATCGCAGTTTCCGTCGTCGTCGCAGCGCACGGCGTCGGCGTTCACAGCGGGAGTGGGCTCCTGAATCGCCCGGACGTAGTAGATACTGTCGCGAGCGTCCGCACTGTAGCTGGGGTCATCGAAGGACACTTCACAGGTCGTTCCAGCGGGCTCACAAGGAAGGGTGCGCCAGACGTCTTCAATCAGTTCGTCGAGTGGTTCGTCGTCGCTGGCTTGAGGCCGAATTCGCACGACTTCAATACGGGTGATATTCAGTCGCTCGTCGCTCGGATTATAGCACTCGCCCGCGCAGATATGCTCGAGCCGCTCGGGTGTCAGATGGTTGGTAGACCAGTCGGCGCAGCCGGGGTTTTGCCGAAAGGCACCCACCGCTCGTACGGTAAACGTCGGCGCGGCTCCCATTTGCACCTCGCTGCCCATCGGCCTTTCGCCGTCCGGCCCATTTATGAGGTCGAACCACAACAGGATTCTGGGTCCTGACGTACCGTAGACTTGTCTGTCGTTCAGTCCTTGCCAAATCGCATCCCTGCTGCGGCCTTCGCTGTGCACGGCCACCAGCCCACCGGTCAGGAAGAATGACGACTGGCGTTCCAAGTGGAGGACGGCGAAGGCGGGGCGCTCGAGCAAGTCCTCTTGGGTCAGTGCCAGCGATTCCGAGGCCGGCTCCAACTCTTCACCAAAAATGCGATCCCCCCAGACTTCGGACTCGGGACCGGTCGCTTCGGTCATTCGCCGACGTTCGACCTCCTTGAAGCCTGTTCCAGGCCGCGCGGTGTGATTGTCGCTCGACGAGATGAAGCCAAATCTCGCATGATAAGGTGTTTCGGGGTCGTCGAAGTTGCCGCGGGCCAAAATGTACTGAACCGAGCCCCCCGGTCGGGCGTTAAAAGCTGGCTGGAAGCAGTCTTCGCACTGCCCACATGTCCCCCAATCCTCGAGTGTGGCACCCGGTATAGTTGTGTGACCCGCGACTCCAACCGCCAGATAGTTGTCGCGAGCGTCGTCTACCCTGCCCTCGCACTCGGCCTCCGGGATGTCGCCGCAGCGTGAGCGAATAATCTCCCCAGCACGCCAACAACAGGCCTCGAATCCTTCGCTTGGTTCGGGGCAGAACGCATCGCCTTCATCGTCGAACTCCACATGGCGCCAGCGACGGTATTCTTCTGAGTTTCCGTGGCCCGAGTGGATTTCGATCAGGCGCTGACGCTCTGGATCGTCCTGCGCCGGGTCGATTTGCTTGTCCCAGTCGTAGCCAGGTGGCGTGTAGAAGCCCCACGTGGTGCCGTGGGGAATGACCAGGGAATCGAAGCCCCACTGATTGAGCTTCTCGTACAGTTCTCGAGGACTATCCGCAACCTCGCGACAGTCGTCCGGCAGCTCGCGCGTGTCGATCCCTCTCGGGCATTCGTCGATCGCGTTTTCGCGCAGGTACGTAAAGAGGTCGAGGTAGCGTTGCCGCCTCGAGAAATCGATAACGGGAATCAGAAAAGTCTTTAACCAGGTCGCCCCTTGGACTCGCCGAAACGCGTCTCCCATCCCTGGTGCCGCTATCGACCGAGCCGGAAGCTCGTCGTCTTCGACGTCGCGAAAGATGACGTTTCGATGGCCGTAGTGCTCTTCGGGGCTCAGTCCAACCTGACTCCACTCCCAACCCATGAAGGCGACGAGGTCTGGGTTTTCTGGATCGCCAGCCACCGCGTTGCACTGCCTGATCGATTCCTTCGACTCCTGCCAGTGCTGAGGAGACAGCGCCTCGGCGTGATCGGTGAGGGCAAAGAAGTCGAGGCCGGAGCAATAGCGAGCGAAGTCGCAGGCGTCCGCAGGCGGATGGGTCCCCTCCCCGCCTAGGATGGGCAGGCTTCGCATGAAAGCGTCAGCCGAAAACGTCGAGTGGACGTGCAAATCGCCGAAGAGGATTTGCTCGTCGAGGGTCGAGCCGGGTTCCAGTTGAGAGTGGGCTGCTTGCTGCGCTGCGGCCCGCTCCGCGACAATCTCGTCTGGAAGGGCGTGGGGTGTCACCACCCCGGGCTCTTCGTGTTGACCGCCTCCGTAAACGACGTATCCCGCGATTGCGAGAAGTACGATCAAGAGGAGCAGCACTTTCCACCATCTTCGCTTCTTCTTCCGCTCTGCCATGACTGATTCGTCCTTTTGGTTCGGCTGGGGTTGGTCGCGGAGAATGTAACGGCTGAAGTTAGACCGCGTAAAGCGACCCGCCCTCTGTGGCTCCATAGGGTGGCGATTGTCTCGCCCGGCTTGCCTACGAACGCGGGTTTGCACCGTTCGACATGGGAAAACGTCATCAGGTCTCGATTGTGGGTTGAGGTCTGCGGCGAATCCGCGTAAATGCACTCTCATGGAAGATCAAGCAAATAGCGCCCCAGAGCGCGACGAACTGTACAAAATTCGCCACAGCCTCTCGCACATCATGGCTCAGGCCGTCCTCGAATTGAGACCGGGCTCTACGCTCGGGTTCGGCCCGCCGATCGAGAACGGCTTCTACTACGACTTCATCCTCACGGAACCGATTACCGAGGCCGACTTCGGCCCAATCGAAAAGAAGATGAAGCACATCATCAAGCAGAACCAGCGCTTCGAGTCAGAAGGACTGGAACGCGATGATGCTTTCGCGCGACTCGAAGAGATGGGTGAACCCTACAAGGCGGAATACGCCAAGGACCTCTTCGACAAAAACGGGATCGAAGAGCTGACCTTCTATCGTAACGGACCGTTCCTCGACATGTGCGAGGGACCCCACGTCGAATCGACTCGAAAAATCCCGAAGGGCTGTTTCAAGTTGCGCAGCGTGGCAGGCGCCTACTGGCGAGGCGACTCGAACAACGTCATGATGACTCGGCTTTACGCCTGGGCGTTCGAGAGCCGAGAGAAACTGGACGCCCACGTCAAAGCCTTCAACGAAGCGCAGAAGCGCGATCACCGCAAGCTCGGCAAAGACCTCGACCTCTTCGTCATCGACGACGAGGTAGGCAAAGGCCTGCCGCTGTGGATGCCCAATGGCACCATAATCCGTGAAGAGCTCGAGAAGTTCATGAAGGAACTCGAGTTTCAGTACGGTTACGAGCGCGTAGCGACTCCCCATCTTACGAAGGTCGGCCTCTATCACAAGACGGGCCACCTTCCCTACTACGCCGACACGATGTATCCGGTGATGGAGCTCCACGAGTCTCGCGAGACCGAAGATGGTCAAGTCGACGTGGTCAAAGAGGCCTACGCCATCAAGCCGATGAACTGCCCCCATCACCATCGGATCTTCGCGGCAAGAAAGCACAGCTACCGCGACCTCCCGCTCAGGCTCGCCGAGTACGGCCAGTGCTATCGCTTCGAGGACTCGGGCGCCCTATCGGGTCTGCTTCGAGTGCGCGGGATGTGCATGAACGACGCCCACATCTACTGCACCAAGGAACAGGTGAAGGAGGAGCTGAGGGCTGTCCTCGAGCTCATTCAGAAATCCTACGAAGCCCTTGGTCTCGATAACTACCGCTTTAGACTGTCCCGCTGGGATCCAGAGGACCCCAAGGGCAAAGAGAAGTACCTGGACGATCCCGAGGCTTGGGAGTGGTGCGAAGAGCAAATCCGCCAGGTCCTCATCGAGAGCGGTGTCGACTTTTACGAGGCCGTGGGCGAAGCCGCTTTCTACGGCCCGAAAATCGACGTGCAGTTTAAAACTGTCACCGGTCGAGAGGAGTCTGTCAGCACCAACCAACTCGACTTCGGCATCGCCGAGCGGCTCGATTTGGCCTATGTCGGGGCCGACAACAGCGAGCACCGGCCCTACATCATCCACCGCGCTCCGCTCAGCACCCACGAGCGATTCATCGCCTTTCTCATCGAGCACTACGGCGGCGCCTTCCCAACTTGGTTGGCGCCAATCCAGGTCAGAGTCGTGACGGTCAGTGAGCGGTTCAACGACTATGGACAAAAGCTGGTCGATGCCCTCCGCAAGGAGTTCGTCCGCGCCGAGCTGGATTCGTCGTCTGAGACCATGGGTAAGAAGATTCGCAACGCGTCGATCACCAAAATCCCAAATGTGTTGGTGGTGGGTGAACGTGAAGTCGATGACAACACCGTCACGTTGCGTCGCTATGGCTCCCGCGACCAGTCGACCATGCCTTTCGACGAGTTCAAATCGGGAATCCTCACCGCCATCAAGGAACGCCGGCTCGCCTCCTACTGGGAATAGGCCGACTCGCCTTCGGCGTCCCCTGGGTCGGTGCGCGTGGCCTCGGGCGGGGGTCAAGTGAGATTGGTACACAAAATCGGCCACGAAAGCGCGGCAGTTATCCACCACTGACCGAGCGCGGGAACTACTCAGGACAGCCAAGCAGACTGTAGCCGATACAGGGAACCTCTGAACTCTCTGGCCGAGCGCAGAGTTGCTCGTTGGCGTCGAAGGTCACGAGATAGTCTCCGCGAAGTAGACGGAGGTTGTAGGACACCGCTCCCGAGCTGCCGAACCACTCGGAAAAGGTCATCCCGCCCTCCACCAGGCCGAATATGAGGCGGCCGCGGTCGAGAGCCTCGTCGGGCAGCGTTTCTCCCTCGAGAGTAACTCGGCCCGAGACGACAATCGACTCGAGGTTGATGTCGAGAACTCCGTCGGCGGTCAACGAGACAGACGTCAGCACCTTGCCGTCCACACAGGGTACGGCCGACTCATCGGAGCACAGCGTCTCGTTGCCATCGAACCAAACATCGTAGCGTCCTGAGAGTAGCATCACTTCGTAAGAGACTGGACCAGTCGCGCCAAACCAATTCGAGTAGGTGCGTCCGCCGTCACTGAGAGCAAATGAAACACGCCCCCGATCGCTCCTCTCCTCTGGCAGGGATTCTCCGTCGAGGGTTACGTCGCCAGAGACCGTGACCGCCTCCATATCAAGGTCGAGAACCCCGTCAGCACTCAGTGTGACCTCTTGGAGCACACCGTCGATGCAAGGGACAGCGCTTGTCTCGCGGGCACATAGGGTCTCGTTGCCGTCCAAACTGACCGTGTAGTCGCCGGGTAGCAGTGTGATTGTGTATTCGACCGCGCCTGCGGCGCCGAACCAGTCTGTGTAGGCGGCAGACCCATCCTCGAGAGTGAATACCAACCTGCCGCGGTCGAGCACTTCGTCTGGAAGCGTCGCCCCGTCGAGCGTGACGCGGCCAGAAACCTCGACTGCATCCAGGTCGACATCATAGACGCCACTCGCGGTGAACCTCTGCGATGACGTGATGGGGCCGTTACCGCATGGCATTGACGGGACGTCACCGAGACAAAGTTGTTCGTTCCCGTCGAGAATGACTGCGTAGGACCCGGGTATCAGTGTCACCGAGTAACTGATGGCGCCAGTGGCACCGAACCACGCCGTGTAGGCCGACGCGCCATCCTCACTCATGAAGACCAATCGACCGCGGTCCCTGGCCTCATCTGGAAGCGCCGTGCCGTCGAGTGTCACCTGACCTGAGACCTGCACAGCCTCGATGTCCACGTCGAAGACGCCGCCGGTCGTCAAGGAGACAGAAGATGAGAGAAGCCCATCAACGCATGGCACCGATGGCACCTCGTTCAGGCATAGGGATTCGTTGGCGTCAAACCGAATGTCGTAGGTGCCCGAAAGGAGTGTGAGCTCGTAACTCACCGACTCAGAAGCGCCGAACCAGTCTGTGTAGGCCGTTTCTCCTCGACTACCCACGAAAGCGAGGCGACCTCGGTCGAGCGCTTCGTCGGGCATGGAACCTCCGTTGAGTGTGACCCGCCCGGACACGAGAACGGCGGTCAAGTCGACATCCAACACGCCACTTGCGGTCAGGTCGACCGCCGGAAGAACGACGCCGTCGATGCATGGCATCAGGCTATCTTGGCGCTGACACAGGTTCTCATTGGCGTCGAAGACAACGTCGTAGGTATCAGGTGACAGCGTCACATCATAGCTCCCGCTACCGGTTGTCCCCAGCCAGGCCGTGTGGACCAGTTGGCCCTCACTGCTGACGAAGCGCAAGCGACCCCGATCCAGAGATTCATCGGGCAGGATGTCCCCGTCCAGCGTGATCTGACCTGATACCGATACAGCTTGGAGGTCGATATCCATGAGACCTGAAGCCAGCGTGATGCCCTCGCACTCGTCCGGTTCTTCGCCCCCGTCGACCTCGTCTTCGCTGAGATCGGGATCGGCCACCTCGTCGGTGTCGGCCGATTCATCGACGAGAACGTCCTCGGGTTCGTCTACCGCATCAGAGTCAGGCGAGACATCTTGGACCGTCTCGTCTCTGTCAACGCTGGAGTCGGCGACCGCATCGGGGATGGCGATGTCGCGGTCACCGGTGTCCTGGGCGACGAACGCGTCGTCATCGTCGTTGTTCGAGGGCCCTCGATCGTCGTCTGGCGTGCAGCCGTAAAGAGCGAGGACGCAACCAATCAAGAAATAGCAGCTCTTCATTTTTTACTTGGAACTCCAGCCTTGCCATCGCGGACCGATACACACCCCGGCAGAGGATTTACATCAAACCCAGACGGCCTGCAAACGGGGAATCGCACGAAGGCTAGAGGCGGAGCCGCGGGTGGACCATGACGGGCCACGAAACCAAACCCCCGGCAGAACCAGATAGCCAATGACGTTACAAAGCGACTTCGCCGCCGCGGCAGGAGCCGGCCTCTTCGTAGCATCTACCCTCAACGCAGAGCCCCTGCCCATGACAATCGGCGTCCCAATCACAATGAAGTCGACTGCAGATTCCGCCGTTGCATCGATGTAGGGAATCGCATTCGTCGTCAGCTACGCATTCTCGCTCTACACAGGCACCTTGGTCACAGGCACTCCCAGACCGGCAGTCGCTCGTAGTGTCGCATTCGCTACGCTCGCAATGACCACTCCGGCACCTAAACGGATCGGGGCACTCCGAGTCCTCTTCGCAGACCGTTCCTTCGCAGTGCCCAGTGCTCTCATTGCACGTCTGGCTCTCCGGACAGTCCCCCGGGGTACACGCGGCAACACAGAGAAGGATTTCGGGGCAATTGGAGCAGCCCCAGTCCACCGGTTCGCAAACTGCATCGCCCGAACACCCCTCATCGCCGACGCATTCGGATTGCGGACAGATTCCACAGCTACTCGGGTCAAGTTCGGGGCTGTCACAGGTCTGCCCGTTTTCGCAATCGCTGTTGTCGCGACACTCGCCCTCGGCAAGTTGATTGCAACCGGCGGTGGCAGCAGCCACAAGCAATATAGTCAGGTAAACTCGCAACCTGCTCTCCCTCACGTAAAGACCCACAGTCAGCTTAGCTCCTACGAACGATCATGACAGACTGGCGGGCTCTCTCCAGTGTCAGAATTGGCACCGTGAAGCGAATCCGACAAACCACCCTCGCCCCCGGAAGCTCCCTGCGCAACGGGGGGAGGCGCTTGACGCAGTCAAACACGATCACGCGCACGAAGCCAGAGCACCTGGCAAAGCCGGTGAAACCACTCTCGAATTACTGTTCCTAACCTCAGATAACTGATCCGCGTATGCGGGCGGCCCGCTTTCCGCCCGCACGCCAGACCTGGGCCTTTTCAACCCGAACTCGGCATAACCAACGAGCTGCAAGCCTGACCGAGAAATCCTCCTTTCGTTCCTCCAGTGGCACGGCATTTGCTCTACGTTTATTGCTATTCGACGGTCGCTATTGGCCTGGTGGATCGTCGATTGAGGATTGAATTGACTACCGACCGCATAGTAGCTGCCAATCGCCCTCGCCGGCGGGAGACGTTCGCTGAGAGATTCGGACTGAGCCCGTTGGGGCTTGTCGTGTTCGGCTTCAGTGTCATCGCACTGCTGTTTTTGAGCGCCGTATCCAGTGGCAGTCAGTTTGCGCCCAGCGCACTTCGTTCTGAGTCCGCTGTGGAGCGTCGACCTGCCGTCTCTTCGGGAGCCATCGCTTCGCACGACCGCGTATCGCCAGTCGTTCACGATACCCCTGCAGGGGGCGGTAGCGATGTCTTTCAGGAGACACCGCCGAACTAGACAAGCCATCGATTGTCCAAGTTTGGGATTCTCGCCACCGACTGTGTCGGCGCGGTCACACAATCTGTCAGGTTTCGACAGGTTGTGTGTTCTTGCGATTTAAGGCGGATGGTTAGCGCTGGATGAATCGGACGACCTGCAGCTTCTGCTCTGCCTGTTCGGAGTCACCGCAAACCGCCCGCGACCACTCACTGGCCTCCTCGTAGGCACCGTTCTGAAAACAGTATGGCGAGCGGATGATCGGAACACCGTTCGGGTGCTCTGCAAACTCGAAAGACTGGGCCGAGAACGGATCGGTGGCGATCTCGATCGGTATCAGCGGCACCATATCAGTTACGGTGAGTGCGACCGAATCGCCGATTTTCAGGTATAGGAGGTCGGCCGTCGCCAGTATGAACAGCCGCCACTGTGCTTCCTGCGCCAAAAAACGGCGCCCATATCGCAGGAATGGACTCAGCAAGTCGGTCCCCAAGAACGGGTTCTCGGCGGTCTCGACCATCAACGGTTCCCAAATCGGGCGCAGGTCGACTAGGGAGCCGCTCTCCAACTCAGCCAATGAGTCGATGACGGCGGTATAGATTTCGGCGGCTGAGGCGCATACTTCCGGGCTGAAGTTCCGGTAGCAATTGGGGCTCCCCTCCTCTGCTCGCCCCGTCAGAATGCCGTCGGTATCCAGTCCTTCGACTGCTAGAGGAATGCCCCAGACCCATTCTCGCAACCAGATTTCGGAAGTGGCGGCCCTTGCTCTGTCTAACCACAACAACTCCCGTCGGATCAGCTCTAGTTGCTCTGGAGCGATGTCTGGACCGGAGGCGATGAGCACGCCCGTCAGATACTGCAGGGAATAGCCTTCCACAGCGATCGACACCATCGACTGAATCAAGGTGCTCCGTCTCCGGAGGTCCTGACTCACACGAAGAGCGACCAGGCCCGACTCGACCATCACCAGCAGCCCCTCGCTCGAGCGAAGGTAGGCGTCGAGCAGCAAGAGTTTGGGCATGACTATGAAGGGCAACATCCCCAACTCATCGCCCATGTCGAAGTTGGCCAGTTCCGTTGCTTGCGAGCCCATAGCCAAGGCCTCGAAGCCCGACTGACAGGCCAACAACAGGGCACAATCGGCCTCGGTTAGGGAGGCCAGGACCGGATCGCGGTGTCGAGCCGGGTACCCAGCTCGAATACAGGAGGCGG
>CAZDBH010000219.1:0-13579 GCA_964503485.1 uncultured Bradymonadales bacterium | reverse complement strand
CCTGAGCTCCGACCCGCCGAATGTACAAACGGTGCCGTCGTCGCCGATAGACATGCCGTCGGGTAAATCTGGAAGCGAGTACGCCCCCGCCGAATAGTCCGTTGCTGGATAACAGTAGTTGGGGAACGTCACCTTGGTGGTGATGGCGAACTGATAGAGGTCGCCCTCGTCGTCGACCGCATCGTACTCAAAGCCGGCCTCGACATCGATCGGGGCCGAACCGACCTGCGCGCAATGCATCCAGACATCGCCGAGAATCGTGTAGTCGTCGACGGCTTCCCCGTCGTACTCGATAACCTCACCCAGAGAGAGCCGGTCATGGGTGATTTCGTAGGTCAGGCCCAGAAAGGCAACACTGTCGATGTCATCGGTGTTTCCCGCCGCGAAATACGAAGCTCCGCCGCCGCCCTCCGCCATGGCCAGATCCTGCACATCGGTACCGCGCACGTCACCGTCACTGGTCCAGCCGTACAACCTGACCACCATGAAGTCCGAGAAGTGCGTCACATCGGCCGCGATCATCACTTCGCCGGTCAGCGTGTCCACTTCGTTCACGATGTCGAGCGCCTCGTCGATGGTACCGTCCGAGCTGATCGACACGGCGCCGAGCAGGCTCGGTCTGCGACCATCAAAGTCCTCGATCTCGTCGGCGGAGGTGTCGACGGTGATCGTGACCGGCTCGTCGAACTGCAGACCGTCGGGCTCGAGAACGTATCCAAACACGGTCGCGGCCCCCAGACCAAGGTCAGGCAGATCGTCGGCCTCAATTGGGGTAACAGTAATCTCGGTCGTCTCTGGCAGCGCGCCTGGCGGCACAACGAGGGTCATCCGCTCATCGCTGCTCGTGATACTGCCTCCATCGCTACCGATGGGCTCCGTGACTGGCTCGACCGTTGCGTCGCCCTGATCAGCCAGGTCCGGCCTATCGGCTGTGTCGGAAACACTATCGAGGTCGGCATCTGACAACTCGGAGTCTTCCGCTGCGTCAGGGTCGTTTGCGTCAGCATCGGTCACGCCAGCGTCCTCGGGCGGCGAATCGGCGCTTTGGTCGCCTCCGCAAGCGGCGATCTGTGGCATGAGAAGAACGAAGATCAGTAAGTGATAGAGGGGCTGTTTCACGGAAGAGTCCTTAGTGCGCGATTTTCTTTCAATCTCTGGGCGGAACCCGCCTTCTGCCGGTAGATACGAACCAGCCTTGCAAACGGATCACCGTCAAAATGAAGTTTTCTGCCATGGGTGTGGATGATCGATCGGTGCTGTTCGGTGACGAGCGAAGCGAGTCGCCGAACAGGGGACGACGTCTGGGCAAGGGCTAAACCCAGAGCACAGGGACTGAGAGCAGCTAGTCTTCGAACCGGAAACGGGCCGGACCCAAGGGTCCCTGACCGCCGTCGCCGGCGAACGGTAGGTCGCGGAGCACAACCTCGGCGGCTCGTGCTGGACTCATTCCCCGACCCAGAATCAGGTCGAGGTACATGAATTCAATCAGTGCGCTGGCCGACCAGTCCACTGAAATCGCGTAGCCCGAGATCGCCAAGTAGCGGTCGTCTGGCAAAGCGCCGCGGAGTTCCTGACCCGACTCGCCGAGCATCACCTCACATGAGGAGAAGTGGACCGCGAAGACGTTGGGGGCGTCCGCAATGCTCGAACCCACATCGGTGGGGCTGATCGTCTCGCCGTTGAGGGTGAGATCACCACCGGAGCCGTGGCTCGCGATCAACAGAGCCACAGGTTCGGCTAGGTAGGCCAAATCGCGTGATGCGCGTACGAAGTCGACTCGATCATTGATTCTCCTGTGGCGGACTTTGACATGGGGCATTCGCTCGAAATAGGCCCGCAGCATGTCACCGAAGGCGTACTCATTTTCGGCGAGACTCGTCTCCCAGGCCGCCTCGAAGACAACCAGCCACGATACGCCCTCTTCAGCCTCGATGCGGGTGCCGATCCACTCCGACCACTCAGAAGAGCCATCTGCCTGCCATTGGCCTGCGAAGGAATTGCCGTCTTCTGCCAGTTCGAACCACCCTTGGCCACTGACCCCCGGCTCCTGGTATCGAAAGGTAAGCCGCGTACCGGCGACAGTCCCCGTGACGGTAGAACCACCACCGTAAGAATAGGATCCTGAAACGCCCTCGGCGGTCGAGTTCAGTCTCATTCTCCCGTACGTCGTCTCGAATAGACCATTCCAGCCAGTGTCTGCAACGTGACCTGCTCGCGCGGCGGTTCGCACTCCTTCCCAAGGGAACCAGTCGGTCGATCCGTCCTCCCGCCATTGACCGTTCAGGGTGTTGCCTGCTGGTCCGATTTCGAACCAACCGTCTCCCTCGACGGTGGGCTCGGCATATCGAAAGGTGAGGCGAGTGCCCTCGACGGTACCCAGCACGGTGGAGCCACCGCCATAGGTATATCGGCCCCGAACGTCAGAACCGTCCTGAGTCAACTCGAGCAGGCCGTAAGTGGTATCCCAAGCACCCGCGAAGTTGGCCACTTCGTCGGTTTGGGCATAGGCTTGCGCCGAGATGCCTAGGATTAGTGATATCAGTGCGAATTGTTTGAACGTGTAGCGCTTCATGGGCCTTTACAGTTATACAACGTTGTTGAGTGTTGCACCTTAGCACAGGAGTTCCGAGCGGTCGCACCCCTTTGAGGAAGCGCCCGAACTAAATCGTATGGCTGAGAGAACGGTCCGAAATACGCGGGAAACAGAGGTCGCCAACGGGGTCGAACGAAACCGGTTCGGCACCTTTGGTGGCGTGTTCACCCCGACCGCTCTGACGATACTCGGCGTCATCCTCTTCATGCGGTCCAACTTCGTATTGGGCCACGCGGGCATCCTGAACGCGTTCCTCATTCTTCTTGTCGCCAAATCGATCACGTTCTTTACCGCACTGTCGATTTCAGCGATCTCGACCAACACACAGGTACAGGGCGGCGGCGCCTACTTTCTGATCTCGCGGTCGCTGGGACCGGAATTCGGCGGTGCTATCGGCCTGACTCTATTTGTGGCTCAGGCGCTCAGCGTCCCGTTCTACATACTGGGTTTCACCGAGGCTCTGGTCGCGACGTTTCCGGCTGCCCAACCCCATTTCCTGTCGATTTGCCTCGTTTCTGCGGCGATTCTGTTTGCAATCGCCTACATCGGCGCAGGCTGGGCGATCAAGGTTCAGTACGTCGTCCTCGCGGTTCTCCTTTTGGCCATCGCGTCGTTTCTCATCGGCGCGGCACTGAATTTCGACCCTGCCCTGCTCCAAGAGAATATGGCGCCGGTGTCGTTGGACAACATCACTCCCCTCGGCTTCTGGATCGTGTTTGCGATCTATTTCCCGGCTGTGACCGGCATCATGACCGGGGTCAATATGTCAGGGGATCTGAAGGACCCGAGCCGGTCGATTCCTCTCGGAACACTCGGCGCACTGGGGCTGGCGTTGTTGGTTTACGGGCTTCAAATCGTACTGTGCGGTGGCGCGATACCCCGGGCCGACCTGATCGAGGCGCCATACCAGTCGTTGGTAGAGCTCAGTCTCTTTGGGGCTGGATTCGTCATCACCGCGGGCGTCTTTGCTGCAACCTTGTCCAGCGCGATCGGCTCTTTCGTGGCAGCGCCTCGGGTTCTTCAAGCGCTCGCCAGGGACGCGATTCTCAAACCCACAGAGATATTTGCCACAGGCACCCCGAAGGGTGATGAACCCCGGCGCGCCCTATGGCTGACATTTGCCATCACGATCGGCGTGTTGGTATCGGTGGGTGGTACGGGCAGCGAGGGGCTCAACACGGTTGCAGCGCTCGTATCGATGTTCTTCCTCGCAGCGTACGGCGTGACAAACTGGGCCGCATTCGTCGAAGCGGTCGGATCCAATCCGTCGTTCCGGCCACGCTTCCGTTTCTTCCGCCCATTCGTCGCTCTGTTCGGCGGACTGGGATGTGCCGCAGCGGCCTTGCTCGTCGATCCGCTCGCGGCCCTTCTCGCAGTCATCGTCATCGCCAGCCTCTACGCCTACGTACGAAGGCGAAACCTGGCGGTCAGTTTCGGCGACGCTCGCCGAGGATTTGTCTATACAAAGGTACGCAACAACCTGATTCGGCTGAAAGAAATGCCGACCGACGCCAAGAACTGGCGGCCTACCGTCCTGGTCTTGACCGGCAACCCCGAAACCAGGCTGACCTTGGTGCGTTTTGCTCTCTGGCTCGAGGCGGGCAGAGGAATCATCACGATCGCACAGCTGCTTGTCGGTGAATTTCGTGACCTGCTCGAGGAACGGCGTGACGCCCTGGGCCATCTGAACGAGTTTATTCGCAAGAACCGAATTCCCGGCTTCGCGGAGGTTGCCGTCGTTCCGGAGTTTGATCCGGGCTTGCGCATCCTCTTGCAGGCCCACTCCATCGGACCGATCAAGCCGAATCTGTTGTTGTTGGGTTGGTCGAGTGACCCGGTTCGGGCGCCCGCATTTGTCGATCACCTCCGCTGTGCGGCCGAATTGGACACCAGCATGGTGATTGTGGCTGACCGAGGTCTCCCGCGTTCAACTAGAAAGAGCCGCGTCGATGTGTGGTGGAGGGGCAGAGAAAATGGGTCGTTGATGGTGGTTCTCGCCCACCTTCTGGTGACCAACCACAAGTGGAAGCAGTCTAAAATCCGAATCCTGCGGCTAACTCGAAGTGATCAGGAGCGCGCAGTGGCGGTCGAGCAAATGAACCACCTCGTCGAAGCGGCAAGGATTCCGGCTGAGATCGACGTGCTTGTCTCGGACCGTCCCTTCCCTGAGGTACTGCAGGCACATTCTGCCGACGCGACGGTCGTCTTCCTCGGCTTCTATACCCCGACACTCAAACACGCTGCCACATTCCACGACCAGTACACCTCGCTACTCCGAGGTATGCCTACTACACTGCTCGTCCACTCGTCCGGCGAGGCAGACCTGCTGGCCTGATGGGCCGCTCGGCCCTCAGTTCGATTCACAAGGCAACAACCTCGCTCAGCCGTGTTTGGGCTCGGGTGTAAGCAACTCGGGATTCGTGCGTTCCCAATGCGTGGCGGTTTCGTACGGGCATTGGAGACGAATTGTGAGAAGACGTTTAGGAGCAAAATTCTGGGGGTGTATCCTGTTCGGGATCTACGGTCTGACGTTGACCGACTGCCCTTGCGGCGGGGACCAAGTCGGCTGTGAAGACGACGCGGACTGCGCTCGACTGGGCGATACGGCGCCGGTCTGTGTCGATGGGCAGTGCCGGGCGTGTCGCGATGGAGACCAGGAAGCCAACCGGCGTTGTCATCAGGGCGTCTGGGAGGAGGTGGTCGTGTGTTCGCCGGGGAGCTGCCCACAGGGCGAGGCGTGCATTGATGGCCAATGTCAGGCTGGATGTGAGGACGACGGGGACTGTCGCGCAGGAATCTGTATTGCGAACGCGTGTGATCGGGCCTGCGACTGCCGCTCGAACAGCGAATGTCCTTCTGGATTCGTGTGTGATCAGTGCGTCTGTTCGGGCGCATCAGCGTGTCAGTCGCGTGAGCTCCAGCGTGTCTACTTCGACTTCGACGAGGACAGTCTTCGCCTCGACCAAGAGCAGGCGCTGTCCGACAACCTCGAGTGCCTGCAGGCCTATCCCAACGACAATGTGACCATCGAAGGACACTGCGACGAGCGCGGCACGGTGGCCTACAATCTCGTGTTGGGTGAGCAGCGGGCCAGAAACATCAAGGAATACTTCGAGAGGGAGGGGATCGTTTCGAGACGCTTGGGTACACTCAGCTACGGCGAGCTTCGACCACTCAGCGCTGGCCACAACGAATCCTCGTGGCGACTCAACAGGCGCGCTGAGCTCCGCTGGCGCTAACTTCTGTTTATTATTCGGCCCAGACCTTCAAGTGACCGATCTTAATATGGTAGTGTGATCGGGCCGCGTGGTGGTCCCCGTAACGCGTCAGTCGAGACATTAGCGAAGAGGGTCGAATGTCTATTCTACAAGGACTGTTGCCTAGGGTAGGTGAGCGTGTATCTGACCGATTCGAGCTGGTCGAAGAGATCGGCCGTGGTGGATTCGGTGTCGTTTTCAAAGCGGTTCAAGTTGGCCTGGATGCCGAAGTTGCGCTGAAAATACTCCTGCCCCACGTACTCGATAACGAAGATATCGTCGGACGGTTTCAACGCGAAGTTGCCGTTGCGAAGAGTCTCAAACACCCCAACTCGATTCGCATTCTCGATGTGAACACGACCGACAAAGGCATTCCCTACTACGTCATGGAGATGGTCCACGGGGACCCGCTGGACCTCGTCCTTCGAACCGAACGCAAACTGAGTCCCGCCCGAACTCAACGTATCCTGACACAGGTCCTCAAGGCCCTTGGTGAAGCGCACGCCAAAGGGGTCGTTCACCGCGACCTCAAGCCGGGCAACCTGATGGTCTGCGACATTCACGGCGAAAAGGACTACGTCAAAGTTCTCGACTTTGGAATCGCGAAGGCCCTTACGGCAGATGGTCCGCTCCAACAGACCAGCACCGGAATGGTCCTGGGTACGCCCGCCTATATGTCGCCCGAACAGGCGACCGGGGCCCGTGACCTCGACGGTAGAAGCGACCTGTATGCCCTCGGCCTGATCATGGCTGAGTGTATTGCGGGACGCCCGGTCGTGTCGGGTGAGACGCCTTACGTAATCGTCGCAATCCATGCAATGCCGAATCCGCTGACGTTTCCGATGGAGGTTCAGCAGTCTCCACTGTGGCCGATAATCTACCGAGCAACTCTCAAAGAGCGTGATCACCGCTTCAGAACCGCAGAAGAAATGCTGGAAGCTCTGTCATCGATCAGTGGCCTGAGTTCCGAAGTTTCAGCGACGGGTGTCTCGAACGAGGTTTACGCCCCGCCCCCGTCACTGCCCGGGATGACCCCCGCTCCGCAGCATTATTCAGGTCAGATGGCGCCTCACCAACCTCAGCCCGGTGTGTTCGGCTCTCAGCCTGTTCAGCCGCAGCAGGTACACTCCGCCCCAACCATGGCGCGCGAAGCGCATGCTATGTCAGACGAACCAAGCCAGGGAGGCGGAGGCAAAGCCATCCTGATTCTAGTTCTACTCTTTCTGGTGGGTGGAGGCGCTGGTGCTTTCCTTCTGTTGGGCGGCGGCGATGACGAAGAAAGCGAATCGACGACACCAGTGGTCGAGAACGTGGAGGAACCAACTGAAGAGCCTCTACCTGTGGAGGAAGTCGCTGTGACTGAGCCCAATCAGGAGCTGCCAGTCGTGGAGGCACCTACCCAAGACCCGAACCTGACTACGGCGATGGCGATTTCAACCGACCGAGTTGCCAGCTCGGTGCCCAGTGTCCGAGCGATCGCGTTCGGCGGCACGGACCGAGTCACTGTCAAACTGGGCGATACCGTATTGGGGGTCACCCCATTCAGCGCCCAATTGCCCCACGTCGAACGTGAGTTGGAACTGTCTTTCGAGCGTGAGGGCTATGTTTCATCATCGGAGGCAGTCTCGCTGCTCTCCCCGAGCGTGGACATCGACCTTCGAAGGCGGCGAGAACGGCGGTCAGGAGACCGACCTCGCACCGAACCGGTCGAGGAGGAGCCCACAGGCTTTGGGCAAACGGGCAACAGTGGAAGCAATAGCCCGTTTGGCCAAACTAACATCCACGACTAGTCGTTTGCGGTCATCCTGATCCGAGTCCGTTCCCCTACGTCCTCTCGATACGCTGAAGTCTCGACGAACCCTCCGCTTTGTTCTATTGATTGTGATGGAATCATCAAGTGGAGTGCAAAATGCGAAGTTGGGTCAATCTTGCGGCCGCGTTGGTCATCGTTTCGGTAACCAGTAACGCTTTCGCAGTCGATTTCGAAGAATACACCCGATTGGTCCAGGCAGCCGAGGGCGCACATGCAAGTCTAGAGGGCGCACAGCCCGGCCTTCTTGCCGCCCTGCAAGAGCATGCTCTCGAGCGTGACCTTGCGGTCATTCAATGGCTGGACGACTTCTTCGCGACCGACGAATTCGGGGAGCTTGGCGCCGAACAACAGGCCCTCGCCTATCGTGACCGGTACCGAAACGAGTTCAACGCCTCACGGCTGCTCGTCGAGTTGGACCGCTGCGAGGAATCTCGCGACCGTATTCGGAGCCTGCTCGATAGTAACGTCCAGGACGCGGAACTTCGCCCCCGGTTGACGGAGACGTATGACGACGCGCTAGCCTGTATCGCCCGTCCGCGGGTGGCTCTGTTGAGCGTGACCACCGAACCACCGAACGCAAGGATCATCGTCGACGGCGAGTTTCTTGGCTTGGCTTCAGCCACTCATGAAGTGCCCTTGGGCGACCACAGTTTGACGGTACAAGCAGACGGCTACCAAGACCACGAGGGCGTCTTCATTGCCCAAGACGTAAACCAAGAAATCTCACTGGGGCCGATTACTCTGGTTGAGATTCCTGCCGTTGTGGTGAGCTCGGCAGGTCCCGAGTGGTACCACTGGACCCTCTGGGGCGCCGGTGCCGCCGGTATCGGCGTCGGAACGGCGCTGATTCTCTCGGCGTCTTCCAGACAGGATGACATCGACAACCCACCTGCGGGCAGCGTCGTCGCGGACCCCGAGGCAGAACAGGACATCATCGACCAAAACCGCATGATCGGGATCATCTCACTGGGCGTGGGCGCGGCTGCTGCGATTACGGGCACCGTTCTGTTTCTGATCGGCGGCGACGATGACGACAACCAGGCAGCCAACTGGGGTGTCGATCCGTTCAATCAGAGCGTCTGGCTGAACTTTACCTTCTAGATGGACTCTCCCTATCACCAACTCGGCGGTGAAACCCGTCTGCGGGAAATCGTCGAGGACTTCATTGGCCGGGTGGTCGAAGACCGGATCATCGGCTTCTTCTTCGTCAAAGTCGACCGAGCCAAACTGATTCAGTTGGAGTTCGAGTTCGCAAGTGCTCACCTGGGAGGACCGGCCAAGTATACGGGCCGTTCCCTTGCCGACAGCCATCGCAAACACCCGATCAACCCGGGTCATTTTCACCGCCGAATGTGGCTGTTGCAGCAGGTACTCGAGGACCACGATGTTCCCGAGACCGTTAAAACACACTGGCTCGATCACAACCGACGACTTCAAGCCGCGGTCGTGACTGCTAAAGACTGCATCGAATAAAACCACTGAAAAATTGTTCACCTGTTTGGGCTGGATTTTCTTGGTTGATTGCCGTATGTAGGAACGGCTGCAGCAGAGAGGGTCGAGTTGGAACCTGACAAAATCGTAATCAAGGGCGCACGCGAGCACAATCTTAGGAACCTCTACGTCGAGATCCCCAAGAAACAGCTCGTCGTGTTCACGGGACCGAGCGGTTCAGGAAAATCGTCTCTCGCCTTCGACACCCTTTTCGCTGAAGGCCAGCGTCGCTATGTCGAGAGTCTCTCGGCGTACGCCCGCCAGTTCTTGGGCCAGATGGAGAAGCCCGAATACGACTATATTCGAGGCCTGTCGCCCACAATCAGCATCGAACAGAAGGCGGCCAGCAACAACCCACGCTCGACGGTCGGTACGATAACCGAAATTTACGACTACCTTCGTGTCCTCTACGCTCGGGTCGGGGAGCAGCACTGCTACAAGTGTGGGCGCTCGGTTGGGCGAATGGACCCCGCTTCCATCGTGCGAAGCATTATGCGCCTCGACGATGGGACTAAATTCCTTGTCCTGGCGCCGGTGGTGCAAAACCGGAAGGGTGAATTCCGTGACCTCTTCGACCAACTGCGGCGCGAAGGCTTCACGCGGGTGCGCCTGGATGGGGAAGTGCAAAATCTCTCCGACCTCGAAAAGGTCGAGAAGCACGTTCGCCACACCCTGGACGTGGTGGTCGACCGCCTGAAAATGCGGGAAGACATCCAGTCGCGCCTGACCGACTCGGTTGAAACCGCCCTCTCGGTTGGGGATGGACGCTGTATCGTTCAGGTGCCCGGAAAGGACGATCAGCTCTACAGTGAGAAGCTTGCTTGCGACCACTGTGAGCTCGCGTTTCCGGAGTTGTCACCCCAATCCTTTTCGTTCAACAGTCCCCTCGGCATGTGCAAAACCTGCAATGGTCTGGGCACGGCTCTGAGGATGGACCCGGCGAAGGTGGTCGATTCGACTCTCAGTCTCGAGGCAGGGGCCGTAAAGATATGGGCGCGGCGTTACACCCGCGGCCAACGGCTCAATTGGCGCATCGTGCGTGCGTTGTGCGCCGAATTCGGCGTCAAGATGACGACCGTATGGACCAAACTGCCAAAAGCGTTTCGAGAACTACTCCTGAACGGATCCGGCGACGAGGCCTTTCTTCTCACGATCGAGGGTCGCAAGCACGCAATGAGGACAACCTTCGAAGGCGCCCTCCCCTATCTGCTGAGGCGCTTTCGGGAAGCCGAGTCGGAGCGATATCGAGAGCACTTCGCCACCTTTTTGACGGCGGCACCATGCGAACGCTGTTCCGGCACCCGTCTGCGTCCCGAGAGCTCATCCGTCCTGCTCGGTGGAACCTCGATTGTCGATGTAAACGGGATGACGATCGAGTCTTCAGCGGCGTTTTTCGACAAACTACTCCTGCCCGGAAACAGGGGCGTCATCGCTAGCGAGGTCCTGAAGGAGATCCGCAACCGGCTGAAGTTTCTTCTCAACGTGGGCTTGAGCTATCTGACCATCAACCGGTCCGGTCCGACTTTGTCGGGAGGCGAGGCCCAGAGAATACGGCTCGCATCCCAACTGGGAAGCGAACTCACCGGCGTGCTGTACATCCTGGATGAACCCAGTATTGGCCTTCACCAGCGCGACAATCGGAAGCTTCTATCAACCCTCAAGCACCTGCGCGATATGGGGAATTCCGTCATCGTAGTCGAACACGACCGCGAGACCATGGAAGAGAGTGATTACGTCCTGGATTTCGGCCCCGGTGCCGGCAAAACCGGTGGCGAGATCGTTGCCGCCGGACCACCCAAAGCAATCGAAGAGAATCCGAACAGCATTACGGGAAAATACCTGACGGGCGAACTCGAGATCGAGGTCCCCAAAAAGAGAAAGAAACCGAAGCGCGGTCATATTCGGATCGTAGGCGCCACGATGAACAACCTTCAGAGCGTCGACGCCAAGATTCCAATCGGGCTTTTCACCTGTGTGACTGGGGTTTCTGGTGCAGGCAAATCCACACTGATCAACGAGATTCTTTATCCTGCCGTCGCCAGGGCATTGCACGACAGCAAGCGCCCAATCGGCGCCCACGGGCGGATCGACGGTCTGGAACTCTTCAACAAGGTCATCGACATCGATCAGAGCCCGATCGGCCGCACACCGCGGAGCAATCCCGCAACCTACACAAAGGTGTTCGATCAGATTCGAAACCTGTTTGCCAAGCTCCCGGAATCGCGAATGTATGGCTACAAGCCAGGACGGTTTTCCTTCAATGTGAAGGGAGGTCGGTGCGAAGCCTGCGAGGGCGCTGGAGTCCGCAAAATCGAAATGCACTTCCTAGCTGACGTCTTCGTCACCTGCGAGGAATGTCGGGGACGACGGTTCAACGACGCGACGCTGCGGGTCAAGTATAAGGGCTACACGATCTCGGATATCCTCGACATGCCTGTCAACCAGGCCAACGAGTTGTTCCAGAATCACCGAACAACCAGTCGGATACTTCAGACCCTGGTCGATGTCGGATTGGGCTACATCCATTTGGGTCAGTCCAGCCCCACCCTTTCTGGCGGTGAAGCGCAGCGAGTGAAACTGAGCCGCGAGCTCGCGAAGGTCGCAACCGGCGACACACTCTACATTCTCGACGAACCCTCGACCGGCCTCCACTTTGATGACATCAAGAAGCTCCTGCATGTCATCCATGCCCTCGTAGAAGCGGGCAACACGGTCGTTATGATTGAGCACAACCTCGACATCATCAAGACAGCTGACTACGTCATCGATCTGGGTCCAGAAGGCGGCTCGTCGGGGGGAACCATCGTTGCTGCCGGCACTCCAGAGCAAGTTGCCCAAGAGTCCGGTAGTTACACAGGGCATTATCTGCGGGAATTGCTTCCCAGCTTTCGCAACAAGAAGAAGAGCGCAGCGAGCTAGGACAGTGCCTCGGCGCCAAGGCTTCGCTGCGCCCTGGCGCGGCTGTACTCTCAACTCCTAACTCCCATCTCTCGACTACAAACTCTCGACTACCACCTACAAACTCCAAACTCACTTTGACGTCTCAAGCGGAATCACTATATTGCCAGGATGAGTTGGGCGTTTTTGACAGTTAGTGTCGTCGGTCTGTGGTTCTCTGTGAATGCCCACAGACCCCTCAAGTGGCCAGGTTTTGTGGCACTCGGGAGCTTCTTCGCGGGTTGGCTGACCTCTGAATTGGCTATCCAGCACCTTGTCTGGCAGGTCATCGCTACCGTCGTTTTTATCGCGTTGGGTGCGCTGGGAGAATGGCCCGGTTGGCTTGGCTTGGGTCTCACACTGGCTTCATGGTTTGGCCTTCTACAGTGCCATCGGCAGAGTATGAGCGCTCGTGCGACACTGCTGACAGCGATGGAAGGTGGCTTCGAAGGCCACAACCCGAGCGATCTGAGGTTCTCGCTGGAGTGGAAACGCATCCTGAAGGTGTTTCCGATCCGACGCCCTGGGGTCGAGAAGGTCCGAGGGATTCAGTTTTCAAAGGACCACCCCAAGCGCCTCAAACTGGACGTGTATCGACGCTCCGACAAGCCGGAAAACTGCCCGACGCTGCTGTATATCCATGGTGGGGGCTGGGTTATTGGGAACAAAGACCAACAGGGGTTGGTGACCGTGAATCGACTCGCGGCTGCTGGCTGGGTCTGTTTCAACGCGAACTACCGCCTGAGCCCCGGAGCCACATTTCCGGACCACATTATCGACGTGAAGAGGGCAATCGCGTGGGTGAAAGAGCACGGTCGAGAATATGGGGCCAATCCAGACTTCCTGATTCTGGCGGGTGGATCCGCGGGTGCTCATCTGTCATCACTCGCGACGCTTACTCCGAACCTGCCAGTGTACCAGCCCGGTTTCGAGTCGGTCGATACTTCAATCACGGCCTGCGTCCCGTACTACGGCATCTACGACTTCACCGACCAGCACGGGAAGTGGATGCACCCGGGCTTTCAGTTTCTGATCGAGCGCATCGTAATGAAGCGGGCGAAAAAGGATTTCGAGGACGACTACGAATTGGCATCGCCCCTTCGCCAGATATCGGAAAGCCCCCCTCCCTTCTTCCTGCTGCACGGACAAAAGGACACCCTTGCTCCGCCGCGGGAGGCCAGACGTTTTGCCGCAACGCTCCGCGAAGCGGGGGGGATCGCCGTCCACGCCGAGCTTCCCGGGGCTCAGCACGCCTTCGAGATTTTCCCGTCGGTACGCAGCAACCTCACGGTACAAGCGGTCCAATTCTTCTGTGAATCCTTGTATTCTGACTATCTCTCTGACCGCGAGACCGAGGCAAGCGAAGAGGCGGCCATCGCGAGCCCCGTGCAGGCCCAGTCGACCGCCCAGGCCGAGACTACCGCCTCAGTTTAGAGCCCTAGGAGCCCGTCGCGTATAACGCCCCGGACTCCAGCCGTTAGCTTTTAG
>CAZDBH010000218.1:1743-13580 GCA_964503485.1 uncultured Bradymonadales bacterium | reverse complement strand
ATGACGCTCGAGACGAGATCTGGGGCTGGGCGTTGGCTGTTAACCGACAGGCGTCAGCCAACCGTGTTTGTCCTCGGCGATGCCTTGATGCAGGTCGGTGAGGGCCTTTCTCAGTCGGAGTGTGTTAGGGCCGATGCCACCGCCACCGACGGTAATGGTCTCCCCCTTATGGACAAATGTCCCCACCGGTGCGAGCACCGCCGCGGTACCCGACAGGGCCGCCTCACCCTTCTCTGACCAGGCCAGAACCTCGTCGAGTGTTACGTCACGCTCTTCGACTTGGTAGCCGAGGTCGGCGGCGATTTGAAGCACCGAAGCCCGGGTGACGCCGTGTAGGAAAGAGGGGTCAAGGCCCTTGGTCACGACTCGCTTGTCGTCAATCAACAGGAAGTTCGAGGCGCCGGTCTCCTGCACATCGCCATCGGGCGCAAAAAGCACTTGATCAACGCCATATTCGCGCTTGGCGTTCATCGTAATACCCAGCGCCATCACGTAGTTGGCGCCGCACTTGACCCGTCCGAACTGGGGTGTGGTCCTAACGGTCGTCTCAATGGCGATCTTCAGCGGTCGGAGGCCGCCGGCAAAGTAGTCACCCACAGGGCTTGTCAGAATATAGAGCAGGGCTTCATGGGTAGGCCGCCCGGCAGCGCCGATGTTGTTTTCAGTGCCGATGATGGTTGGGCGGATATAGAGCGAGCCCGGCGTGTCAGGGACATGGTCGAGATTTGCCTTGACGGTGTCGATTATCATCCCACGCAACCGCTCTCGGCCCGGGTTGGGCAGCATGACCAACCCAGTCGATTGCTGCATTCGCTCGACGTGGGTGTCTAACCGATAGATGTGGACCCCACCGTCAGCGTTGCGATGAGCCTTGAGACCCTCGAAACAGGCACTCCCATAGTGGAAGACGTGTGTGGCGGGATGCATCGGAAGCGGGCCGACCGGCTCGAGCGCGGTCTCTTGCCACGCGCCGTTCTCCCAACGAGCTGTCGCCATCGTGGGCGCAAAAACACTACCAAATGGGGCTGCAGGTGGGTTGTTCGCGGACATTTCGACTCCTGACAAAAGTGATGAGCAACGACATACCGCTTTTCTGGCTCGGAGCCAAGTGGGGCAGTTGGTGGTCGGCCGTTCAGCGCCAAAGGTGCGGAAGGAACGTCCCCACAGCCCCTTCTACGAAGGATTAATGTACCCCCGCCTGGGCGACGGCGGTGTACGAAGGCCAACCCCAGACCTCGTTCCTACAAATGCAAACTGGCTGCCTGATCCGCCAGCCGGGTCCCCACTCTGGGGTCTGCCGACCCCAGCCGCCATGTCCCTTCGCTCCACCCACTTGCCCGCAGCACGCGGTCTGGCGGTCCCCGTCTTTTCGGCACACAAGTTGCGATACCGCACAGCGGACGGACCTTTACGATGTTTCGAATGAGGAGTTCCTGAATGTTGTTTCGATTGAAGATGATTTTTGTTGGCTTCGCCTTCTTGACCGTCGCCTGTGCCGAAGGCGACATGGTCGAAGCTCCGACTGAAGCTCCAGTCGAAGAGACCGAAGACAATCCATTCTTGTTCGAGCCAGAGATTGGCGGCAAGGGCGATACCGGCTACCAGAATCCCGACGGAATCGAAGTTGAAGTCGATATCGAGGCGGACGTCACCGCCACTTCTTACCGCATCTTCGATGCACCTGCCGATCTGGGACAGTTTGCAGTCACCGACCTTCGCAATCGACGCATCCTGTACATCGAGAGTTTGGCCGAGGACGCGAGCTCCTCGGACCGCGTTGAGTGGCTGGTCGACGGCGAGTGGCTTACCACAGCCGCGGCTCGGGAAATCGATCGCGAGAAGCTGACTCATTTCAGGATTCAGGGCGTTGACGCCGTCCTGCTCTACAATGCTGCCGACGGCGTCAATGAGGGCCAAGTCTATCGTTCGACAGTCCCGGTAAATCCGTATACAGCCCACGAGGCTGGCGAGTCGTGCATCAATCCCGACGACCACTTGGGTACCGGCGCCTCAATCTACTGGTATCTCTGGAATCCAAACAAGAGCGCCTGTGAACTCGAGACCCAAGAGATGCAAATCACCGTCTCGAGTGTCCTGCCATCCCAGAGCACGACCTATCCCGAATATGACCAACTCATCGAAGATGGGAACATCACAGCCGTTGTCCTCTTCGGGCAGATCGGGGACGACCTCGACGACAACGACCCGGGCGTGCGCAACATGAACCGAATGATTCGTTCCTTGCGTGGTGCTGACTTCACAGAGGTCGACGACGCGCCCATCGGTCGCCGATTTACTCGAACCGTCGCAGGTGTGGTCATCACGGTCGACCTGTATAGCCCGTACGAGTTCTCAGGACTGAGTGACTACGCTCACCTGAGCAACTTCAACGCCGCGATAACCGAGCACGAGATTATCGCCTACGATGGCCACAGCATGCTTGGCTCCAGCGACTTCTGGACTCGGCCCAACTACCCGGATTTCTACCAGATTTTCCTCTACGGCGGCTGCCTTGGCTACCAGTACTACGTGAAGCCGATCTTGGAAGGGAAGGGCGGTTGGGCCAATCTCGACGTGCTGTCGTCGGTCTATGAAGTCTCGGCGGACGCGAACTACTACTTCGGACCCTTCCTGGCCCGCATGATTTGGGCCCTCGAAAACGATTACAAGGTATCCTGGTCCGACATGCTCAACGCCATCCGAGGTCGCGTCGGCGACTCGTCCTTTGGTGTCAGCGGTGTGGCCGACAACTGCTTCTCACCCACTGGGTCCCTGTGCGGCGGTGGTGGTGAGCCCACGACCACCAACAGTTTCGAGAACACAGGTGAGCTCGCTATCCCCGACAATGACGACGGCGGTGTTTCCTCTGTCATCGTCATCCCCGAGGACGTCGCAGCCGCCGGTGTTCAGCTGGAGTTAGACATCACGCATACTTGGGTCGGCGACTTGCTCATCACGCTGACGCACGGTGATACGGAGGTCGTCGTCTGGAACAAGAGCGGCGGGTCCAACAAAGACATCAAGCAGACCTTCACACTGGCCGAGTTCGCTGGCCTCGATTCCGCCGGAGACTGGACCCTTCACATCACCGACACCGCAAATCGGGACGTCGGTACACTCAACCGCTGGGCGGTCGTGCTCGCCGAATAGCCCCAAGTTCGCCACTCTCGGCCCGAATGGGGCCACCTCACCCAAACCCTCAATCCGAACTGGGCCATTCAGCTTCAGCGGAAGCCCCCAAAGGGCGCGCTGGATGTACAAACAGCTCAAAAATTGGAATACTGCGAGTTCTTCAAAGGCAACCGAGAACACGCATGGCCGTTAAAACACCCGGATTGTTACCGCTCGTAGTACTCCTGAGCGTCGCCTTGTTCGCTTGCTCCGACGATCCCGAGCCCAGTTCGTCCAACAACCAAGATGACGATTCGGGGGTGACCGACGGTGAGGACTGGTGGGACGATGAGGACTGGTGGGCCGACAGCGACGACGACTTCGCCGGCGATGGCACCGCCGAAGACAGCATAGACTACGATGGTCCACCGCGGTTCGCTGACGTGGAGCGAGAGTGCGAATACGGTGAAACCCAGGTCTGTCGATGCACAGAAGAACAATTCAATTCGGAACGAGAGTGCATTTCATACGACTGGGGGCCCTGTCACTGTAGCGAAGAGGAGGATGACGAGTACTCGGCGTTCGTAATCGAGAATCTCAACCCGGACGACGAGTTCTTGCTCCTGGCCCAGGGTGATTCGACGGGCGAAGTCATCGGCGTTCTCACCGAAGAGGACGAGGTCGGCACACGTTTCACTGGGGTTTTACTACAGCGACGCCGACGGGAACGGTTTCGTGGCTTACGTCGATGAAACCGGACGACCCACTGAAGTCGTGGCCCATGACGGCACGATTGTTCGGTTTATGAACTACGAGACGTTCTACGTCGACCTCGAGGTCACTACGCCCGACGGACATCGACAGGTGTTGGAGCGTTCTCGGGTACAATTTTGGTTTCGAGACCATCTCGAATGGGTTGAGGAGAACGGACTCTACATCGAGGTAGACCGCGAAAAGGACATCCCGGGGCCCTGCGACATCATTTCCAACGAATACGTCGACTTCGCTCTCAACGTTGGGGCCGGGACAGTCAGCGTTGTTGGTTGCATCGGGGCGGGAATGTCCGGCGCCGGAATTCCTATCGCGGTCAGCTGCGGCTCGGTGTTGGCTGGATTCCTCAACGAGGTGTTTGCCGAAGGGCACAACCGCGGTGTGATGCACGGTAACTCGGTCGCACTGGACCTCCAGTCCTGTCTCGGCAGTGGTTTCATTGATAGAGGCAGTTGCGGTACAGCGGTCACGAACTTCGTGCGATCCTATTGCTACGAGGACGGCCCCGAGCTGGACGACCTCTGCGTGCCCCGTGGAGGCGGCACCGTCTGTGACGGATCGACGATTTACTACCTCGACTCATGTGGCAGTCGCACTGAAGCGGCCTTGCGTTGCGAATCGGGTATGAGTTGTGAGACAGGCTCATGCGGATGCCCTGGTAGCGGAACGCCCTGCAGCGACACCGTCTGCGCCGACCGAGGGATTGGCTACTGCGGGGGGTGGGAATGCGGCGACAGCGGCGAGTGCATTTGCCCGAACATCGGTGAGTGCGGAGACGGAGAGCGCCTCCTCGCCTGCGATAACTACAGTGATTTGGTCGAAATGTGCGACCCCGGCCTCTCGCGGGACCAATGGTCGGGTTCCTGCGCCGACGACGACTTCTGCAACGACCGTTGCCAGTGCGTCTCAAACCGCACGCTGTGTCAGAACGGAACCTGGGACAGCGCCCAGGGCGAAGCATGCGATTCGACCGCCGAGACGATTGGATGCGGGGTGGGAACGACCTGCAACGTCCTATGCGAGTGCGAGGCCGACTGCGGCGATGGCGTCATCGCTCCCGGACTCGAAGACTGCGACCCGGAGGCTGAACCGATTGGTTGTGGCCTCGGGCAGGATTGCAATCGGACCAGTTGCGAATGCGAGTCTGATGGCAGTTGCGGGAACGGGGTGGTCGACGCCGACGAGGAATGCGGTGAACCCACGTTGACGTGCGGATCCGGTGCGTGCATCGACTGTTCCTGTTGTGGCGACGGCAACATCGATCCAGGAGAGGGTTGTGATGACGGTGCCGACAACACAGACGTTGAGTGCGATCCTGGGGACTTCGTCAGTGTCTGTACCTACTGCACCACCGAGTGCCAGGAGATCGAAGTCGGCACCCCAACCGAGGTCTGTGAAGGTGGCGCTGGAATCACTTCTGACGATGACCCCGACTTCGCGCGATTGAGCTTCTGCAACACGATTGGCGGGTCCCTCGTCATTGGCGGAGACGTCACCTCGCTGGGCGGTCTGGCGCACATCGTCGAGGTGCGAGGCAACCTCTCGATCAACGGAACCACAGCTCTGACGAGTCTTGCTGGGCTCGAGTCAATGAGCGTAGTTGGCGAGCTTCGTGTTCAGAACAACGCCGAACTGACCAGTCTCAACGGTCTGGGCGGCTCTGGGACGCCAGAGTTCATCTATGTCCAGGCAAACCCGAAACTGACAACCATTGGTGGACTGAGTAACATCACTGAGACGACCTACGGCATCACCCTGTCCAGCAACCCCGTGTTGCGAGATATCTCATCACTGGCAAGCATCAAAATCCACAGCCTGGGCCTCTCGGGGAATGACGTCCGAACAGCGACCTTTCGGTTGACCGAGCCCGTGACGTACATCGGAATCGACGAAGACAACCTCACCTCGCTCTCTCTCGGCAGTTTCGATACCATGTCGGGTGGTTTCTCGATGTGGAACACCCAGCTGACCAGCCTGACCATGCCCGCAACCACTGCCCTGTACGTACGCCTCTACGAAAACGGAAGCCTCGAATCCCTTTCGATGCCCGCTCTCAGGACCCTGGGTCCAACGCCAGACAGCATCGATGAGGTGCTCAAGTTTCGGGGGAACTATCAACTCGCGAACCAGGCTACCTGGCTCCCAGAACTCCGGACTGCCGATGGCGATGTGTCCCTATCTGACAACCAGATGGACGACACGGTGGACTTGGCACCGAACCTGACCAGTATCACTGGCGATCTGGGCATTTCAGGAGGCCCCGGCCTGCTCAGATGCGAAGTCGAAGAGTTTGTCGAGCGCGTTACAATCGGCGGTAATGTCGGCAACGGTGGGGTCAGCGGTACCTGCGATTGAGGCTGGCGGGTCCTCCTTCTAACCTCAACATCTCAGGCGGCAACATTCGTCGTCAACGACACCTCGGACCTCGTCGACACGGACGTAGGGAACGGCTGGTGCGCCCATTTCAACGCGCCGATCAAGGTCTGTACGTTGCGGGCTGCGATTATGGAAGCGAACGCCTGGCCCGGTCACGACACGATAATTGTCCCGCGCGGTACCTATGCCCTTAGTATTGCTGGGAACGGTGGCGACTACGAGGGTGATTTTGACATCACTGAGTCGGTTGACATCATTTCATACAGTGGTGCTGAAATTGACGGAGCGGGCATCGACAGGATTTTCGACGTTTGGTCGCAGGCTCGCGTCTTCATGTCAGGCCTGTTTTTGAAGAACGGGGACCCAGGGCCCTACCAAGATGGCGGTGCGATTCGCAACTACGGCACCCTCTACCTCGAAGGCGGCTGGATAACTGACTCAACAGCCAATCGCGGTGGGGCGATCTACAACAGCTGGGGATATCTCGAGCTCAACGAAACAACAATCGCACGAAACACAGCCGAGGTCGCTGGAGGTGGCCTTGCAAACGCTATCACGATGTCTACGGGTATGGGGATGTTCATCAGAGACACCTACATACTGGACAACGAGGTGCTGAGTATGACCGGAGAAGGCGGTGGAATCTGGAACCAAGGTTACCTACAGGTCGGGAACACGCTGATTGACGGCAATGATGGCTCGGCCTCCGGAGGCGGGATCCGCAACGGGAGCAATTGGAGTAACCCGTGTGATATGGAGATTCGCAACTCGACGATCTCGAACAACACCGCCCGAGTGGGAGCCGGCCTGTCCAGCGGCAACCCCAACACCACCGCTCAGCTCGACCAAGTCAGTGTCTCCTCAAACACAGCCGAAGTGGCCGGAGGCGGCCTATACGTCGGGGGCAGAAGCCGAACCTCGATCACTCGAAGTGTGATTGACGGAAACCAGACACTCGGTATGCTGCAGACAATGTTCCAGGGCGGCGCTGGCATCTATGCCAGCGGAGGGAGCACGCGTGTCGAAATTGAGAATGTGACGATCGCTCAGAACGTCGAGTTCGGGGCGGGCGGGGGTGCAGTTCACTTGTGGCGGGGACCCCAGGGCAACCAGATGGACTTCATCATCCACAACTCAGCCATCGTAGAGAATCGCGCAGCGGTCGAGACCGGCGGAATCTTTGAGGACTACGGCGTCTACAGTGTGATGGGCGCCGTCATCTTGATGGAGAACAGCGGCGGGGTGGGAGCGCCACCCAATTGCGACGGCTCATTCTATTCAGACGGAAACAACTTGCTCGGCGACCTTAACGGGTGCGGACTAGCGACAATCGGAACCGATCTGTCAGCCGGCCCATTTAGCTCTGAGTTGCAACCGTTCGTGGGGTCCTGGGCGGGTCCAGGAAGCGGCCACTATCCTCTCGCCACAAACAGCCAAGCCCTGGGTGTCATTCCGAGTGCTGCAGCGCCAGCCGACGACCAGCTCGGCAATTTTCGCTCCTGGCCGTCAACGGATATTGGACCCGTCGAATACTAGCCGCCGCTGATTCGACCTCACTTCCAGCTCGAAAAATCGTAGATATCATCCCATCTCGTGTCTTTGATGACCTGTACACAGGCTACCTCAGCTAGCGGTGATTCGCTCTGGCCCGACTGGTTGTTGCCCCAGCACTCGACCGTGCCTCGGCTGGTGACTCCACAGGTGTGGCCAAGGCCGACAGCGACCTGGTTAAAATCGACTCGGGGCGGCGACGACTGACCGTACCCGTTACCACCCCAGCACACCGCCTCATTGTTGTCGGTCACGCCACAGGCATGTGAATCATAGGCATCAAGTTGAATGAAGCGCTCGTCGACACGTGGCGCCGAGAGGTTGCCCCAGCATGAGATTCTGCCGGTGGAGTTGCTGATGGCGCAGGTGTGATGGCGTCCGGCTGACACTTCGGTGGCATGGAATTGGAATGGTGGAGTTGATCGGCCGGCTCGTCCCCAGCAAGAGACCCAGTCGTTCGTCGTCACGCCGCAGCTGTGTGAAACACCGGCGCTGACTTGGGCGATAGCGGCGCCACGCGGCGACGTCGAACCCATGAAGTTGAGTCCCCAACACGTGACTGAGTTGTCGGGATGAACGCCGCAGGTAAAGGCGCGGCCCGCATCGATCTGGGTGAAGTCGCCGGAGGGCGGGCTGGCCTGCCAGTGGTTGTTGCGGCCCCAACATTCGACGGTTCCGTCATAGCGGATCCCACAGGTGTGGTCGCCGCCAGCGGTGATATCAAAGAACTGGCCCCGTGGGGGGCTGGACTGACCGTAGGTGTCATCACCCCAGCAGGTGACCGACCCGTCTTGCTGCAGCGCGCAGGAATGGTCGTCGCCGACGGCGACGTCTTCGACGCAGTTTGACTCGAATCCTCGACTGATTGGTTCGTAGACCTCGAAGACAGGCCAGTCCTGGCCCGTAGCTGCGCTGGCGGTGAGTGTGATGGCGATTGCGACTGTATATGCAAGATATCTCATGCTCATTCTCCATTGGCCCCATGACTCAAGCCTGACAATCGACGCCGAAATTTTCCTGTTATCTATCTTTATTTGAGAGCAAATCGGGCAGAGCAGAGCCTGTCGGTGGGGATGAGCTAGGCGGGTAGCTATTCAGACTCCTCGAAAAGACCAGCTCTGGCGGGCCTCAGTCTCCCGAGAGCACTCGCACTTGGTGGCCGTTCACAACGACATCGAGCGGTGCCTCGGGTGGATAGAGGCTGGCGAACTGTTCGAGAATGTCCGTCATGTCGAAGCGGACGACCCGAGTTTCATACGCTTCGCAGGTTTCTCCGTGACCGTCATGGATCAGCTGCAAGATGACGTGGGGAACGCCGGAACCGCCGAACTGGCCGTTCCAGGTCATGTAGAAGTCATGCGCTGCGCAGCCGGCTCCAAAACCCACGTCGATGCTTAGGACGTTGTCGTTTGCTGTGACCTCGGCAATCGAGAAACCCGTTTCTTGGATGATCCGCCCAACCGGGGTGTCTTCTGGGGCTTGGGCGCTCGAGAACGACGAAAAAGCAAGTGTGGCAAATAGTACGAAAACTGTGTGAACCTTCATGTGACCTCCTGACCTCGACATGGAAGAAGACGAACAACGACGCTTCTGGGTCTAAAATAGTTGGTTTCCTGCTCGCCCAGCGACGAAAAGACCGGCCTGCTCTTCTGCCTGACTCACGCTACCAACAGAGCCGCTCCTCACGGGACACGGTAGTCGTCTCGGCGTAGGTGAAGGTAATATCTGGGACGGGGTCGAAAGGAGTGCTGGTTTCGCCGGGGAGTGACGAATCGAAGGCGAGAAAGCTAGTTAGACCGGGTTGCCGTCGGTCGTTTCCGACGTCGATGGGTCTATGGCTTCTTGTAGTTGGCGATCGCTTTCAGAAAATCTGAACGTTTCTGGGCGATAACTGCCCTCGCCGGACCGAGTTCAGTCATGAGTTTGGCCAGCTCCGCTTCCAGCCGCTTCAGCATTTTCTTAGCTTCAGCTTTGACATATTCGGGTGACCGCCGCTCTGGGCTGCGTTCCTGGCGTTGCGATGGCGTGAGATACCCGTCCTTAGCTGTTTCCTTCGCCCGCTCAATCGCTATCTTGAGTCCCGGTACCTTCTTCTCCATTGAGAGCGTCAGCATACTGGTGAACTTGTCGATTTCTTTGGCCGCTTCGGCTTTGAGGGTTGCGGCCTTGCCGCCCTTGTCGAGCTTCGACTGGTACTTCGACCAGAGGGCGCCGGTGAACTGGACGAGCGAGTTCTTTATCGAGTACTCGCCAAACAGCGCGGTGAAGGTGGCTTTGGGCATGGAAAGCATCTTCCGTCCCCATTCGGCGGCCGAACTTGGGTCTCGCGTTATTGGGTCTGCTGATCCGTCAGCGCGACTCATTCGCGGTACATGCTTCGACTTCCCAGAGAGGAGGTACGATGTGTGGGCCCCCTTCGCTCCTTTCTTCTCCGGAAGGTAGCCAATCACGTCGGTTGTTCCGTCTGAATTGGCTGTCCGATTCTGTCCCGCTTTGCTGACGAGGTCTCCTTTCGCCACGTAGTGGGTGGAGTCGACTTTCTTACCGGGGTTGGCCTTGTTGTAATCAGCCAGTTTCTTGGCCGTTGCCGAATCGATGCCTGGTGCTTGGAAGGTCACAATCCGTTGAACCATTCCCGGAAAATAGCAGCCGGTCAACTGAGCGAGGGCGCCGCCCAGACTGTGGCCGGTAACCACGGCACGTCCGCCGAGACTTGCGAGAAGGTTGACGATCTGCGGCCGGTTGGCCGCGAACTGTCCGTATCCCACCGCTTTCCATCGAAGATCGGCTGCGGCGTCCTTGCCGAGCTCTCGATTTCCCTTATCTGTGTCAGTGCCGCGAAAGGCCAGAACCGGCGGCATCTTGATCAGTTTTCCCTTACGGCTGACCGGCTTCGGTTTCAGGCTGACGCACTGCATTCCGGTCGTCGTATCTTCGTAGAATTTCCCGATGGTGTAGCCGTGTCGAGAGAGCCATTCCTTCTGGCCCACGGCCTCCTTGGGCGTCATGTATGCGATTCGGTGGGCCAGCTGCTCGAACACGGGATCGCGCACATCGGTTGCGACAACCTTGCCGTCGGCGTTGACGAGCCCCAAGGCATCTTTTGGTGGGCCGTCCGCCTTCTTCCCCTTCTTCCCTGTGCTGATCGCGGGCTTCGACTTGGTCTGGACCTGGCCGCCATCGGGGTTGGCCGCTCCACGTTCCGAAGCGCCTGGCATTTTGACGGGTTGGTCGGTGACGACTGCTCGAGCTGCAGCGTCGGCCTCTTGTTCGTATCGATCGCCACTCTCGCCAACGCCGCCCTTGAGGGAGACCCCAGCCCGTTGTTGTACGACGTGGGCCAATTCATGAGCGACCAATTTCTCGGCTGGGGTTCGACTCGGAGAAGGCAATTTGGTTGCCCATTGCATAGGCTTCGGAGCCGATGGCTTGATTGGCCGCCGAGGCTGTGGGGTCAACGTGGGCCGTGACGTTGGAGAAGGACGCACCAAACTTCTCCTCCATTTCGGTCTGGTAGGGAATGCTCTGCCCTGACGCCGCCACCCCTTGGGCGGCCACCTTCCGGACATCGCCCTTCCGCGGATCCGCTCCACGTTCCTGGCCAGCTAACAGCATTTGTAGTTCAGCACTCTGGGATTGCGCGCTCGAGCGGGCGCTGTTTTGGGGCGCGCCGCCGGTTGCCAGCTCGCGTGCTTGCCCAACCGCCGAGATAGTCGACTGAGATCGTTCTGGCAAACCGGTCTCTTGCTGGGTCGATTCCGCGATCTCGTAGGCGAGTTCTCTGTCCAAAGTCCCCCTGGCCCTGTCGCCCCTTTCAAGAGAAGGCGCGTTCAGGTTGGATTCGCTCTTTCAGATTCCACTAAGGAAAATAGGCTCTCATACTCTGGTTCCTTTCGCAAACGCACCTCTACTCCTGGTCGGGATTCCTTCACACGATCTTGAAGTGAGGAGCTACCCTTCCTTGTCTTCTGAGGCTCGGGGGGCGCCGGAGGGGGGGCCCGCCGACACACGACAAGCTATAGTAAAAA
>CAZDBH010000218.1:0-1733 GCA_964503485.1 uncultured Bradymonadales bacterium | reverse complement strand
CCCCCCCCTCCGTTCTAGTCGGCGCGGCGCGGCGGGTGGGCGCCCCCCGAGCCTCAGAAGATCCAGTCTTTCCTTCCATCGATCGCACCGAAATGCAGCAAGTTGCTACAGGCGCCAGGTATCGCTGCAAGATTGGGGTGCAGGTACTGCGACCCAGCGGGCTCGGCTCCGTACAACACATTGACGCTCCCACAGAACATGTCCTGAACCCAGTTGTGTTCGGTGGCAATGGCTAGATCGGCGGTCCCGTCTGAATCGTACCGCCCTGATGTGAGGGAGCTGCCGAAGGCTTCGAGGTTCGCTGGCCCATCGGCAACATTTGGGAGGTCCTGGCTAAGGTGTTGAACAGAGAGCAGGTCCAGACCGAAGAAGTCGCTATATATGACGGAAACCCCACCAGCGTCGGTGAAAAAGGCCACATTTCGATTGGGTACACCAACGGCTAGATCGTCACCGTAAACTCCGTCGAAGTTATCAGCAACCAAGGAATAGCCAAAGTTGTCATCATCAGAGACGCCGGGGAACAAAGGGCTGCTTTCATGAAACGAGAACGACTCGTTCGTTACGAGACCTGCTGGGTCCTGGGATGGAATAACAGTCACCATCCCCGTGGGCTGGCTAATGGTTCCCCACTCCTGCGGATGCCGGCGGAAGATTTCGGTTACAACAAGATCGTCCCAATCGTCGTCGCTGAAGTCACCAAAGACGACCTTGTGGCCGAACTCGGCATCCGCCTCGAGCCCAGCCATTCCGGGTGACGCCTGCGATATGTAGTAATCGCCGATTGTTGTGAGTCCTACGCCAACACTGCCAAAGAAGATCTGTACAGCACCGGCACGGTCAACTCCGTACAGCCCTTCCCCAGGGATACCGACCGCAAGGTCGTCAGCGCCGTCGTTGTTGATGTCACCCAACGCCAAACTCGCCCCGAACCAATCGCCGCTCTCCGATGTCCCCTGAACGCCAGCTACATTCTGGTATATGAGCTGATCTCCGACGGTTGTCAGCCCCCCCATGCTCCCGTACAAGACGTGAAAGGCACCACAAGGCCCTGCAGTCCCTGAGACAGATTCGTACGGTACACCGATGACCAGGTCTGAGAATCCGTCCGCATTCAAGTCGCCGGTAGCCATGCTACGGCCAAAGGAATCCTCCAACTCAGCCGTGCCCAAAACTCCTGGTGTATTCTGGTGAAACAACTGGTCGTCAACGGCAGTCAGACCGTTCGGTCCACCGTACAGAACGTTGACGGCACCAGCCCCGGAGGTGCCAACCCCAAGAGTCTCACCTGGGGCTGAAATGGCGAGGTCAGAAAAACCGTCACCGTTGAAGTCGCCCGTCACGACACCTGCGCCAAAATGGTCCCAGTCTTCGGAAACGCCCCGGACTCCGGGGCTGTCCTGTGTCCAGACTTGGGAGGTTAGTGGATCTAACCCACCGAGCGGGTCAGCGTAGATAACCAGTACTTCCCCTATTGCTCGATTTTCCACGTCTCCCGGACTTCCGATCGCCAGATCGGAGAGTCCATCCCCGTTAAAATCTGAAATGTCGCCCGCGTTCGCTAGCACGGGAAGGCAGCAGAACAGAGTGAAAAGGGCGCAAGAAAACATCTTCTGTAAACGCACTTGGTAGACCATGTTGACCTCTACTGGGTGGTGGTAAAACGTGACTGCGAGAACCCTAGGAGCCCGTCGCGTATAACGCCCCGGACTCCAGCCGTTAGCTTTTAGCGG
>CAZDBH010000217.1:0-13725 GCA_964503485.1 uncultured Bradymonadales bacterium | reverse complement strand
CTAAAAGCCAATGGCGGAGCCTGGAGCGCTATGCGCGACAGGCTCCTAGTTCTCCAATCCGCCCTCAGAATCAAACACAGCCACACCATCAAACTGGCCCGTCTCGCTGTTGAACCGAAACATACGAGCCTGTCGTATCGACGGTGTGGGTCCAAAGACCGATACGACGAGGTGCAGCACGCCGGGGTTGCGCTCCAGGACTTCACCGTCCTCCTCGAAGATGGCGGAAGCTCGATCCGTCGCGCTGAAATAGGCGCGATCATCTGGGTGCGAATGAAAGATCAGGCGGGGTTCTCGCCCCTCGCGCAGAGCCCGGATCCACGGCTTCATGTCGGGCTCAAAATAGGTGCGCCCGTCCCTCGGATAGGAAACTGGGTCCTTTTTGTGGAGAAATGTCGCCCGATTGGCGGTGGCCACGACGCTCAAGACGCCATCGGCGTCCTCGAAAACGAAGCCGCAGCCTTCCTCGGGATAAGCGGGAACGACAGCGTCGTAGATTTCTCGGACTAGGGCATCATCGACCAGGCGCTGGGCGAGAGCGGGCTGGGACATGGCTCAACGACCGCCAGCGATCGCCGGTACGATACTCAGCTCGTCACCATCCGCTATCTCTGTCGCAAGATCATCGAGAAAGCGAATGTCCTCGTCGTTGGCGTACACGTTCACAAAGCGCCGAACATTGCCCGCGTCGTCACAGATTTTGCTTTTGAAACCAGGGTGCGCGCCTTCCAGTGCGTCAAGCGCCTGCCCGACCGTGGCACCGTCCACCTCGACGGTGTCTTTGCCAGAAGTAAGGGTGCGAAGCGGTGTGGGGATTCGAATTGTAACAGCCATCAAAGCCTCCCAATCAAATGATATACATGAAGCCTTTTTCGCCCTCGCTCTTGATACCAAAACGAGCGGCTCGCGCACACATGTCTGCGATGGTGACACTTTCGAGGACCTCATCGATGCGAGCGGCGAGGTCACGCCACGTCGCCGAAGTGACGCAACGCGATGAAACTTCGCAGTTCTCTAGCGTCTCGTCATCGTTGTCGTAACAGCAGTCATGGTTGCAGGGTCCCTCCAGTATTCGGACGATCTCACCAACCGTGATCTCTTCGGGCGCCTTGAGAAGCGAGAACCCACCTTTGGGACCCCGCCGACTCTCTACCAGCCCACCTGCCTTCAGCTTCCTCATAATCTGTTCGAGGAATTTTTCCGGAATGGACTCTCGTTGGCAGATCCGTTCGATCTTCGAAGGGCAACCGCTATCGTGATACGCCATATCGAAAATGGCCCTGAGGGCGTATTTTGCTTGCGCTGAGAGCTTCACCCTGTCATCTCTCCGGCCGACAGTGAGGTTGCCTAATTCATAGGTAAACTAGTCGGGAATTGCTGTGAAAACCCGAGCAGATTCGTTGACAATCTGAATAGCATTCCCTATTAATGCTGTCAACAATAGGCTCACGGCCACGAACAACGGGTCTGAAGCAACGATGAAGCCCACTCGTGGAACGAGCAGAAAAGCCGCGGAAGGTAATAATGGATCGAACCGAAATATTGATTGATACATCCAGCCACCCGCGTTGGTCGAAGATTCCGACCGACGCGCGTGAGAAAATTGACCTCTTCGAGACCGAATTGAGGCGCGTCCAATCGGGCCAGATGGAAGAGCGGGTCTTCCTCGAGTTCAGGCTGCGGCACGGCGTCTACGGCCAGCGCCAGGACGGTGTTCAGATGATGCGCATCAAGATCCCTTTGGGTCGCGTCACGCTGGAGCAGATGGGGGTCCTTGCCGATCTATCCGAGGAGTACGCTGTTGGCGTCAGCCATGTGACTACCCGGCAAGACATCCAGATGCACTACATCGACATCAACGATACACCCGAGCTCATGCGACGGCTGGCCGAGGTCGGCATAACGACCCAAGAGGCCTGCGGGAACGTGGTTCGCAACGTGTGCGGCTGCCCGACCGCGGGTGTCTGCGGCGACGAGGCCTTCGACATCACGCCCTACGCTCAATCGATGGCGATGTTCCTGTTGAACCACCCCGACGGACAGAACTTCGGCAGAAAGTTCAAAATCTCGTACTCGGGCTGTGAAGACAAAGCCTGCGCGTTGGCGATGATCCACGACATGGGCGCGATTGCCGCAGTTCGGGAAGTCGACGGCGAAACACAGCACGGTTTCAAGGTCTTCATCGGCGGTGGGCTTGGAGCGGTTCCCTACAAGGCTCAACTCTACAAGGACTTCGTGCCAGCCGAAGAGATGATGCCCATGATGCAGGCTATCTCGCGCGTCTTCGCCCGCTTGGGTGAGAAGCGAAACCGAGCCCGAGCCCGCTTCAAATTCGTGGTCGCGAAGCTCGGCATGGACTCTCTCAGGGAGTTGATCGACGCCGAGCTGCCCAAGCTGAAGCCCGATCCACGCTGGACCAGTCACGTAGCTGAGGCGGCCGACTATGAGGAGCTGCCACTCAAACCGGGAAGTGAACTTGCACTGGACGGAACCAGCGCAGCTTTCCAGAGCTGGCATGACAGCAACGTCGTAGCCCAGCGCCAAGCAGGGTACTCGAGTGTCACGGTCAACTTGCCCCTGGGCGACATCACCGCCGACCAGTTTCGTGGTCTGGCCGACAGCCTAAAACCGATAATCGGTGACACGGTTCGCCTGAGTGTCGAGCAAAACATCGTAATCCGCTGGGTGCCGAATGGAGACCTCCCCGCCCTCTACGAATCGTTAGAGCGGTTGAACCTCCATATTACAGGCGCAGGCAAGCTCGCCGACGTCACCGCGTGCCCCGGAACCGATTCGTGTAAGCTCGGAATCACCTCGTCTCGGGGCCTCGCGTCCGATCTATTCACACGGTTTCAGAACGGAATGGATGACTTGGCAGACAGAGGCGATATCCGCGTCAAAGTCAGCGGGTGTTTCAACTCCTGCGGCCAGCATCATCTGGCTGACATCGGCTTCTTTGGATCGGTCAAAAAGCACAAAGGCAACACGGCACCCATGTTCCAAGTCGTGTTGGGCGGTACGACCGATGGCAACGGCAAGTCCTTTGGTCTCGGCGTGGCACGGATTCCCGCGAAACGGGCGCCTGCCGCCGTACGCCATCTGACCGAGTACTACTCGCGCGAGAAGAACGACGGCGAGGCCTTTCACGAACTGGTCGAGCGCGTCGGGAAGAAGGCCCTCAAAGCCGAGCTAGAGTCTTTCGCGGTCATTCCGGACTTCGAAGACGACCCCGAAACCTATAAGGACAATCGCCAGACCTGGGACTATCACATGTCCACGGGGGTCGGTGAGTGTGCCGGCGCCGTGGTCGACCAAGCCGAGTTCATGTTGGATGGCGCAGACAGGCTTCATTTCGAGTCCAATCTTCGGCTCGAAGAAGGCAAACTCGAAGAGTCTGCATCACTGGCTTTCGAGGCAATGACGAAGGCGGCGGACGGAATCCTCTCGGTAAAGGGGCTGCTACTCTCGGACGAGTACAACAGCGTCGATGAGTTCAGAACCCACTTTGGTGGTTCAGACTCTCCCTTCTGGAAGGCAACCGCCGGTTACTACTACCTGGCGGCAGAAGAGGGTCACTCGGGACTGTCACCTGAGCAAGCTCACCGCCGAGTCGAAGAAGCCCGTCTCTTTATTGAAGAAGCCGAGACGGTCTACAGCAAGATTTCCTAGACGCCCAAACGAGGGCAAATGCCTTCGCAGAATCGAGATTGATGATGGATATACAGCGAATAAACGTTCGAATTGCCCTGGATGCACCAGCCAATCAAGACGTCGGACCAATCTTGGCAATTTTCGCCAGATGGCGCCAAGACGAGACCGCAGCCGAAGACTGGTTGGATCTTGCGGATTACGCGCACGTTCCCGATGGGCCGCTGGCGATGATCGTCGGCAAGCGAGGCAACCTCGTCTACGATCTCGAACGGGGCGCGGCGACCTTGCTATATCGCAACAAGGCTGCCCTTGAAGGCTCCCTCGACCAGCGCGTTCTGGAATGCGTGCGACGAGCGGTCGAGCTGATTGAGAGGTTGGTCAAGGAACCGGAGTTTCCGGGGTCCATCAGCATCCAGCCTCAGAATCTTCAAATCGCCATAAGCGACCGCGTGAACGCGCCCAACACGGAGGCTTCGGCCGCCCTTCGCGGACCAATCGAGGCCGCCTTGGCGACGATTCACGGCGATTCGGCAAGCACTGAGTGGGAGAGCGACAGCAGCCGCTTCTTTGCGGTCAGCAGCACAGCAGCGGGCGAACTGTCACTCGATACCCTCAGTGCGAGACTGCGCGGGTCCTCGCCTGCGGCAGAACCAAAGGGCTTACGGCGTGTGTCACCCCAGGAGGCGTCAGAGCTGCTCGCGAAGGGGTATGTCTATGTCGACGTGAGGACTGTGAACGAGTTCGAGGCTGGTCACCCAACCGGAGCCTTCAACGTACCGGTGATGACCTTCAGTCCGACGAGCGGCATGTCCCCAAACAGTGAGTTCGTTGACGTGGTATCGGCGAGTTTCGCCAAGGACGACCAGATCGTAGTCGGGTGCAAGTCCGGAGGACGAAGTTGGCATGCCGCCCAGATGCTCGAGAAGGCCGGCTTCACCAATCTGGTCGACAACTTCGCCGGATACGACGGAGGCAAAGACCCTAGCGGCGGTCCCGCCCCAGGCTGGTCGCGCGCAGGTCTTCCGATCGACACTGAAGCAGCCGACGGACACGACTACCAATCTCTGAAGGCGAAGGCGTAACCTCAGCGCTCCCGCTTTTACGATTCTATTACGCCAGGCTCAGCCCAAACGGGACTACTCTCGCTGCAACAGTGAGGGATACCCTTGGCAGCTCGCGTACAAAAGAGAATCAACAAAGAACCGATCAACGCATTGACCCATTTTCTGGGTTTTCTCGCGGCGATCCCCGCAGTAGTCGCGCTCGTCCTGCTGTCCAAGCACGACGGCCCCAAGCTGGCGGGGATGGCGGTGTACGGCGGGTCGCTCGTCCTGCTCTTCTTCGCGTCGAGCGCCTACCACTTCTTTGATCTGGGGCCTCGCGGCAACAAGCTACTGAGGAAGCTCGACCATACCGCAATTTTTCTTTTGATCGCGGGGACCTATATGCCCCCGATGATCCACCTGCTAGACGGCGCTTGGCGAACCACAATGATCTCGGTGGTACTCGGCATCGCCCTGGCCGGCATCGTCTTCAAGCTGTTCTGGATCGGCTGTCCTGATTGGTTGTCAGCCGGGATCTATCTGGCGATGGGTTGGATCGTCGTGATTCCGTCGCCCCTCATCATCCCGCAGCTATCTGGTTGGGCAGCGTTTTGGGGCGCTCTGGGAGGCGCCGCCTATTCGTTGGGTGCGGTGGTATACGTGAAGCGGTGGCCCGACCCGTGGCCAAAGGTCTTTGGCTTTCACGAGATTTGGCACCTCTTCGTCCTGTGCGGCGCGGGTGCCCATTTCGTCTTCACACTGAGTTTCGTGAACACGCCGTACACCCCGTTCTAGTGGCTAGATGGATGGAGAGGCGAAAGGGAAAGGGGAAAGGGAAAGGAAGGGGAGAGCGGGGTCAGGGCTTTGGCTTCACACCCGGGCGCCGTCTCCGACGGCGGCGGCGCGGCGGACGAGGCTGTTCGGATCCCGCGCCTGAGCTGTTTCCCTGATTTTGGCCCTGTTGGCCGTTTCTGTTGGGAAGGGGCACGCCGGCTCCTGCTCGTCTTCGTCTACGAGACTGCGAGTTCGCGTTCTCGCCGCCCTGATTTTCCGAGCTGTTGTTCGATCGACCCTGGTTATCTGACGAGTCGCCGGACCGGCGCTTGTCGGAGTCGCGCTGATTGCGACCGCCCGATCCGCGCGATTGGCCACCGCGCTCTCCTTTTGGTCGCCTCGGAGGGCGGTTCTGTCGATTCCGCTCTCTGAGTTCAGTCCGAATCCTCCTCGCAGCGCTGGCGTTGTTTTCTGGTCGAGCTTCTGGGAAGTGGTACTCGTGATCAGAGTCCTCCGGAACGTCCTCGCCCGTGAGACGGATGATGTCTCTCAGGTAGTCACTCTCGGTCTCGTCGCAGAACGAAATCGCGATGCCTGTGCGTCCGGCGCGGCCTGTTCGACCGATTCGGTGCACGTAGGACTCGGGCTCATTCGGTAAATCGAAATTCACGACGTGGCTCACGTCGTCGATGTCCAAGCCTCTCGAGGCGATATCGGTCGCGACCAGAGCCATGACCTTCCCCGCCTTGAAACCCTCGAGTGCCCGTTCCCGGGCGTTTTGCGACTTGTTGCCATGGATAGCTACGGCGTTGAGCCTGGCTCGAGTCAGCTCCTTCACCACGCGGTTTGCGCCGTGTTTTGTTCGTGTGAACACGATGACGCTTTCCACCTCGGGCCGCTTCAGAACCTGGACGAGGAGCCGGCGCTTGTTGCGTCGCTCCACGAACATCACCCGCTGCTCAATCAACTCGACCGTGGAATGGGCCGGGGTAACTTCGACCCGAACCGGTTCGCGAAGAAAGGACGCGAGTTTGACGATCGCCGGAGGCAACGTCGCAGAAAACAGTAGATTTTGCCGGTCGCTGGGCAAGAGCTTGAGGATGCGACGAATATCGCGGATGAAGCCCATATCGAGCATTCGATCGGCCTCGTCGAGCACGAAGAACTCAACCGAACTGAAGTCGATAAAACCCTGTCCGTGCAGGTCGAGCAGTCTCCCCGGCGTCGCCACGAGCACGTCGACGCCCCGTTGAAGGGCTGCGACCTGAGGTCTCTGGCTCACACCGCCGAAGATGACGGTATGACGCACGTTGGTGAACTGCGAATACGCCTTCAAGCTGGCCCCAATCTGGGCTGCAAGCTCCCGAGTGGGCGTCAGACAGAGGGCGCGTATCGGCGGCTTGCCACCGCCGGCGTTGCGTTCAGCAATGAACTGGATGATCGGAAGTGAGAAGGCGGCCGTCTTTCCCGTCCCCGTTTGCGCACAGCCCAGTACATCCCTGCCGTCGAGTAACGGTGGGATCGCCTGTTCTTGAATGGGAGTCGGTGTTGAATAGCCTTCTTCTGCCACCGCTCGCAGCAGTGGCTCTATTAGGTCCAGATTTTCAAAAGTAGTCAAAGAGAATTCCTAATGGAGAAACAAAACGCGCGTTGCCGTTGCGGGCGCGAGCGACGCACACTAACGCGCTTCTGCGACGATGTCTACTCAAGTTTTTCGCCTCCAGACACCGAATCGTCCCCCAATCGTGGCGAATTCTTTTCGAACCCGTACGTCAAAACCCTCGAGTTGCTTGAAGGATTAGGTCATGAAAAACAAATTGATATTTACCGCTGTTCTTACTCTTCTCGTACCGGGTCTCTTCTGCTTGACCGGGTGCATGGAGCTTGGAAACGCGCTGGGCATGAAGAGCCCGACCGCGAGCTATCGAGATCTCGAAGTCAAGAATCTGAGCCTCGAACAGATCGGTTTCGATCTCGACTTCGACCTCGAGAACCCCAACGGCTTCGACATTCCAGTTGCGACCCTGGATTGGAATCTCGACCTTTTTGGCGAGGCTTTCAGCTTCGGCAAGATCCTGTTCGAAGACGCTGAACCCGGCGCAGACGAACTCGCTCCGGAGGGGGCGGTCTTGACTTATCTCGGCATCGAACACATTCCAGCCAACGGCGCCCTGTCGCTGAGGACACCGTTCAACGTCGCCCTGTTGGACACTTTCGAGGGCATCGTGCGCGTCGCGACCGGAGAGGACGTTCCATACACCATCGGCGGCACCATCCACTTCAAATCGCAGTTTGGCCAGTGGGACCTACCATTCACGCACAGTGGCGTATGGGCAAACGAAGACGTCGTTGCGGTGGTCGAGGGTGCCGGCGCAGCAATTCTGGCTGATATTCTCTTCTGAGCGACTGGCTAGGGACGCCGATATCCACCCCGAACGCCCTTTTTCGAGAGAACGAGCTCCCAATTCTGGTTCTTTCGGGCTCGGAAACTGCCGGCACACATCAAGAGGTAGTACTTCCACATTCGGTAGAAGCGCTCGTCGTATTTCGCCGAGCGGATGTCAGACCAGTTCGCATCGAAGTTCTCGAACCACGCCATACACGTCTTGTCGTAGTCGACTCCGAAGTTGTGCCAGTCCTCAATCACGAAGAGCGGCTCCACGGCCTGCGCAATCTGAGTCGGCGAGGGAATAACTGACCCTGGAAACACATACTTTTCGAGCCACGGATCGGTCGCTACGACGGTTCGATCGCCACCAATACAGTGGAGTAGAAACAGACCGTCGTCGGCCAGGCAGCGATGGGCGACCTCGAGCAAGGCGCGGTGATTCTTGTAGCCGACATGCTCGCACAAGCCCACAGAGACGACCTTGTCGAAGCTTCCACGGGCGTCTCGATAGTCGCTCTCTACAAAGGTGATCGGTAGATCGCCGCGATGCGCTCGAGCCCACTTCAGTTGCTCCACCGAGATATTGTAGCCGGTGACCTCGCAACCGAACTCCTCGGCGGCAAAGATTGCCAAGCCACCAAAACCACAACCCAGATCGAGCAATCGCTCCCCTCTCTTGAGTTCGAGCTTCTCGCAGATCTGTCGCAGCTTGTGCTCCTGGGCCTCATCCAGCGTCTGGGCATTGGGCCAATAGGCACAGGTGTACTGCATCCTGCGGTCGAGCATCTTTTCGTAGAGCGAGTTGTCGAGGTCGTAGTGGTCGACGACGACCGAACGGCAGCGTCGGCGGTCCTGCATGTTTAGGAGTTTTGCCTTCGCGACCTGGGCAATGCGACCCGCCGTTATCAGCGGGTGTTTGTGTTCCAAACGGGCGCCGAGCAGCCGGTCGAAGAAACCGTCAAGGTTCTCTACGTCCCACCAGCCGTCCATATAACTCTCGCCCAACCCCAGTGAGCCCTCGGCCAGCACCCGTTGAAAGAAACGTGGGTCGAGGATTTGAGGGTCAATCGGTTTTGGACCGTCGAGCACGAGATCGACCGGAGCTAGAATATCGGCGATCAGCTGCTCGCCATTTGTGCTGAGCTTGCGGATCTGACTGGAGACTGTGTTCAACATAAACCCACCTGACCAAGTGGGGACTCATCTAGCGCGATCGCGAAACGAGTTCAATAAAAACCGCCCCTGATTCGGACCTATTCGAGCGGGTGAGCTACGTAAATTCCAGCTCCGCCACTGACTTCCATATCGTCGGTGACCGTGCCGAAGCGGAGGAAGGTCGAAAAGACGCTGTCATCGTCGAGGTTCCCATTCTCCTCGACAATGAACCAAGCGGCACTCTCAGTGCCGTTCGACATCCAACGGGTGGAGTAGTGATGCGGATCCCGGACGTCCCAGCCCAATGAATGGAGTGGCTGGGGCAGGGTGCCAGAGATAGGGTCCTTGTAGAACTTCCGGCTCCCGATACTTGTCAGTGGGGGCCGACGAAATGAACCGTTTCCGGCCCAGGGAAACTGCTGGGGTAGGATGGTGCCGACTTCGTCGGTGTGCTGTCGATCAAAGTAGACTACCGCACCCCTGAAGGTGGTCTCGAGCAGGAGCAGTGCCTCCATAGTCTTCGACCGCTTCGTGTATCGAATGTAGGACGGGATCGCCGTAGCCGCGAGGATACTCAGAATGGCGACCACGATCATCAATTCGATCATACTGAAGCCCATAGGGCGTCTTTTCGTTAGGTTGTGCATCTCTTCCTCAGAATCGCGTGGGTCTCTCAGCGAACACAGACCCCCCACGACACGGAGCGTAAAATAAAGCGCAAAGGTTTGTTCAGAATATCATACCGTGGCTGCGTTTGGCGATGCGAACATCCATTGATGAGGCCGCGGCAGCGATCGGGGGAGTTGCCGACCTTACAATGGGGCTTCCAGCCGAGGTTGGCGGCGGGCACAACGAGGTTGCTTGTCCTGTGCGATGCCAGCCGGTAAACCTCTTTGGGTGCAAAGGCTACACACGACGACACCCAAGCAATCATTCGAGTTTGTTCAGACCCAGTCTGAGGCACTCTATCCCGTCGCCGAGGCGTTGATTCCACGCATCTTGATCGATACGGTCCACGACGGAGCCTACATTCCCGAGGAGTTTCTGACCAACCGGGGTGGCGAGCGAATCGACCCCGACGTCCTCCAAACGTTCTTTATCTCAGACCGCGACTGGGGGGCGAATGCCGTGGCCCGTGAGGTGTCGGAATCGCTCGGACTAGACGGTTACTATCGGGTCAATCTTGCGCGCGTACTCATGGACTTTGGACGATTCCCGGGGTCGTCGCACAGCGAGCATGGGCACCTTCAACGCTTCGCGATCAACATTCCGTTCGCGGATTTTCTCGACCATGATCAAAAGCACCACGTCCTAGAGACGCACTACGATGGCATCTCCGACGCCATGGATGACGTGGTGCGAAACCGCGTAATTAAGATTGCCATACACACCTACGACCCGAGAAACGCGAGTGGCACGCTGCGCCCGCATATGAGCATTGCGACCCGAGCACATGCCTATCAGCACGATTCGCGTATGCCGTTCGGCGTCTTCGATGCCCTCTATCCAGATATTCTGGGCGAATACACGTGTGACCGAATCCTGAGGGATCGGCTCTCGCTCACCCTCGAGAAGAGCGGTATCCCGGTCGCCCACAACTACCCGTACCTGCTCCCCGAGGGCTCGATCGAGGTGCGCTCCCAGGTTTGGTTCTTCTTCGAGCACCTCAAAAACGAGTTCGAGGAGCGATATCCCGAGACGATGGGAGAGGGTGGTTTCGATTTGGTCTGGGAGATGTTGCACGACACGAACCTGCGTTCGACTGACAGCGCAGCACTTCGCGCCTACATCCACGCCTACCGCCTGCCCCCAGAGAGTTTGAGGGCCGACTTCAAGGACGCTCTTCGGGCGTACGAACGTGTAGTCGAATTTCTGAGGTCAGACGAACGCGAGATCATCGACCGCTATCGCTTCAGCCCGTTGCGACCGAGCTCGATGGCTATCGAGGTTAGAAAAGACCTGATCTGCAGCTTCGACGACGACGGTCGGCCGACAGAGCTGCGCCCAGCGAATGTCCAGAAGATCGGGCAGGCCATCGCCAAGGCGATCGCCACATACCTCCGCGAGGATCGCGTAGACCATCACACAGACCCCGAGTTCGAGCGGCTCGATACATGGATTTCTGAAGAAGCCTAGCTCTGACGCCGGCTGGCCAACCAGGCCGTGTGGGGATTCAGTCGGAGCAGCGGCCGACCCATATCGTCACAATCCTCGTCGCTGAAATCGAGAAGATAGACATCGCTCAGTTCGGCAAGAAGTCGGGCGCTCTGCCCTGCGTCGGCCGAACCGGCTTCAGCGGCCTGATCGACCGTGAAAGGTGTTTCCGAAAAGGCGCCGAGGCTCTCAAAAAGACTCCAAGCCGCCGGCGTGACGCTACTGCGAAGGTCCATATACACGGCCATTTGGCGTTTGAGAGACATCTCCCACGTCATGGTATCGCCGCCCGACTCCCAGTCCTGGTCACCGCTGTGCCTCTGCTCCCGGAGGCGTTCAGCATACTGACCGGGGGTGGTGAAAATCTCTTTGCGGAGGGCCCTGCCAGCCACATGGAAGTTGCGGGGAATGCCACCCAGCAGGCGCAACAGGTTGCCGGTTCCCTCCATGTCTCGCTGAAGGCGTTTTCCGTCGACATAAGACGCAAGAATTTTGAGCGCGACGGTATCGGCGACCCCATTTAGCTCAATACACTGCGCTTGAGCCTGCGCAATATGGCGGAACCTCGTCGTGATCAGCACCCTGCACGGCAAGTCAGTCGATGTATACAAACTCGGGTAATCGACCGAAACCACATCGTCGAGTATCAGAAGACGCCGACCGTTGTAGAGTTTGCTCTGGAACGCTCGCATAAACGCGTCGCTATCCACGATGGCAGGGTCTGGCAGTTGTTCTGCAAAGCCCAGTGCGCCAGCGATGCTGAGCGCAACCGAATGTGGGGCCTCACCCTTGTTGTCTCGCCGGCTCGCAATCCACGCGACGCCACCCGCAAACTGTTCGCTCAATTCACTGGCGATGTACTGGGCCAGTGCTGTCTTTCCCACACCGGGCGGACCGGCAACCGCGCAGACGGCCGGGTCCTTACTCGACCCCTTAGACGGACTCAATATGGATCTGAGTGCTTCGGTTTCGGCGTCGTGTGGAATCCAGTTTTCCGGCGGAGCACCCGGGCCGTGACCCGCTGCCAGCAGTCGGGACCTCACGTCCTCGGGATCGGCGAATAGAATGGCCGAAACGTCGAGACCCAGTGTCTGCGCCAGAAACTTCGCCGAGGTGGCGCTGATCGGACCACCCCGCTCGGCCGTCTGTATGGTCTTGGTGCTAATGTGAGACAGCTCGGACAACTCCTCTCGTGTGAGTTGTTTTGCCTTGCGCCTCTGCTTTAGGACCTCGCCTTTGACCAGTACGCCTCGCGGTCGTCCCGAAACTTTCTTGCGGCCACTCATCTAGCGGTGTCTCCCAGCACTTGGCTCAAAACGACCCTTGGAGCGTAACTCCAGCAAGGTTCGGTGTGAGCGACGGGCGCCAGCTTACCACGGCATCGTCCTCTGGTTCGACAACCTCGAGTACAACGAGGACGACGGTGGCGATTCCGAGTGCGCCTGCGGTCGCAAAGGAGATGTTGGCGGCGGTGGCATACGACTCTGCGTCCTCGGCGAGCTGGTCCGCCTCCAGTCGTGATGCGCCGTCAGCCTGGAAGTCGTAAGTCCTCTCATCTTCGGCGGCGTTCTCGGACAGAATGCCAAACAGGACTCCGGTGGCAGCAGCGGCGACCGTGCCCGCTCCAAACAACCAAGGCGCCAGTGGTGTCGCACGCGGTTGGATCGGCGGTAGGTCGAGCGCGGTTAGAGCCACGTCTAGGCTGCGCTCTTCACCCGGTTCCAGGGTGACGGTGCGACGCAACTCCTGATAGCCGTCGAGAGTGATCAGCACCTCGTGTTGGCCGGGCTCGACTGACAGATCGAGGGGCGCAGTGGTGAGGCCCACTCCCTCACCGTCGAGGGTAACCGCCGCGCCCGACGGTTGCGTCGTCAGCCGCAGCGTCGCCGGTGCGGACGCGAGCTGCATCTGCACTTCTGCGGCTCGTTGCGCAGCCGGTTCCGAGATATCTGGTCGCTCAGAACGCGAAAGCTGCTCAAAAACGAGTAGGGCTTGGTCGAAGTCACCGAGCTCAGCGAGGCAATGGGCCTCGCGAAAGCGATACTCCTCCAGCGGCACGAGATGCCACATACGCCGGTAAATCGTGATTGCTGCCTCCCATTCTTCAGCAGCTTCCGCTTCTTCGCCGGCCGTGATCAGGTCGAGCAGTTCGGCGAGTGCCGCCTCGCTCAGGCCCTCGAATGGGTCAGAAGGTTGAGCGTCCGCCGGAAGAGAAAGGGCAAGGGTGGTCAGCAGGCACACCAAGGCCAAGACGAGGCGTTGAAAGCGTCTATTCCCTGGCGAAACTGGTTGCGCAGGTTTCCATTCGCTGTTGGTGACGAGGCCGATACTCAAGGCCGCTGTGCCCTCCGGCTCGAAGTTCCCGACGACGGGAATGTCTCGTTATTACCACTCCTTGCTCTACTGATAACGCGGCGGGGCTAGAATCGCAAACCTTGGCTTGACGGTATCGCGCAGAACGGTCACCATCGCGCGGCGAGGTACGGAAGTGGTTTCTTAAATGCACCTTTGCGTGAATTGTGGAGTGGAGTTCAAGTCGCCGACAGGGCCGACCTGCCC
>CAZDBH010000216.1:0-13769 GCA_964503485.1 uncultured Bradymonadales bacterium | reverse complement strand
TAAAAGCCAATGGCGGAGCCTGGAGCGCTATGCGCGACAGGCTCCTAGGCCAGTTCTGTCAGCGCAGAATCAGATCGGTCAACCACGCCGGCATCCCCAAGTCCGGGGCTTCGCGCAGCCGCTCCACCCAAAGCTCGTCGGTCAGGCGTTCGAAGTCGGTGGTGATGACTTCGTGATAGCTCGAGACTGCGCCTACAAAGGACCGAAGTCCCTGCGGTGTGTCCACGGTGATCGCCATCAGGCGGGGCATCCCAGTTCCGACGTGAAGAATTCGTCCTACCGGATTGCCGACTTCGTCGGTCGGCTGGGTGTGCACGTCTGCGATAGTTGGATCAGTCGTCAGCGGATCGATGCCGTAGAAGAGGTCCTTGTACCAGCCGTGCGCTTCGATCTGCGGGGCACAGACCCCAACATCCTCGAAGCGAATCATCTCGTTCGCAAACGTGAGGTGTTCCGAACTGACGTCTTCACCGAGCCGTTGGCGAATCGCCATCTCCTCGAGAGTGCTGGCCACCTCTCCCAATCGGGTGAAGTACAAATCGAGGCCGCCGAGGCCGAGAGCGGATGTCTGCACGTGCCCGGCGTTGGCGTAGTCTGCTACCGCGCGGAAGAACTCCGGGTAGGGCTCGACGTACACGTCTGGGTAATCGCAGCCCAGCATCGCCGTATAGGATTGCTTGGCGTAGAGCAGGGTGTCGTGGCGAAGTTCGGCCCAGGAAGCGAGCTGCGTGTTGAGGATTCGTCGACCCCAAGCTTCGGTCGTGAAGACTGAAGGCAATCCGGCGCCGATTGGGTTGTCTAGTTCGTCTCCTGGAGAGAGTGCTCGCAGGCTGGTCAACCACAAGTTGTACAGGTTGGCCTGCCAGAAACTATCGCCATGTCCGTCGATCTGAACGCGCATTGCTTCGAGGGCGCCAGCGTATTCGCTTCCCCAAAGACTCAGTTCGCCCTCGAGCAGCGGCATCGCGCTGTCATTGCCCAACGCGGCGTATGCGACATCGAGCGGATTGGGCATCAGCCGGGTCGCATCGATTCGGTCGTGTACGACGTTGGCGAACACCTCGGAGTCGACGATGAAGGCTTGGCCGAAGACAAGGAAGGTCTGCGATAGAGGAAGGGTCACGCCGTCCGCATGAGAGACCATCAAATGGCTCGCGATGCGTTGCGTGCCGTAACCACCTGAAAGCAGAGCCGTCCCGATCGTATCGTCGTCCAGCGCCGCCAGTTGAGTAGCGTTGGTGTGTCCCAGGTCGTTCACCAACTGTCCGAAACCCGCCACCGTCATGTTGTCTGGGCTGCCCACGAAGGTCTCGATCACAGCCGCGATCTCACGGAACTGGTCCTGCGAGGTCCCGTCGATGGCACCGACCAGTGCCCCAGCGACATTGAACTGACGGCGATTAAACGACTGAGCACCGGTCAGCGATTCGGTTTCGATCAGCCGAAGATCAACCCTGCCCAGCCACATCATTGAACGGAAATAGCGGCTCAATTCGAGGGTGTCTGTGTAGTGTCCGCGCGGTTCGAATTGCGAAAAGTCCATGTATCGAGGACTTCCCATGAGATCGACCCCTGCCATGCCATCCGCCGCATGTGCCTGGGTCACAAGTTCATCGACAAGGGCCTGGTCCCCTCCGGCAACTGTTGGAACCGAGCCAGTCTCCAGCGTCAGCAACGAAAGAGACACCGCGAGATAAACATCTGCGTCGGCGACCGCTTGCGCGCCAAAGCTTGCTACGGTGCCATCAGCCAGTCGCGCTCTCATATCTGTCAGCAGGGTTTCTAGGGCCGGGATCATCCGTTGCATCTCGACTTCCTTCAGAATCTGATCGTAGGACCGGTGCATGCTGTAGAGCAGCATGTCTGCCGAGATATAGACGGGAAGGTCATTGACGTAGATGTGGTCGTAAGCGGCCGCGAAGGTCGGAAGACGGTCCTCGAGGAACGCGAAGCCATTCTGGTTGAGCAGTGCCCGCTGTCCGGGCGACAAGCCGACCACCGAGTCCTCTATGTCGTCAAGCCGATCACCCTCGAGTGGATCAAAGGGCAGGCGCGGCGCATATGGCAGTTCTGCTGCGGCCAGAATGGAGTCTGAACTCACGGGTCGTGACTCCCCGAGGGCCGGTTCGAGTACATCGCTGTCGACGGCAACGGCAGCATTCGGGGGAAGCGCCAGCTGTGCTCTGAAGTCCGCGCCCCAAAGCATCTGATCTGGGGGCTCCCAATCACTCTCGCCGGAGCCATGGGCGCATCCAATCACCGTGGCTACGACTAACAATAGAATAGCTTTGACTGTGGTGTGACGTTGCAATGTCTTTCTCCCAGACTTTCCGCGCCGGATTGGTGATTGGATCGAACGTTGGACGCCGCAATTTGGGTCTTATTCACATCAGAAACCCAAGAAAATCACTCCAGCGTGAATTTCAATTAGACCGATCTGCTGAGGTTCGCCGTTTCACACCCCAACGGTTGCGGGGCCGTATCGAGCCGACGGACATAGACAATGAAAACCATTATCTCATCTGCTTTGTTTACTTGCTGCATCATCGCCCTTTTTCAACTCCAGAGTGTCGCTGACAACGAAGACCCTCTCGCCGGACTGCTGGCTCCGACACCTGCCGGTCCTGAGGGGTGGTCAACATTCGGGGAGATTACCCTCAATGACGCAATCCTCAGTCTGACGCCGGTCGATTGCGCTGAAGACGACGATGGGTACTGTTTCGACCTGGTTGCGCACAATCCGACCGACGACGCGATCAACTTCGACCTGAACCTCGCTTTCCGCGCACAAGTGGGCAACGAGATGTCCCGCATGGGGCCAATGCCGGTCGAACTGACGGCGATACAGGCTGCCATCCAGCTACAAGGGCAGCAGACCACCACAAGCAGGATTCGCTTTGGTTCAGACCAGTTCGACCACATCACAATCGACGAATACACGCCCCTGAGCGTGGGTGTGTGGGGCGGTGAGAACCCCGGCCATTGGGGACAGACTGTTCTCGCCAATTTCAGCACCCCGAACCCTTTTGGTTTCGGGATACCGCTGTAAGCCCTAGCCGGAGCGTACTGCCATGTTTGGTCATCTTGCGAAACTAGTCGTGGGCGTGGGCCTCGGCGTCATCCTCTCGATGGCGCTGCTGCCCTTCATCTATCCAACGGTAAGCACTGCTGAATCTGTAGGTCCAATCGCTGTTCCCGACAACGGTGGTGAGATCGAGCGCATCGAGCTTCACTATACATCGGGCGCCGGCGACCTTCTTCTGCCCGCCTACGTCGACCTCTTTTCGGCGCTCGCGGCCGAGGTTGAGATCTGGATCGTTTGCGAGAGCATGGCGCACTTCGATGACCTGCGCACCAGGCTCGACGACGTCGGTGTAACTCGGACTCTGAAGCCAATCATCACCGACTTCAGCGTCACGCCCTGGTCGCGAGACCGGTACACGCTCTCGATGGACCTAGACGGAAACTACTTTCTCGTCGTTCCCGAGGCCTCTGACGGGGCCAGCCAGCAGCGTCTGAACGACTGGATGGTGCCCTGGAAGTTGGCCGAATACGACCCAACCCTTCAGGTACTCGCGATTCCGCTTCGCTTCGACGGGGGTGATCTGATGATTACTGAGACCCACGTGATCGCCAGCGCGCGCCTTCTCGAGAAAAATCTGGGAACGCTCGTTGGTTCGCGCCAGGAACTCGTCGACATGCTGCACCAATACTTCGGACGCGAGGTCTTCCTCTTCGGAGAAGGCCCCGAACAGGTGCCCTACCACCACGTCGGGATGTTCATCACACCCATGCCCGACGGGTCTTTTGTTCTCGCTGACCCCGATCTGGCGATCGAGTTGATCGGAAGAGAACAGGCCCTCGAATTGGGTGCTGATCTCAGTGAAGAGAATCTCGCCCGATTCCGAAGCGTCCACCGCCTCTTTCGCGAAGCCGGATTCGAAACCACGTCGATGCCGATGCTCCCCCTCGAAGGCGAGCTCAACTACATCACCTACAACAATCTGTTGATGGATGTCCGCCGCTCCGGCGAGACGCACGTCTTCGTGCCCACCTACAACATTCCTGAGCTCGACTCCTGGGCCCTCGCTGAGTTCGAGCGACTTGGGGTGGTCACCCACGGTATCGACGTCGAGTCGATATTCGTACACAACGGCTCGGTTCGTTGCCTCGTGAATATCCTCGCCAGAGCCTAGTGGTCATAGCCCCGTAGGGGCAGCCGATTTGCGGCGAATGCCGAACTCCAGGTTGCTTCGCACCCCGTGTAACTCCGCGACAACCTTGACTTTCGAAACCGTGATAAACGACTCTGCGTCCGACGGTCGGTCACGGCCATCTGAATTGTCGCCCTCACAATCCGCCAAATGGAGACGAAAATGAAGAATTTACAACGACTTGCAGCTTTCCTTGTCTTCCTTCTCACCCTGTCGGTATTCGCTAGCACGGGTTGTAAAAAGGACGAGGGCGGAGACGAAGAAAGCGGCAGTGAAGAAGAGGGGGGCGAAGAAGAGGACAACCCGCTGGCTGGAAACTGGGTTGAGATCGAACTCGCCCAGTTGGATGGCCTCAAGATTTCCGTTCCCGAGGGTTCTGAGCCGAGTCCCATGGGCGGTGACCTGATGATCATGGCCATGGAAGCCAGCTTCACTGTTGGCCACGCCAGCGCCTCTCACCCACAGACCCTAGACGCTGCCAAGTCGGAAGCCACCGAGCTCTACAGCGCGACCAACATCGAAGAGGAGACCCTCGAGGATGGCTGGGCGCTGACCTTCGTCAATGAGGGCAGTCTCGGCACCAACTACTGGGTCCAGGTGCGGCGCGAAATCGGTGGCACCGCCTACTGGTGCCAGACCTCGATTGGTTACGAAATGCAGGCCGACGGCGCACTGCGGGCGTGCAAGAGCATGCACCAATAGACGGTGCTGATGTTCCCGCCGTCCCTATTCAACCAGCGACAAACGATGCGCCGGAACTCTATGAGGTTCTTGTGACTCAGCCAGCCCGTGATCGAATTCAGTTCGAGGGAAGGGAACTGAGCATCCGCCAAAAAGAGGGCGATGGCTTCCTGCGGAGTGCCGATCTAGGCGTGGACGTTGGATGGACCACCGCTGGGAGCTGCGCCTTCAGATACGACGTCCAAGACGGGAGGCTCCTTCTTTCTGACATTTGGGTCGTGCTCAGAGGGCGTCATCGCGAGCAGGCAAAACTCGGCGAAGGTCCCCCGATCATGGGAGCACTCCCCGATGTGGGAAGAGGCTCCTTCACCCGGTATCGCCTCACAAGACCGATGACCTCCACGGGGGCGCTGCTGTGCGCGGTCGATCACCGCAGGGCGCTAGTGGCTCAAGACGGTGTAATCGAGCTTTTCTTCGATGGCGGCCAGCTGACGGGCTCATTAGACCACTCAGAACGTATCGCTGCGCTCCGAACTACTGCAACTGGCCCGTTTGTCGCCCGTGATGACCTGCGAGCGGGCTTGCGAGGACGGTACTGGGCACCGAACGCGATGGACTTTGAGGCGATGGCCGCCCAGGTCGACGCCGAACAAGGCGGCGCAGCTGGTGCGAAGGGCAAGTCTGACACTCCCTGGGCGATCTTGGAGGATAAGATTCGGCGCAGGCGCGCCGAAGACCAGCATGATGGTGAGCCAGACGCGTAGAAGTCCCAACCATGTCAACGAAACAAAAGCTGAAGCCCCTTGTCGTTTTCGGATGCTTGGCCATCTTTTTCGCTTGTATCTCGGGCACTACCGGAGCCATCGTGTTCGGCCTCATCGCGGCACTGTTGGGCGGGGCGGCCATCCAGGTCGTACGTCGACAGCGACTTCGAGCCTCCCTCGAAGCCGAAGATCCGGGCATGGTCACGGCTATGTCCCGCGCGAGACAAGAACTCGTAGACAGCGGGCAGGCGCGCCCCGATTCCGAGTGGGGAGTGCAAGCCGTCATGACTCTGACCGCACTGGCTACGGTGGGTCCGGGTCTATTGATGCTTTTCTCTTCAGTTTGGCCCGCGGGGTTGTTTTTCCTGTGTCTCGGCGCTGCGCCCACTTACTTCCAGATCAAACACCTCCGAATGCTTGCGACGAGCAAGGGCGAAGCCGGTGTCGGGCAAGTCGAAGACAAGGCGCTGGAGACTTTTCGGGTCGAGCGACGTGAAAAAGAAGACCGTAGAGAACTCCAGGAACAAATCCTCGGAGGTCGCTTGTCGATTCAAGACGCCGCGTCTGACCAGGGTGACCTCAGCCTCGCCGCAGACGATAGCGCTCTTTCGGTCGTCCCCGAAGAGAGCGAGGAAGCCCACTGAAGGAGCCTTCTAAGATCATATAAGTTTCTGCAAACCCAAAGCTCCTCCACCATCGTTTAGGGCCAATGCATGGTTTTGGCGATTGAATCTGTCTTATTGTACAACGAGGAGTTTTCCAAATGAAATCACTACTTACGCTACTTACACTCGTCCTTCTGGGAACCGCGGCTGTCTACGCTGATGAACCAACCTCCCTTCCGTTGCCCACCGACCTCGAACCGGTCTACATGGGCGAGCCGAGCGAGCAACCCGTCAGCAACGTTCGAATCGAAGGAGACGTGCTCTACGCTGACGCTGGCTACGGCGGTGGATGCGGAGAGCATCACCTGTGGGCAACCTGGGATGGCGCCGTCGACCTATCCGAGCCCGCGGGCATCAACCTCACGATCAACGCGATTCACGATGACCCCTGCGAGGCCTTCATCACCAGAACCCACGGTTTCGACTTGAGCACGATCCGGACCTATTGGCAGCGCAACTACACAGACTCGGCCACGATCCAGATCTCGGTGGGCGGCTCTACAGTGAACTACACTTTCTGAGGGTCAGTCTTGAGAAACTCAGTAACTCTGCTGAGAACGTACCGCCCCACCACCGAAGCTCGGCCTCCTGCGTTCACCTGGCTTCGCGAGGTGCTCTAGCTTCGCGCGTGTGAACGCAGTTGACTCCGTCAGGCGCCTCCCCCGGTTCCACCGGGGGCTTCAGGTGAGAATGGCGGAGTGCCCATCCATGGGCACGAAGAGTTAGAGTCTCAGCCTAGGGGCGTACCCAAAGGCGTAATTGTTGAGGGAAATGTCAGTTTCATTTGTCTTCTCCATTACTGGCAACTGTCTTCTCCATTACTGGCAACGCCATTCAGATAAAATACACCTAGTACGGTTTACTGGGTCAAATCTAAATTTCAGATGGTGATGGCTACCAGCAGGGGTACTGCAGGACTCGAAGAACCTCGAGGTAGGCATCTTCGCGCTCGAGTAGGCCGTTGGCTCCGGAGTGTTCGGCGCCCTCGATCACGATGTTCTCGGCGCCGCCGAGGTGGGATGAATCGTTCGGGATTGTGTCGTCCGCCGTGCCGTAGATCGATACCCAGTTCAGCTCGCCCGGCGTTGACGGGAAGTCGTTGAGTTGATCGACGAAGTCACCGCTTTCGCAGATTTCCTGCCACACACAGACGCCCAAGAAGTCGGGCGCCCAGCAGGCCGAGCTCAGTCCGTGGTGCATTCCACCTAGTGTGACGTACGTGTTTACCAACTCGGTGCCACCGAGGTTTTTGATGAAGTAGCGAGTGCTGAGCGTACCCATGCTATGGGCCACGAGGTCGATACGCGGGTGGCAGGTGGTCTCTAGGATGTCCGCGACCAATTCCTGAATCGCGTCGGCGTTGTCGCGATTGCACCCCCAACTCGGATCGACTGCGTCGAACACGAAGACCTCGTCTTCGGGCCAGCCATCCGCGATCAACCGATCGACCATTACGTCGTAGTCGGCACTCGAGCCGTTGACGCCGTGAACCAACAAGACGGGCCGCTGATCTGAACACTCTGGCATGATTGGTTCGCAGGCGCCGGCAAGGCATTCGAATCCAATGGCGCACAGGTCGCCGTCCAGCGATTCGCACTCGGTCTCGGCGGGCGCCTCCTCGTACAGACACACACTGTCCCATCCAGTCAGATTGGCGCAGGGGTTTTCCTGCGCGCAGAACTCTTCAATCAGGCGACAGTCGGATTCATTCTCGGGAATGCCGTACCCCGAGTCGCACTCGCCGAAGCGAACACACCCGTCAGATTGGTCGCCTCCGTCGTGATAATCAGGCAGACACTGACACCTGCCTGAAACGCATTCAGTGTTGGGAGCGGTGCAAGTTGGACTGCACGGCTCAGCGACATCGGTGTCGACATCCGACTCCAGGCCGTCCTCTTCGGAATCGACCTCGGCAGCGTCACCAACGTCAGTCATCTCGCGGTTATCGGTCTCGTCAGCTGTCCGAGTCGGGCTGCTCGTGCCGTCGGTTCCACAGGCGAGCGCGCTCACTGCGAGACCGACGGCGACAAGAACGAAACCGGGACAGTCACAGGCCATCTACGGGTTACTCCCAAACGCGAAACATTTTGACCCCAGCAACGAAGGACGCGATGCCAATTGCGACCAGGGTGATACAGGGGACGAGCATCTCGGCAGCAGAGAAGCCGCGCCAGAGTCCACCCTCGATCGCAAGTACCGACCATTTAATGGGGCTGAGGTGGCTGGCGGTCGCCATCCAGTCGGGCATCATGAAGAGCGGAAGCATACCGCCTCCTAACATTGCCATTACCATCATGAGCGACCAACCGATGTTGCCGGTGGTTCGTTCCGTTTTCCCGAACGTCGACATGAGCATCATCAGCCCGGTCATGGCGACCGACACGCAGATCAGCCCGACCAACAGTAGGACCCAGGATGTCGGGGTAATGCCAAAAACGAATGTACCCAGCATCAGTAGGAGGACCATGACGAACGTAGAGGTCACGAAGCACGCCAGTGCCTTGCCAGCCAGGATGCTCGCGACCGACAGAGGCGCCATTCGCAGCCGAACGAGCGTGCCGAGGGTGCGTTCATTAACCAGAGAGGTTGCAAATGCCATCACAACAGAGAGCAGACCCCACACGATACCCTGGGGGAACGAGATGTCGTACGGGGTACTTGGTCCATTGCTTTCGCCCCGAATCTCGGCGGTCGTGATGTTCACTGGATTGAAAGCAAAGCCTTCCTCTTCTTCGTCGCCCGTCTCCTCTTGGCTCGACATCTCGGTAATGAAGGTCTGCAGTTCGCCCAGAAACCGGCCGAAGACCATTCTCTCGAGGGTTCCGACCTCATCGCTCTGTTCGAGCTCGTCCCGCAATCGGTCGAGGACAGGGATAACGGCATCGGGCTCAGTCATCATCTGAGTGATGTTCTCGATCGCCCGCCGAGTGATGAGTCCCTCGAGGATGCCGGCCTCGGCGCGGCGCGATGGGTCAACGCCCAAACCGAGCTCGGGTACCTCACCGAACAGAAATCCAGCGCGATTCTCCTCGAATCCAGGATAAATGACCAAACGAGCAGAATAGTCACCACGTCGAACCGCCTCATCGGCTTCTTCTAGGTCAAGCTCTGTAACGGCCAACGCCTCGTCGGCGGCGAGTGCTTCGATGAACGCCGCCGAGGCGGGAGTCTGATCCAGATCCACAGTGGCGATCTCGATGACATCGGGTTCATCGTCGTCGCCGTACATCGATCCGAAGAACACGGCGAAGAGAATGGGGACGCCGATTATGAAACCGAGTCCGGTTCGGTCGCGCTTCAGAAGCTGGAGGTCCTTCATGGCAATTGCGAGAATCTTGCTCATTAGTTTCTCAACCTCCGTCCTGTCAGATTCAAGAAGACGGCTTCGAGGTCTGGCCTTTCAGTTCGGAAGCCAATCAGTCCCTCCACCTCGCTCAAGCTTTTGACCGTGTCTGAGATGTTGTCAGCTGATAGCCGGGTGGTGCCTTCATTCGTCTCGATAATGACGACATTGGGCCCACCGTGTTCATCGATCAGCTCTGAGACAGTCCCGAGCGCCAGTAGTTTCCCCTCGTCGATAATGCCCACTCGATTACAGAGTTTCTCCACTTCCTCCATGTAGTGGGAGGTATAGACAACCGTGCGCCCCTGTTCTTTGAGTTCGATCACTTTTTCGAGGATGGCGTTCCGGGACTGAGGATCGACACCAACGGTCGGTTCGTCGAGCAACAAGAGTTCGGGATCGTGGAGCAGGGCGGCCGCCATATTCAGGCGTCGTTTCATGCCACCGGAGTAGTTCTGTGCTTGGTCGCTTCGGCGGTCGCGAAGCTCCACGAAGTCCAGCGCCCAATCAACCCGCTTCGCCAGCTCGGCGCCTTCTAGGCCGTAGAGTTTGCCGAAGAACCGCAGGTTCTCGTCCCCGGTCAGCTCTTCGTAAATCGCGAGCGCCTGTGTCGCTACACCGATGCGAGCCCGCACCGCTCGGGACGTCGGATTTCCATGCGCGCCGATCGCAACGCTTCCCGAGTCAGGATCGAGCAACCCGACGGCGAGGTTTACTGACGTTGATTTGCCCGCGCCGTTGGGTCCGAGAAAGCCGAATATCTCACCCGGTTCAACCTCGAGCGAAAGGCCGTCCACGGCGATCAGGTCGCCGAAGCGCTTTGAGACGTTGTCCAGTACCAGCATTTGGGTCCTCGTTTGTATGCCTCTGGGCTTACTCCATCCCGTAGCTCCAGTCCACAAAGGGCACCTCCAGCTTCGCGGCAAAATTGCTGGCCAATATGGACTGCCTGGTGATGATGCAGAGTTTGCAGGATATCGATGGAGTCGCCGTCTTCTTTCAGTAGGAAGCACTCGAAGTAGGTCAGGGTGTCGCCGCCGTCCGTCTGATGACCGCCCGCCGGAGCACGAACGACACCGACTTTGGCGATCTCACCCTTGAGCGCTTCGAGTTCAGCCGGATTCTTCTGGAATCGGCGCAGCCCTCGGGTTCGGTTACGCCGCCGAACAAAGGCCGATGCCGCATACAGAGCCAGAAGCGGGATGGGAAGAATCGCGATCCATAAGACTTCCATACTCATTAGCGCGGTTGGAATTGACAGGCGAAGTGTTACGGAAACAGAGGCGGTGCGTCCAGTTCCTTCAAGCCACTGTTGATGGGCGCGCTCTGCTGTGTTTCTGCCCGACCTGCGAGGTGATAGGGTGGGGAATCGTCGCGGGCTGCGACCTACAAGCAGGCTCTTGAAATGCGTAATGGCTCCCCCAGGTCCTTTGGACAGGCTCGGAAAGGTCCCTTCTGGGGGGCTGCTCTGGCGCTCAGTTTTCTCTTTATGATCGGCCTGCCTTCGGCATGGGCTCAGACAAGCTGCCTCGGAGATACCCCGTTCGGTGGCCGCTGTCCCCCGGCCCGGGCGTGTCCGGAGTTTGCCACTTGTACCTGTGTTCGTGGAGCGGAGGACTTGGTGGAGATTTTTGAGGTCGATCGAGACGGCGATGGTGGCCTGGATGCTCGCTACACCTACACGTACGACGAACACGGTCTCGAGAGCGCAAGCGAGTGGGACTCCGATTGCGACGGCCGGCCCAACTCGCGGATCCAGTCCACCTACGACGAGTCTCACAACCTGATCGGCGAGGAACTGATGGGGGCCGATGGCGTTGTCCAACAACGCTGGACCCACACCTACGACGCGGCGGGAAACAGAATAACCTCCGAACTGGGGCGCTACGTCGAGGTTCCCGAAAGAGCGAACACCACGCGCTTCCAGTTCTTCTACGATGAGGCCGGGAATCGGATTCGCGTGACGAGAGACAATCTCGCTGACGGCTCAATCGACCTGGACTGCGAATATCGTCCGCCCTGCGCGTCAGAGGTGCATCGGGCTGATTTGTGCACACCGCCGTGCGCATCAGCCCCGACCGATGACGAACGACGGATCATCGAGAACAACTTGCTGACGGAAGAGCCGACCCCCGACGTTTTTGTCAACGCCGTCTTCGGAGACGAAATCGAGCTGATCGGCTACGACATCCAGCCCGTCCCTCTCGAGGCGGGAGAGGACCTCACGATCACTTGGTACTGGCGAGCACTCACCATTATCGAGGGGCGCTGGCGGTTTATGGTCGAGTTGACAGGAAACCACCGCCAGACGAGCGCCCATGAAGCCATAGACGGACTGTTCCACACGAATGAATGGGAACCGGGAAACATCATTCGCGATCAACAAACGGTGACCCTCGATGGCGCGTTCGTAGATTCACAGGTGCAGATCGACTTGCGCCTCGCGCGATCACGGCGCGGCGACCAGCTTGCCCCAACCTCTCTCGGCAACTGCCAGCAGACACCAGACATTACCTACGGACCTCGCCTTATCGTCGGTTCCTTCGCGGCTATTCGCCCCATTCCTAGGCTCGAAGCAGGTCGTCTGGATATCGACGTGACCGACGAACTGACGATTGACGGGCGTTTGAATGAACGGGCTTGGCGCGGGTCAAACAGAACCGACCTGTGGGTGCACCCGAACACCGGTGAACCCGACGAGGGCGTGCACGGGGCTGCTCGAGTACTCTGGGATGTGGATGCACTGTACATCGGCATGCAAGCGAGGGACCGAGATATCTGGGCGACGATGACCGAGCGGGACGGGAACCTCTGGGAAGAAGAAGTCTTGGCGGTGATGTTGGACCCGGGTTCAGACGGATTGAACTACGTGGATCTCGAAGTGAATCCACTGGGCACCCTATTCGATGCTGTGTTTCCTGAAGCGACCAACCGCGACCCAGCGACCGCTCGCGCCACTCAACTCGAAGGCTTGCAGTGGGCAGCCCACGTCAATGGAACAGTGGAAGACCGGGAGCAGGTCGACAGGCGTTGGAGTGTCGAAATTCGAATCCCGTGGAATGCCCTTCCCGATGCCTCGACCCCCGCTGTAGGGGACGAAATCGCAGCCAACTTCTTCCGGTTCGACCGGTCCCAAGACGCACGGGCGGCCGTCTCGATCTGGTCTCCCGTGTTCGGAGGTTCATTCCACCAGCCAGATAAGTTCGGGACTATTGTGCTCTCTGATCGAACGCCAGGGCGTCAGAGAAACAGGACTGGGAGCGACAGCCCGCAATAGATCAGGCCGAAGCAGGTGCCTGAAAGAGGTTCCGAATCACACTTGGATTGAGTTTCGAGAGGGCAAAAGACGAGACGATGTGAACCGTCGCCCACAAGGGCACCTGGCCAGCCAGGTCGACCCGCTGCGCCAGCAAATAGAACGCCGCAGTCGAGACTAGGACCGACCCAGCGAACACGCCGAGTCGCTGAACCTTCTTGGAGGCGATGAACTGCCAGGCGGGAAACACCGCCCAGGTCAGGATGTGATAAAAGACGATGTCGGCGTGGGTGAGAACGACCCCCTGCACGACCACAAAGACAGTTAGGCCAACCCCTACCAGGTCGAATACGAGCAGGTCTGCGAGCTGCCCACCGGTGAATCGGCTTTTCCGGCTGTGTACCAGATAGAGCGAGGTTCCCCACGAGATGGCGACGATGCCGTAGAGGACCTCGACCGGTATCCAAGAGAACTGGGGATAATGATGGAGCAGCGTGCAGAAAATGGCGACGTAGAGGACGAGTCGCAAGATGTTGAGGTCTTCCATCTCAAAAGCAGGTGTCTTCTTGAGGGGGAAGTCGACCATATAGGTCTCTGCCAGTGCGATATGAATCCCGATGATCAAGACCACAGCGGTCTGTTGCTGCCACAAAACCACCGCCGCAAGTCCAACCAGCGCCAGCAATGGCAGCGCGTACGCTGGCGTGCTCAAGAGACCCTTGACTCGTTTGTGGGAGTAGGTCGCGGCGAGTAGGTAGTGGGAGAACAACAGCCCGAGAAAGAACACGGTCAAAGCGGGGGTTGGAATCCAAGTCCAGAGTCCGGCCAGAACCAGGACGCAGGCCC
>CAZDBH010000215.1:0-13815 GCA_964503485.1 uncultured Bradymonadales bacterium | reverse complement strand
GTATTCGTGGATTTTCATAAGTTATGAACTGGAAATCTGGGTTGGTCCGCAAGGTTGCAATGAGGTCGTCGACGCCCGCTGCGGAGCGATCGAGGGCGGCCTTCTCTTGTCTCGTCCCATGGTCTTATCTCCAATCAGAGTTACCCTGATCAACGACCGATTCGGTCGGCTTATACCGGAACAAACGGCCATGGGCAATGCGGTTTCCGCCACTTGGGTAGGTATTTTTCTGGCACAGATTCCGATCGGGCTTGGAATACTTGGCGCGCGATGTGAGTTGGACTCGTTCCCGGCCCATAACCTGGCACGCAGGACCTCGTTCAGCCCGTCTCCCACGCAGTCCACAGGGAACAAAACTCAGGATTTCTCGTCTTACATTTAGATCCTTTTGCGGGTGCTGAGCGTGCCTACTCTTGCGGGTGTAAGCAGACGCGGTTGAAATGCGTTTGATGAATGAGTGCTGAAACGAGGAATGAAATGAGTGAATCACAGTCAAATGAGTTGCCGGATCAGGGTGACTACGTACGAGCCAAGCGGGATCTAATCCGCAAAGGGCTACGTGCGGGTCATCTCACGATCAAGGACATCAAGGTTGCCCTTCCTCCGCAGCATGTTAGCGGAGCGGAACTAGAGCTCTTAATCTTCTCACTGACGGCCCTGGGAGTGAAAGTCACCGGAGGTGACCGCCGTCCGACCGCCCGGAAACGAAAAAAGGCGCGGACCAAATAGCCCGCGCCTTTTGAATCGTAAGACCGTGTTCTTACAGTCGAACAGCGTGCCAGAAACCTTCCATCGGCTCAGAGTCGAGCGGATCGTCGCCATCGAAGCGAACTTCACCGGCCCACTCACACCAATCAGACTCCTCGCTGCCACCCATCGTGCTGATTTCAAACTCGCTGGTCGTGGAAGAGAAGCCCATGGGACACGGCCTGGAGGCCGGGGTTCCCATATTGAAGTAGTTGCTCATATCAACGGTAAGACCGCTGATGAAGCTGTTCAGTGTGTCTGCAGCCACCGTCGTGAACTGGTTGCAGGCCGTCTCGAGGGCACCACCGACAATATCGGTGTCACCGAGGGTCGAGCAGTCGATGATCTCGTCGAGGAACGCATCGAAACTATCCACGTCCGGCCCGAAGACCCGAGGAAAGACGACGTTCTCGATGAGCCAGAGAATGATCTCGCCATACTGCAGCTCGAGATTATAAGGCTGAATCGCGATCGCGTAGGTCTCCTCCAGCTCCGGATGGAAGACCACGGCAGCAGTAATGTCGCTCGCCCTGACCACTGCTCCGTCGCGGATATAGAAGTCGTAGACGACGTCGTCGCCACTGAGGCCGCCAGCAACCCAAGTGAGGGAGAGTCGATTGAAGCGCATCGAGTTGTTGTTCCCGAGGCTCCCCGCTTCGTCAGGCTCGTTAGCGATGACCAACTCGCCGTGTAGGGTGAAGTGCTCGAGGTTGTCGAACAGATGGTTGATCAGGTCTGCGACCTGACGCACAACCTCGCCGAAAGTACCCGTTGCATCCAATCCGGCGTAGATAGCACCATCGAGCAACTCGACAATCACGTTGGCGATACCGCCGTCGGTCACCTTGCCCAGGCCGCAACTTCCGTCGTCACGCAGGTCCTCGCACTCGAAAACTGTTCCAGCTAGACCGTACTCGGCGTTGAACCACTCCCAGTACTCGAGGTCCCGACAAACTTCAGTTTCACCCGAACCGGTACAGACCTGACCCTCTGGGGTGTCGGCGTCTGGGCCAGTTGCCTCGAAGAGAGCGATGGCGAGCAACTTGAGGATTCCTCGAGAGGGGCTGGCGAAGACCTGGGCTGTGGCTCGTACCCACCCTTCGACTTCGTCGGGAAGCGCTCCGAGCAAGTCCATCTCGGTGAACAGCTCGTAGGTACCTTCTGTCGAGGGCCACAGGTTGTGCATATCGACTTCGATAATCGTCGTCTGACCGGGAACTGGGTCCTCTAGGTGATCCGTACAGCCGAAGGTGACAAAGTAACCACGTCCTTCTGTCGCGTCATTACCGCGCGGTTCGCCGCGGGCCACTGCGTGACGAAAGCGAAGCTCTCGAGGTGCGTTGAAGGCTCGGTCGGGGAAGTTGCCTTCCGCGTCGGGCCGTACTGTCAGCTGAGTCGCTGCGGTAAATCGGGACGGTGCATCTTCCGGGTCCTGAACTAGGTCTTCGCAGTTGACGTCTTCCTCGAAGAGAAGGACCTCGACTTCGTGCAATCGAATTGGGCCGCCGTAGGAGACTCTGACCACATAGTCAGAGGCATCTTTGGGCTGGACGCGAACTCGAACCGTGAGGGGCTCGACCGAATCGTCTTGGAACACACTGACAAGCACGTCGAAATCGACCTGCTGAACGCCAGCCTCGATGAACGTCTCGGCAACGCCACTGGCGTCTGTCGAGGCGTTTCGGCTAGTCAAAACAGTGTCTGCCGTCTCTTGTTGGGGCTCGAAGGTCAGGAAGGCATCTGATACGGGATTGTCGTTGCCGTCCATGAATTGGACGCGGATTGCCACCCGCTCACTGAAACTGACGAGCGGCTCGGCCTCGGTCAACAACACCAAATAGGGTGTGTTGCGAGTCCGGTTGTCGTCGTCCGGAACTTCGGTTGCATCAGGGTCGTCTGTAGTTCCTGAACCGGCTTGGTTCACAGGGGTATCGCCACAACCAACAAAAAATAATCCCGAGCCAAGCAATAGTGCTGCTATTGCACACCACCTCAAAACGGCCATTTTAGCGCTCCTAAAAAAGCAAAATTCATAAATTTGAAGAGGGACTACCCCTTCCTTACTACCGCCGCACGGCGTGAATATACTTATTTTGAAGGCGACGTCAAGGCCAAACAGTGTAAAAGTTTACTTTAACTGTAAGAATTCACTCGAATACGTTGAGCGATTCGGGGCTATGCCCAGCCCGAAAAAGTAGCTCCCCGACCAGATACAGACTCCCGAAGGCAATGACGGGTCCATGCCAGCCGCGGGCAACCTCTAGCGCTTCGTCGAGCGTTGCCGCTTCTCGGCATGGGTACCCCACATTCCGTACGATATCTGCCACGATCGTGGGTGACATCGTCCGCTGGTTATCAATGGGCACCGCCAAAACATCCGAGATCAGTCCCGAGAACTTTTCGAGAACCGCTGCGATGTCCTTTCCCTTCGAGAAGCCCGTCAACGCCAACACCGGATCAGAGAATGAGGAGCGTACCAAACTGGCGCACGCTCCCGCACCGGCGGGATTGTGGGCTCCGTCAACCACCATTTCGAGGCCATCAATCTCTATCCTCTGCCAACGTCCGGGCCAGCGCGCTCGGCTCAAATCGGGCGCGAGGCCGCTGATCGGTTCGCCAGCGTTCAAGACGTGCTTCGTCCAAAGCGACAGTGCTGCGAGGGCGCAGACGGCGTTGCGAACCTGATGCTCGCCAACCAGCGATAGTGCTGGCAAGGCCGCCCTCTCTTCACCAACCCAGATTGTTCCGTCGCTGTGCCCGAAATCGCGCCCCTCGATCAACATTGGCACGGGCTCGAGGTGGTTTGCCGAGCTAGACCATCCCGTTTGACGCCTGACAAAAGCGACGGTTTGCTCGACAGTCCAGTTGGTCGGGCGACAGATCACGGCTGGGGCTCCAGACCGGAGTATGTGGGCCTTTTCCGTGAATATAGAGTCGATGTCGTCGCCCAGGTATTCGCGGTGGTCTATCGCGACTTGTGTGATCACCGAGAGGGATGAGTCGGTTGCGTTGGTGGCATCCAAGCGCCCGCCAAGTCCAACCTCGAGCACCGCGACGTCGACCGAGTTGCGACTGAAGTGGGCAAGCGCCAGTAGCGTTAGAATCTCGAAATAGGTGAGCCGACCTTCTTCTGACTGTTCGTCCGACCAGCGCGTTAGTAGCTCAGACCCTAGGTCCAAGAAGTCGGTTTCGCCAATGGGATGGCCGCTGATTCGAATCCGCTCGCGCGGATCGATCAAGTGCGGCGAAGTGAACAGGCCCACTCGAAGCCCTCGGCTGACCAGAGCTGCGTGGCACATGCTCGCGACACTGCCTTTGCCGTTGGTGCCTCCCACCAGAAGAATGGGATAATCGCGATCCGGAGCGCCCTCCTGGTCGAGGGCGACTCGAATGCGTTCGAGTCCGAGTTTGATCGAGAACTCGTTCTGCCGGTAAAGGCGCTGGCAAAACCGGTCGTATTCGCTCAATTCAACTGGATTGAAGTCGGTCGAAACGGTCCGACAGCTCGAGGAAAGTCAGGTAGCGCTCGAAGGCGGCCCGGTCTGGGATCGAGAACGTCGCTTCCTTGCTTCCCAGCACGATTAAGCGCTCTTTTGCCAGGCCGACCATGCAGGAATCTAGAGCACCCCGCTCCACACCCAGAACGTCGGGTAGGTCAAAAGGAATCGGGACTGAATCGGCGTCTTCCGCACGGTCTACTTCTGCGAGCAGCTGATGGAGCAGCCGGGCAGTCGGGGAAAGCAGCGTAAAATTGGCCAGTCGAAACTGGCTGTGGACCAGCCGAAGAGCGAGTTTGCGCAATAACCGTATCGCGATCTCGGGGCTGCGAAGCACCATTTCCTCGAACTGGGCTCCGACCACGCGTAGGCAACGGGTCTCTTCGAGTGCTAGCGCGGTGTACCCATAGCGTGACCCCGGGAAGAACGCTTCCTCGCCAATGACGTCGCCCACACCGAGGGTACCTAGGCCGCAATATGCCGTGTGCACCCGCTTCGTGAGTTGAACGAGGCCTTGGTCCACTACGAAGAAGACGTCTGCTGTAGCGTCCTCCTCGAAGAGGGTTTGGCCAGCTTCAAATTTGACCTTGCTAAGAAAGTCCTTCTTTTTGGCAGATTGGGCCATCGGGAAGCTCAACTCCTTTGAAAGCTCTGAACGGGAGACTAATCCATAAGATCCGCTGCGCCAATGGTATCGGCTGAGAAACCGACATCGGATGCTCTACAAGTCAAGCTCGGATAGCACTTCTAGGGTCGCCGCGGCTTCGAAGAGTCCATATGGCCCGTCCAGTCCGAGATGACTTGCCAGCAGTCTGAGATCGGCGAGTTCGTCAACATCATACCAATAAGGCAATACCGAGAAACGATGAGATGAATCCCGAAGCCGCCGTACCGTGGTGGGAAAAACGTCTGTCGTCCCCCAAGCGATCCCCTCGAAGATTGGGGGCTTCTCAATCGAGCTGCCCACAAGGTAGTAGCCGCCATCGAAAACCGGGCCAAGAACCACGTCCGCTCGTTCGAGCTCAGCGAATGCGACACCGACCAGTTCGAGAGGAAGAGTGGGCGAGTCACTCCCGATGAACACAACGCGCGAAGCGCCGCCCTGAAATGCCTGTGACAACGCACGCTGCAGCCGTTCCCCGAGGTCACCCTCCCCCTGCGGGGACAGGATCCAACCTTTGTTTTCGAGCTCCGTGAAGGCCGGATAGTCGGTGCTGGGTGAGCACGAGACCCGGGATTGAAACCCGCACCCGACGAATCGCTCCCCGAGATCTGTGATGAAAGACGCCTGGATGCGCGCTGCGGCACGATCGCCGAGGTCGCGGGCCAAGCGCGTTTTCACCTTTCCGGGTGTGGGCGCTTTGGTCATCATGATGAGCACATCGGAGCTCAAGCCAGGTACCTCTCGCGAAAAATCGTCCACAGAATCTTGTGGCCTGCTCGGACCGACCCGACAACAGTGCCGGATATCTTGGAGCGACCGACACGTGCTCGATATCGCACTGGCACCTCGGCGGACGCGATGCCCAGCTTAGCGGCCTTGACCTGCATCTCGACTGTCCAGCCGAAATCCTCGTCCCGCATGTCGATCGACTCGAGCGCTGACCACCTAATCGCGCGAAATGGCCCCAGGTCGGTGTAATCGCGACCGAAGAGACGGCGAATCAGAAAGCACGCCAGTATATTGCCAAAGCGAGCCTGCGGAACGAGCGCTTTGGGACCCGCCCCACCTAGAATGCGCGATCCGATCACCAAGTCGGCCGATAAGTCGAGAATGGGAACGAGCAAACTGTCGAGCTCTTCGGGGTAGTCGCTGTAGTCTCCGTCGAGAAACACCAGTATGTCGGGTGGGTTCTGGCGTAAATGCTCGATCCCTGTCAGACACGCCCTGCCATACCCTCGCCGCTGCTCGACTACGACCTCAGCGCCCGCCTCGCGGGCCACCTCGGGTGTGTTATCGCTGCTCCCGTTGTCGACCACAACAACCCTCTGGGCGAGCGTCGACCTTAGATCGCGAAGCACGTGAGGAATGGCTTCTTCCTCATTCAATGCGGGTATCAGAACCGCCACATTGGGTTGCTCATTTCGAACGGCCATATCGCGCTCTTAGGAGGTCTGACAGTCGTGCGATTCACTCGCACGGCCATTGTCCGGTATTGGTTTCAGTCGACGCAGCGGCATCGGCCTTCAGGCGAGTACTCGGGTACCGCGTCGAACGGGCCCGAAAAGGTGTCTCCCACCGATGAGTGCTGTCTTACCTGGCCTTCAACGAGTGAACGCCCGATGACGGAACCACACCTAAAGTTGTCCACCATCTCACCACAGCTGAGTCCAAGACCGAGTGGGTCATCGGAGAGATCGGATGAAACCAGGCACCTATCGAGCGTGCCGTCCAGCGGGTCACCGCAGGCCGAGTCTGCTATCCGTTCCAGGTCGCACACCATCGAACACATATTGTTCGAGTCGAGTTCAAATACCTGGGAGCCTGCCATCCCCGAGTCGAGCCCCGAGAGAACCCGCAGCACTTCGTGCAACCACAGCATTTGCTGATCGGCTCCGTGAGATACGATAGTCAGACCGGCTTCCGTGTCCCGGATCCCATCGTCGAGCACCCCGGCGAGTCCACCGGTCCTGGAGTCCAATTGCCACCACGCAGTCCGCTCGGCACCGGCAATAGTGGAGGGTCTGCGCGGGACCACCACGACTGCGCCCTCCTCTCCTGCGTGGTCAACAATCCGATCCCGGACGTCGTTGCTGACCTGCAATCGCCTCAGACTGCGCTGGTCGGTCGGTGAACCCGAGATGAACTGGGCCCCCTCTTCCCAAGCAGCGTCCAAAACCCGGGTTGCTGAGACTGTCTCCAGCCCGGTGACGTCATGGACGAGAAGTCCACTCAGCTCAGCGTTCACCCGTCCGCGGAGGGCCTGAAAGCTACCGGAAAGACGTGGTGGGGCACCCGCAAAGGGGATGGTCTCGACCGTGTCGTGAGCTACGTCGAGCTGAACTGCGAGACCCTCGCCGGTCAGTTGCGCTCCCGTAACGATGAGTCTAGGCCAGCCAAAGTAGGGTCGAACTGCGGCGACTCGAGCCAACTGCATACTCATCAAGTCGGACTGATAGGTATAGTAAAGACCCATCAACCCCATTGCTTGACCGAGTAGGCTCGCAACCTCGGGACCATCCCCTCGCTCCAACGCGGGTCCATGAACACCCTCTTGGATGGCTGTTACAATTCCCGAAGCAGACTCGGCGAGCCGGTTCATAAGCGTGCTCGAAACCGCAGCGAAGTAGTCGGGGCCAACCCATCCGGGAACGAGGAGCACGGAATAGGCCTGAACCCCTTCCTGAAAATAGTCGGGCCCCTCCCCTCCTCGGAGTTGCCTCCGGAAGGTCCGAATTTGATCTCCAACCATGACCTCGAATTCCAACCAGACCTGATCTGCGTCGTTCAACGAAACTGGGTCCGCAACTTCTATGTGATTGCCGACGGATAGAGTGGCCTCAAAGTGCCGCTGATCCGGTCTCGTGAACGAGATGACCAGATTTCGATAAACCAACTCGCGAAGATCGGTCTCGAGCGCCAACGCCGTGCTCGAGTTTCCCCGCCGAGCCCGATGCCGCAGTCGCACGACCGCGAGATGGCGCAGCGCATCTGGAATCTCGCCCGTTTCGAAGCGAGTTTCGGCCTCAGTGGCGGTTTGACCAGCTCCGCGGCCGGGGAAGCTCGGGTCGAGGGCCAACCACTCGCCTCGAACTTGTGCTTCTAACCACCAGTGTTGCGAGATTCGACGCTGGAGCCAAAGATCGGCCGCCGGTTCGTACTGCTCGATCGCCACTGGCGCATCGATCCCTGTGCGCGGCACGACGCTCGACAACAACTCACCCGCCAATTCCGCGGACAGGGTACCGTTCACCAGTCTCCATGGGACCTCGATTTCGTCCAAGAGCGCCCCAAGTGCCAATGAAAGGTCTGCTGCATTGCCTGACCGACTGAAGAACACGCCCCTGGGTCCGCGCACCGCTCCAATGTACGGCTCAAAACTGAACTGCTCCCGCGCGAAAGCAAACAGACCGCGTACCCTTCGATTGGGTGCGGCGTTGACAACAGCGCCCGCCGCTAGGAATCGCGAATCGAAGCTGCGCGACGCCGCGTTGGCCCGCATAGCCCCAAGAACGCTGCGATACGAATCGAGGTTGGCTGCAATCTCGTCGTCTGTTGGTGATCTGCGAGCCTGCCACCAGTCAGAGCTGCGGGCGTCGGTGTGGGGCGGCGAGACAATGAACGGCAGCGCTTCGGAATCATCGTCGCCCGGCTCCTCGGCCTGCGCCGGAGTTGTGTCGGTTGTTTCCTCTCCGTCGATTTGGGGTTCGTCTGTGTCGGGCACCTCGGCGTTCGACGGCTCGTCGGGAGTCGGGGGAGAGATCAGGACCTCGTATGGCTGGGCGGGTTCAGCAGGAGTCTCCTCGCCACTATTCTCCGCTGGGGCGTCGGGATCGACCTCCGCCTCCCCATCTGCTTGTGTTGGCATTGTAGTCGGTTGGCTGGTCGGCTCCGAGGTCGGTTGGCTGGTTGGCTCCGAGGTCTGTTCACTCGGGGGCATCAACGTCGGCGCATCCCCAACCGTTCCCTCTTGAGACAAAACGGGCCATGCCGTCAGAATCACCAGAAACCCAAGGAGTACCAAAGGCGTTTTTTGTTTAAACATCGTTTCCCAGTGCCGTTAGCTGCGCCGAAACACGTGACGGCGAACGCTGAGATTCATCAGCAATCCGACGCATACCATGACCGTCAACGTCGATGACCCACCGTAGCTCACAAATGGCAGCCACAACCCAACAACGGGTAGGAGTCCGAGGACCATTCCCACGTTGATGACGACATGCCAGAAAAAGAATGCTGCGATACCCACGGCCAAGAGGACTCCAAATCGGTCACGGGCGTGACGAGCAATTCTCAGACTCCATATGATGAGTGCAGCGTACAGTAGTAGGAGAAGTGCTGCACCCAAGAAGCCGAATTCTTCACCAATGTGCGCGAAGATGAAGTCATTTTCGTTCTCGGGGACGAAGCCACTCTGAACCTGGGTGCCCATCGTGTGGCCCTTTCCTGAGAATCCCCCCGAGGCGACGGCAATGATGGACTGTTGAACCTGCCAACCGCTCTCATGGTGCAAGCCTTCAGGGTTCAAGAAAGAGGTAATCCGGGTCTTTTGATAGTCCTGCAGCCCCCAAAACCAAGCCGGAATCGCTGATACCAACCCGCCCAATCCCAGTAGAAGTAGCGACCCCTTCTGAATACCTGCAAACAAAACCACCGAGAAGAAGATCGCGAGAACGACCAAGGCCGTACCCAGGTCCGGTTGGGCCGCGATCAAAAGCAGTGGGACTCCGGCAATGAAGAACGGAATCAGCAAGCTGGTCAGGTGATAACCGCCAGGTGACGGATTGTCGTGAAGGTATCGAGCTGTGACGAAGATGATGGCCACCTTCATCGCTTCACTCGGCTGAGCATTGAAGACACCCACGTCGAGCCATCGAGTCGCGTTGTTGCGCGACACCCCCACAAAGAGAACGAGGATGAGCGACACCACGGCGAGCGCATAGATGACGTAGGCATGTCGCTCGAAAAACCGGTAGTCAATCACCGCAACAACCGTTGCCAATCCACTACCGAGAAGGAACCAGCTGAGTTGGGCACGATGCCAAGGCCGATCAGTCAGCGAAGCTGAGTAGAGCGCGATCAGTCCCATAGCCATGAGGGACAGCACGATCACGAGCAGGACGAGGTCGATCCCGAATCGTTTTTTGGAAACAGAGGTGGAAAGCACTGTTACCGCTCACGCCACCTGCGAAGGAACTGGTTCGCAGAGCGGTCTGGATAGTAGCCAAAGAGGTACTGCTCGGCCCAATCGGCAGGCCTCATTGCCTCGGTTTCGTGGCCTGGCCGGTCCAGTCTCATCAGGCCTTGAAAGTCCTGGGGATCGCCGCTGGCGAGTGCCGCCTGAATCTCAACGTCGTAGTCTCTGATCTCTCTAAAGTAGCGATCGATGACTTCCATTCCCACTGGCGCCGCATTGTGACCGCCGCCCCCACCGTGCTCGAGAAACACGACCACGACGATTTGGGGATCCTCGACCGGGGCAAAGCCGGCGAACCAGGCACTCGTCCTCTCTTCGGGCGCCTGTTCCTCGTCGGAGAGCGCGTCGACTTGAGTCCCCTCAGCTGTTCCGGTCTTACCGGCCACGATCAGATAGTCGAGTCTTCCGTCATATGCGGTTCCTCCGGGCGCGTTGACCGCCATCGTAAGCCCGAGAACGATCTCACCGAGGTGATTCACACGGAAGGGCAGCTCGCGTCTAACGCGGCTTGGGTACTCGAACAGTAGGTCGGTACTGTTGTCGATTCGGTCGATCAAACGGGGGTAGAAAAGGGTTCCGCCGTTGGCGATCGCGCTGTAGGCCATTGCCATCTGAAGTGGACTCGTCCGAGTGTCGCCTTGGCCGACGCTGACGTTGAGAACCTGCCCGTATTGGAAACCCTCTGGCGAGTTGTCTTGCAGCCACTCCCTGGTAGGTACGATTCCCGGGGACTCGCTGGGTAGTCCTGACCCGGGTTGTTCGCCAAAACCGAAGAGTGTGCCGTATTCGACGAGGCGTTCGATTCCGAGGCGCTCACCGAGCTTGTAGAAGAAGACGTTGCAAGACTGCTGGAGCGCCTCTGCCAAGCGAATATCGCCGTGACCGTGGCGCCGATTACACCGGAAAACTCGATTGCCGTAGGTGTATTGGCCGTCGCAATGGAGGGTATCGTCCGGACCGATTAGGCCCTCCTCGAGAGCTGCGGCGGCGGTCACAATTTTGAAGGTCGAGCCGGGAAAGTAGGCGTGGATGGCTCGGTCGAACAACGGTGTGTTTTCATCCGTCCGATCGCGGTCGAATTCTGAACGACTGAGTCGACCAGTCCATGCATTCGGATCGTAGCCGGGCTTGCTGACCATCGCGAGAATCGAACCATCGCGCGGGTCAATTGCTACGACTGCTCCGGTTTCGTAGTCGCGCATGGCGTCCCGAACGATTCCCTGTAGCTCAATATCGACCGTCAGATGGACATCTCGTCCGTTCACCGGTGCGATATCACGATAGTCCCCGAGCAGCGCTTCCGCGATATCGTTTTCGAGTTCTTCTCCGCGAACGTCAGTGACCATGCGGTGTAGACCATCCTGGCCCCTGAGGACGGGCTCGAGAGCTCTCTCTAGGCCGACCTGTCCGATGTAATCACCCTCGTCGTACCCATAGTCCGAGAGCGTCTCGAGACGAGTCTCCGTGACTTCGCCCATGTACCCTAGAAGGTGGACGGCCAGATCGTCGTTCGGGTAGTGGCGGTGGGGAACCGGCTGAATGTAGGTTCCCGGTAGTTCGCGGTGGTCCATCTCTATTGCAGCAACCTGCTCCCAGGTTGCGTCACGCCTCACACGAATGCGGTCCGCTGACGAGAGCAACCTGTCGACTTCGGAGTCAGACAAAGCCAGATGCCGACGCAAGCGATCCAACGCCTCCGGATCGGTTCGATAGGGATCGGGGCTAACGTAGACGCTGTAGCTGGGGCGGTTGTCGGCTAGAACGTTGCCATTTCTGTCGAAAATGGTGCCCCGATAGGCCGCAACCGCCACCTCCTCGATCGAGTTCTCTGCCGCTCGCTGATTGTACTCGTCAGCGTGACTAATTTGGAGAAACCACAATCTGACGAGTAATATCCCGATCGGAATCAAGAAGAGAAAAATCAGCAGCCGTAGGCGTGAGTCGTACTCGCGCAGATCGGTCCGCCCTTCAAGACGTACCTCACCTTTACGAGTTCGCGCAAAATCCATTTATCGGCCACTACAGAAGCGCCGGGTTTGTCGAAGCATACTCCCAGCGCGAAGCGGTGGAAGAAAACCCCTTCTAATCCGGGCGTTTAATCAAATCATCTAACCGCCAACGCGGTACAACACGCAGCATATCCTGCGCCAATCTAGTAAGAACTGCAACGGGCATGATCATTCCCAGAGTTTCCCTAGAGTTGGGCTTCTTCAACATCTTCGGTCGCGGGCTCGGGGATATACTCGAAGTAGGATTCGTCGAATTCGACGACTCCGTTCTCGAAGCTACTTTCGAGAAGGTGCTGGAGATATGGCCCAAAGCGGCCCTGTTGATGTCCCAGCATACGGGCCTGCCAGTCTCCGAATAGGTATTGGGCTCTCTCGCTTCGGAGTTCGTTACGCAGGCTCTGGTAAACCTCATCGTCGATCTCCTCATCGGGCGTCGTCACTTCAACCAGTCGTGCCACGACAAAGCCTTGGTTCAACTCATAAACTTCGGGAGCAACAGGAGATTCTTCCGTCAGTTGGTTCACCGCACGGGCCAGCCTAGGAGCGGTTCCGAGACCCGGGATGTCCTCTGGGTTTGGTGGTCCGCCGCCCTGAATCGTGAACTGGCCTCCGAACTGGGCAAACGGGTCGGGCCTATCAATAGAGAACGGCCGAGTCTCCTCGACGTCGACCAAATCCGTGAGTCGGACCGGCGCCTCTTCCTCTTCTTGGTCGTCAGCGGGCTCATCGTCAGCGGGCTCGTCGTCAGCAGGTTGATCGTCCCCTTCGACGTCTTCCTCACCATCGACGTCTTCCTCGCCATCAGTATCCTCTTCTGTGGGGACTTCTCCATCCAGTGTGGTGGAGAGGGCGGTCAGAGCCGCGTCGAGGTTTTCGCTGCCCTGGGCAGCCTCGAGAAAGGACTCAGCCAGCTCACGTAGTGGCGAATCGCCCAGCTCGGCCTCGAGAACGGTCCGGGCCACGTCAGCCGACACGGTATCGAACGGGGTGACGATCTCACCATGGGCCTCTTCGAAACGATAGATGATGAATGACGTGTCGCTCTCGTAGGTGATCAGCTCACCCTCTTCGGGCTCGCCCAGATCCTCTAACCCGCTGAACAACTCGTAGTTCGTTGCAGGTTTCCAGCCAAGATCGCCTCCGACCACGGCTTCTGAGCCGTCCGAGTGCGTTCTAGCCATGTCGCCGAAGGTCGTGGGATCTTCAGTGACGGCCGCCAACACTTCATCGTAGACAGCCCGTCGCAACTCGGTCGCGTCACTGCCGCCCGCGGCGTCAACCTGAAGCAGGATTCGACTGAACCGGAGCTCGGGCTCCTGGGTATAGTCGGCGATATTCTCGTCGTAGTAGGCTCGAACTCTGTCGACGTCACTGGCCAGAAGCTCCTCGACAGCGCTATCGGGTACGCCCAGGTACTCGACAAAGTCTCGGGTCTCGAACTGGACGTATTCAAGCGTGTACTCGCGGTTTCGCAGTTGGTACAGATTCTCGACTTCAGAGGGCGCGATGGCGATCGACTCCTGCAGGAGTCCGATGTACTCGGTCGCTAAAAGCTCGTCCGCCTTGTAGCGCTCGTACTGATTGATCGGCATACCGAAGTTACCCGGCACGCCCAATTCGTAGCGTTCCAAGTCGAACTGTTGAGTTCGGTCATCATAATAGTAGTAGCGATCGGGGTTCGTCGGGCCCTGGACGTACGCTGTC
>CAZDBH010000214.1:0-13848 GCA_964503485.1 uncultured Bradymonadales bacterium | reverse complement strand
TGGACGGGACGGAAGCAGGGGTAACTGAGGAGGATCGACACGCCGACACGAACCCGGCCTCTGAGAACTACCGGCCCGACCTGGACCCCCTCACACGCACCGACCCCACCGATCCGGACAGCGACGACGGGGGGGAATGCGATGGTCCAAACGCCGTGCCGCCGGTTTGCGTGGCCGGCGAAGACCAGGACGCTAACGGTCGGGTTGACCGTGACGAACACAATCCAAACGACCCCTCCGACGATATCGGCGGCGGCAGCGAGCCTGAAGACCCTGAAGACCCGCCAAACAACGACGACCCGAATGACGATGACGACCCGCTGAACTCAGATTCGGACGAAATCGATCGCGAAGTGCGCGTAGTGGGTGGAGGCTGCAGTGTGGCCTCGTCGAGTGCGACGTCCACATGGGTCATCGTGATGATAGTTGGCGCTTCACTACTCGTGCGGCGTCGGCGAAGTGATTCAAATGATGAACAGAATGAGACGATTGAGGATTTACAATGAAACATCGCATCCAACTCACAGCTCTGATCACAGTCGGTATGCTGGCATTCACCGCGACGGCGGCGATCGCGCAGACCGAAACGCATTTCGACATTCAACAATTCAATCCGATGCCAGCTCAGAGATGGAACTATCTGGGTCAGGCGACCGGAAGCGTCATGCCTCACGGTGTGTTCGAGATCGGTCTCCTGGCCGACTACGCGGATGACCCCCTGGTTCTGGAATCGGTCTCCGAGGGGGAGCGGCTGGGTAGTCTGGTCTCAGAACAACTGACTGCTCGGCTACTGTTCGGCATTGGGCTGTTTGATCGGCTCGAGCTGGGCGTCGATTTGCCGATCATTCTGCTTCAGAGCGGAGGCGCGGTGTCCGACCTTCCCGAGGCCACCATCCAGGGCGAGGCCGGAATCGGCGACATTCGCTTTGTACCGAGCGTGATGTTCGTAGCACCCTCCGGTGATGACGTGAGCGGCGTCGCCCTCGGATTGACCGCAGACCTGTTCATTCCGACGGGAAATGGGGACGAGTACCAGGGTGAGGGCTTTCGAGCGCATCCTCGGCTTGCCTTCGACGTCATTTTTCCCAACACGAGCCGGATCGGCTTGAACCTGGGCTACATGGCTCGGCCGGAGGCGACGCTGGCCAATCTTCAGGTTGACGACGTATTCACAGCCAGCGCAGCAGCAGACATCCAAATCGTCGAGGCCTTTCGCGTGGTACCCGAGCTCCAGTCAGAGTTCTCGGTGCTTGCCGACGCTCTCGATACAGAAGAGCGACCATTGGAAGGACTCCTAGCGCTGCGCTTCTTCCCTGTTGTTCCCTTCATGATCGAAGCCGGCGGTGGAATGGGGTTCAACTCGGGTTTCGGAACGCCCGACTGGCGCGTGTTTTTGGGGCTTTCATACAGCAATGTGCCCGACGATCGAGACACCGACGGCGACGGCTACCTCGACAGCGTTGACGGTTGTCCACTCGACCCAGAGGACTTCGATGACTACCAGGATGAAGACGGTTGCCCCGACCCAGACAACGACAGCGACACCATATTGGACGTCGACGACGACTGCCCCATGGACCCAGAAGACTTCGACCAATTCGAAGACGCAAACGGCTGCCCCGACCCGGACAACGATCGAGATACGATCCTCGATGTGGTTGACCTTTGCCCGATGGATCCCGAGGACTTCGACGGATTCGAGGATGAAGACGGTTGTCCCGACATCGACAACGACCGCGACGGATTTCTCGACGTGGACGACGACTGTCCCATGGAGCCCGAAACCTTCAATGGCAACGAAGACGAAGACGGCTGCCCGGACGAAGGTTTGATCGAGGTCGTCCCATGTGTCGCTCTCGAATTGGGCGAGAAAGTGTACTTCGACACCGACAGCGACGTGATTCAAGAGCGCTCATACCCACTCTTGAATCAACTGACACAGGCTCTGATTTCGAATCCGAGCATCTTGCGGGTCCGGATCGCAGGACACACCGACAGCCGCGGCTCCGAGGCCTACAACTTGGCCCTATCCGAGCGAAGAGCAGCCTCAGTGATGAACCACTTAATCGAAGCGGGTGTCGATCCGAGTCGCTTGGAATCGGCCGGTTACGGCGAGACACAGCCAATCGACACCAACGACACCTCGGAAGGACGTCAGGCCAACCGGCGCGTCGAAGCAGTCATTCTCGAACAAGAGGGATGCGATTGAGGTTGAAGCCGATGAGGAGGCCTGCCTGCCGGTAGGTCTCGCTCATCGAGTTCATCTGCAGGCTGGAAAACCATGCTGGACTGTTCCAGCCCGTCGAACCTCGCGAGTAGGCCATTCGATGCTCGCAACATTCCAGAACTCGCGATGTTCGAGACCCGTCATGGTGTCCGAGAAGACCGGTACCCCGTCGAGGGTGATGTTGACGGTGACGTCCGATTCCCCGAAGCCATTGTCATCGAAGTAGAACACGCCGACTTCATAGACGAAGGGCGCGCCGACCGAGCCCTCTGGTTGGTCTAGACTGATATTCTCAGGGCCCCAGCCATCGGTGTCGTCGATATCTAGGGTCGGGTCGTCTTCAGTTGACAAGACGTCGCCCCAATTCGAGCTGGGGTTTCTCCAGTGGATATCCCAGGGCTCCTCGTCCCAGCATCCGTTCGGATGCAGTAGATGACAGTCGACGTCGGCTCCCATGTCGCCGCCAGTATCGCGTCGATCCGGGTCGTTCGGCGTTACCCAACTGCACTCCACGTGCAGTGCCGTTTGGGGCACTGCGACAACGAGTATCTCAGCCGGCTCACATGATTCGATTCCTTCATCGTCGAAGACCCGAAGCCGAAAGCGGTAGCTCCCCGCGAAGTCCAGAAAAAAGACGGGCAGCGGGCTGTTCGAGTTGGGATCAAGAGTTGAGTTGCTCGCTGCCGTCGCCTCGACGATTTCCCACTGGTAGACCGAAATCGTTCCGTCCGGATCGCTGCTATCGGTCGCGTCAAACTGAATGGTATCGAGTGGCGCGGCGTCGACCACAGTGTCCCACGGAGCCGGGGAGCCGAGTACGTGTGCTTGGGCGACCGCGAGCGGACAGTGATTCTCGCTGCCCACGCCCCTGACATCGATCTCGAGTGGATCCTTGAGTCTGTCATTGCTTCGGACCCGAAGTTGCGCCCCGTCAGCGATCGGGCAGCCCTCAGCATTCGAACAATCGTCGTGATTCTCAGGCGTGTACAACAACGGGGTGTAGACCATCACGAACTGGAAGGACAGACCGGGTGCTAAGCTCCCAACCTCCTCCAAATCGGGCATCTCACCGAGCTCAAAACGATCGAGACCATCCAATTCCGGATGGGCCTCGAGAACGATTTCGGTCACGTCGAGGTCAGCCCGTGCGCTGCAGTTCGTCACGGTGATGGTCCGCGAATGGGCCTCGCCGATGAACGCTTGACCATAGTCGATTCCCTCTTCGCCGCTGACCACAACACACGGTTGGTCTCCGTTGGCTACCAATGGGACTTGGACGGTCCGGTTCGCCGCGTCGTCGGATCGGATGAGAAGCGCGCCCTCGTCAAAGCCTTCAGCTCCGGCGCAGTAGGTCACCGATACGTCACTGGTTTCGTTGGGTTCGAGAACCTGCGGAACCCGCAACTCGCTCGACAGGGTAAAGTCGTCACTCCCCGCAATGAAAACGTCATTGATCTCGAGTTTGCACGTACCCGAGTTACTGATTGAGACCGGTATCTGGGAGCACTCGCCCGAGGGAACCCGCCCAAAGTCGATCGGGTCGGGGAAGACGCGGACCTGGCCTGTCATCGGTTGCGGGTGGAGCGGCAGACGTGCTTCACTCCCACCGCTGGAATTCGACGTGATGATCACCTCACCTTGATCGTCGAGGCAATCGTTCGGGATGTACTCCACCTTGATGAGGCGTTCTTCGCCGGGGGCGAGGTGTAGCGGAAGCTCGACGCCGGATATCTTGAACTCGTCGGACTGAGTTACGAGGCGGATATCCGAGACGACTAGCTCGGTCCCACCGACATTCTCAATGGTAACGAACTGTGGGTTTGCGACGCCGGGCGTCACCGAATCGAATACGAGCGATTCCGGACTAATCCGCATGTCGGCGCGCTCGACCCCACAGTAGGACCCGGTGCAGTCAGCCCCGTCTCCCCCAGAGGAGCCGTCGTCGGAGCACGAGCTGATCGACAAACCGGTGCCTAGTAAGAGAACGATGAAAGCGGGATATGTAAATATCAGACGGCTTTTCACGGTACTTCCTGGCCTGGACGCCTTATGGATGCCGCGAAAGGGCCCGCGAATAGTACGCAGCGCGCTGTTTTTCGTCAAGCAAATGATGTGGGAGACGGGAGTTACCAGCGGAACCGCCAGCGTGTCCCTTCGACGAAGACCGCACCGTACTGGTGATGTTCATGGGTTGCCTGCTCTACTGCCTTGTCCGAGAGCCGTACAGGCAGTTGAAACTCCATCAGGTTGGCACTTATGGACAGGGGCCGGGCGCCGTAGAACTCAAACCAGCGAGTCCACAGCGCACCTGCCTCGTGATGGTCGAAGTGAACGTTCGGCCCAGCGTGCCGAAGCAGTTCCGGAAGAGAGCCGAGCTTACCCTCGAATACGACCACCACTGCGTCCCCTCGAGGCGCGGGCTCCGGGTCGGCTCCAAAGGGCCTGCCCCCCACTCGCGATTCGAGCAGAGGGATGATCGAGTCCTTATCTACTCTCCCTCCTCTCTGCGATGGGCGCCTGCGTCGGCTTCGCTGCCGCATCGCAATACTGACTGCGCTGTGCCCAGAACCTCGTTTTTCTTTGACCCACTCCCAGTAGCTGAGGTCTGTGAGCACAGCCCAACGCTCGCTCTGTCCTCCTCCGTTCGCTTTCTCCCACATCGCGACGGCTTCTGATCGCGCTTGCGGAGCAAAAGCGACAAGGGTGGCTGACGGGCGTTCAAATCGTTCTCCCATACCTTCTAGGACTTCTGCGGTTCCCAGTGGTAAACGGATTTTCTCGGAAAAGGCCTGTGCCCGCGACGCCTTTTGGTGGTGGTGCCGCCGCGCTTGCGAGGCGTATCCCAGAAGGCTGTTGCGCCGAGCGATCGCCCTCGCCTCGGCGAGATCGCCGCGCTTCTTCGCCTTGAATCGGCGCTCGCTCTCGGCGTAGAGCGCTTTGACTCCGGTGTCGTCCAGTCCCTCGAATTCGTCCGTCACAGCGCGATACTCAGAATAGACCGAAAGTAGTTGATGAATGAACTCTCGCTCTTCGAACAACCCGGCTCCGTCGGTAACGACATTAGGCTTGCCGGCCTGATCGAATGTCACTTTGACGGTCAAACCGTCCGGGCCCTCCAACTGTCCGTCATGCGGCGGTTCGCCGCTGATAACCAGCTTGCGTCGTCCAACCAGTTCGGCCGCAGCACCCCAGAACGGGTGGTCGTGTTTGTTGCCACGGGTCGCCTTCATTACGGTTGGTCCTCCTGCTTGTCCTCGCCGTTGCGACGATACCTGAGACGGTGGTCGAGGTGCAATCCGCTGGGCTTGACTTGAGTTGGGTGGTACAGGATGCTGCGCATCCCCGCGGCGTTGGCCGGATTTCTGGTCTGCGCCCGACCGAATGACTGACGTGAAAGCCTGATTGGAGGATCGATGAGCAAGCTGCAGCCCAAGGACGCCTATGACATCGTCACGATGCCCGGAGATGGTATCGGTCCAGAGGTACTCAATGAAGCCACGAAGGTCTTAGCCGTGGCAGGGGAATGTGCGAGCCGTCGTTTTGACATCACCGAGATCGACTGTGGTGGGCACTACTACGCCGAACACGGCGTCGAGTGGGCCGAGGGTTCCTTCGAGCGCTGCCGAGATTCCGATGCGATGCTCCTCGGAGCCGTAGGCCATCAGATTGACGGCAAAGACGTCTTTACAAAGCCGGGACAGCCTTACGAGACCTCTCAGCTGGCTGGTTACGCTCAGGTCATCGCCAACCGAAAGCGCCTTCAGCTCTACGCCAATGTCCGGCCAATCAAGATGTATCCCGGGATTCGGGCCAAGGTACACGACTCTTTCAAGGACGTGTGGGAGACGGGCAAGGTCGACTATGTCGTCATCCGCGAAAACACCGAGGACGCCTACCCGGGCATCACTCGGGTCATGAAGGACGAGGACGGCAATGAGATTGGTCGAGAGACCCCAATACAAATCACCACAGCCGCCACCGAGCGAGTGGTCAGATATGCGTTCAATATGGCACTGCGCCGGAGTCCCGATCGCCCATCAGTGACCTGCGTCGAGAAGTCGAATATCGTCGGCGCACATCGTTACTTTCGTGAGATCTTCGATGCCGTCGGTGAGAGCGAATTCCCCGACGTGAAGCGAGACTACGCCTACTTCGACGCATTCTGCCAGTGGCAAACGAAGAGCCCCGAGTGGTTCGACGTCGTCGTGGCGCCCAATTTGGTGGGGGACGTCATCAGCGACAACGGCTCGATGACCGCTGGCGGTCTCGGCTTCGCTGCCGGAGGCAACATCGGTGACGAGCACGCGATGTTCGAGCCCATCCACGGCTCGGCACCCAAGTACACCGGCCAGGACAAAGTCAATCCATGCGCCGCAATTCTAAGCGCGGCGATGATGGCTGACTGGCTGGGCGACCGCTACGCAGACGACGCGCTCAGGGGTATTGCCAGAACTATCGAGGCCGCTGTGGCCGAAATCTTGGGCGAGGGCCGAGTCAGGACGTACGACCTTGGTGGAAAGAGCAAGTGCTCCGAAATGGGCAACGCGGTCGCCGAAGCTGTCGCCCGAATGATGTCCAAATAGACTGCTTTTCCGTTGCGCTGCTAGCGTCGTTCCGCTAGCAATAGCACCATGTCACTAACATTCATTTTGAAGGCCCTCGATCAGGGTCTGGTCGACGCCTGGGCAGAGGCCTTCGCCGACATACCCGAAGTTCAACCAAGTCAGGGGAACATCCTCGCCGAATCCGCCGACGCGATTGTCAGCCCAGCAAACAGCTTTGGGGTGATGGACGGCGGTATCGACCTGGTCTACAGCAAGTTCTTCGGATGGGATTTGGAAAAGCGGCTCAGCGACCGCCTCTTCGCCGAGTGGGACGGAGAGCTCCCAGTCGGGAACGCGCTGATCGTTCCGACCAACCACGAACAGATTGCTTGGCTGATTTCTGCCCCAACGATGCGCGTGCCGATGCGCATCGAACGTACTGCGAATGCACATCTGGCGTTCAAGGCGGTCATCCGCGCCACGCTTGCGTTCAACGCCGCTGCCGAGGCCCCCATCAAGACTGTCTTGTGTCCAGGGCTCGGGACCGGTGAGGGACGAATGCCCTACGACCGCTGTGCAACCCAAATGCGTTATGCTTACGAGGCGACTATTGGCGGGAGACCGGTCCGCAAAGGGGGCCTAGCCGGTGCTGTTCGGAACCACCTAGCCTTGATCGGCGAAGACAACAGTTTCTGAGCAGATGCCTAGGTTAGGGCTGGACGAAGATCGAGCCATCGTCACCGGATGTGGCGTTCGCCTGTGGGCCTTCTGCCCCCGAACCTCCCGAAACGGACACTGAACCTAGGCTTGCAGGGGTTCCGCCGAAGAATTTGATTCGCCCTCCGCCGCCACCTCCGGCACCGTTGCCGATACAGGTGCCGTCGATTCCACCGCGTTCGTAGGTTCCGCCTCGGCCGCCGTGACCGCCGTTGGCAGAGATTCGTCCGCCTCCGGTGATACGCGGAGCTCGAATCAAGATCCCGCCACCTGAGCCGCCTCCCGAGCCGTCCACACGAGCGGGCGTGCTGCCATCGACACCATGGTTTCCAATGCCCCCGTTGGCGTCGATGTAGCCGACCACGTCCAGGGCAGGGGTGTCGAGCACGACACAGCCTCCGCCGATGGCGATCGGCGTATCGAGTCCCTGCAAGTCCGAGCAGGCGTTACCGAGGGCGATGGCCACTTCGTAGCCTCCACCGTTGGACCCCTGCTCAATGGTGGCCGATTGTTCGTCGCCGTAGACGAGACCGCCTTCGGTCAGTTCACCGCTGCCCCCGCGTCCGCCGTAACCTCCGCCACCGGGGCCGTTGTTAATCAAACCGGGGCCAACCCCGGTGGTCTGGCCGATCCCGAGGCCTGCACCGCCAGAGCTGTCCGCGTCGATACCGCTGTTTGCGCGAATCAAGACAATGCGCGCCGTGAGCGAAATGCAGCCCGTACCTTCAGTACCCGTGTCTGGCTGGCTGGGAGTGCCATCGAAGGGCGTGACCCGAAGGACCCCACCGTTGAGTATCTCGACGCGGTCAAAGAGGAATTCTCCCGACATCTCCACTGTCTCAGCGTCGATGATCAGGTCGGGTGGACACCCTTCGTCGTTCTCGTCGTTGCAGTCGTTGTCGATGTCGTCGCAGATCTCGATTGCCCCAGGATTGATGGCAGCTTGAGCGTCGTTGCAGTCGTCGGGGTTGTCGACATAGCCGGCCGGCACGCTGCAGGCGAAGGTGGTGACGTCAGGATTGCCGTACCCGTCTCCGTCAGCGTCCCGGTACCACAGGAGGGCGTCTAGAGCCGTCCCTTCGTCGATCGCTCCGTCACAGTTGTTGTCGATGCCGTCGCACCACTCGTCGGCGAAGGGATGGACCTCGGCATCTTCGTCGTCGCAATCGACCGCGAGGCACTCCTCGCCAATCCCTGAGCCGTCGCCGTCGTTATCCAGGCACCCGGCGCACACGTCGTAGATGGGGACACACTGCGGTCCGGTTTGTGCGTCCTCAATACAGCGGGCCCCGTCCGGGCAGCTCCCCTCTGGACCGCACCCCTCACCGCAGAAGACACCGTCGAGCAGCTCTAAGCACGCGTCGTCGGCGCCACCACAATCCAGGTCGACCACGCATGGAGAGCACAGGTCGTCGCCGATCAAGAGGCAGTCACTGGAGCAACCGTCACCGTCTTCGTGGTTGCCGTCGTCGCACTCCTCAAAGTCACTTTGAACGACACCGTCTCCACATAACTCGAAGTGAATCGCGACATCGCCGTCAGCCCAGTAGACATCTGCGCCCATATCGGGGGGACCCGGATCGTGAGTCACCAGGCCTGTGCGGCCGCACGAGAGGAGGGTCGTGAACAAGATGACAAAGGGAAGTAGCCGCATCATAACGGGCTGAATCTCCAAGGGGTCTATTCGGACGACTGGTCACGGCGGGGCAGCGACAACAGTACGTAAATCGGTGGACGTACGCAACTGGATCGCCGTATCGGGTTCGTGCGTCCTCCTCACGGCTCATCCGGGCAGTGATAGCGCCAGGCCCGGAGATGATACGGGGGCAAATCCGGGCCGCAATCAGCTCGATACAGGCTGCCGCTTATCTAGAGCTTGGCGAACTCGGGCGATGAGCTCCGTGGGTGTGAACGGCTTCTTGAGCAGGTCGACTTCGTTGCCGAGGTGGCGCAATCGAGACAATGCGCTGTCGGTGTATCCCGACATGAAGAGCACGTTGGGTTGCCAACCCTCCTGCTGTAGTTGGTCCACGAGACCGGGGCCACCGAGATTCGGCATCACCACGTCAGAGAGAACCAAATCGAAAGCCCCATCACGTTCGCGCCACTGTTCGAGGGCCTCTCGGCCATCGTTGGCCAAAACGACTTCATAACCTTGGGTCTGCAAGACCACCAGAACGAGCGACGCAACAGCAGGCTCGTCTTCAACGAGCAAGATCGACTCGTTCCCTTCGGCCGTGTGTCTCTGCGGAGCTTTCTGGGGCTCAGCCGACGGTTCGGTCGTGATCGGGAAATAGACTTTGAGGGAGGTGCCGTCGCCGATTGAGCTGTCGATAGTCACCGCACCGCCGCAGCGTCGGACGATTCCGTAGACCGTCGCCAGTCCAAGGCCCGTCCCCTTACCCACCGTTTTTGTCGTGAAGAACGGATCAAAGGCCTGCTGGGCAGTCTTCCGATCCATACCAACCCCGTTGTCAGAAACCGTGATCAGTGCGTACTGGCCGGGGTCGAGTTCAGCGACTTCGTCGACCGCTCCGTCGCTGACTGACGTCTGCCCCACCCGTATCGTGAGGTTGCCCCCGCCGGGCATGGCGTCCCTGGCGTTGGTGGCCAGATTGAGGAGGACTTGTTCGAGCTGCCCGCGATCGGCTTTCACCCGAACCGGTGAGTCGGACCGATGTGTCTCGAGACGGATGTCCTCACCGATTAGACGTCGCAGTAGGCCGTCTACGCTGTCGACGGCTTGGTTGAGATCAATCACATCGTAGTGAAATTCCTGCTTGCGGCTAAAGGCAAGAAGCTGGCGAACGAGCCGAGTCGCCCGTTCCCCCGACTCGCGAATCTCGCGCACATGTTTGAGCGGGTCGGGCTGGTGTTCGAGTGCCATCTCGAGCAGGTCACTATGGCCCAGGATTACGACAAGCAAGTTGTTGAAGTCGTGCGCGATTCCTCCCGCCAGCTGACCAATTGCCTCGAGTCTCTGGGCCTGACGAAGCTGCTTCTCCAGGTGCTTTCGCTCCGTGATATCGCGCCAAACCACGTGGAGAATCTGTTTTTCTCCTTCATCGACGGCTGTCAGCAGGACTTCCACCGGAAACACCTCGCCGTCCGCTCGTTTGTGGTCCCATTCGAACCGGTGACTCCCCTTGTCGAACGCGATAGCGATCATCTCGTTGGCTTTGTCGAAGGAGTCGCGTCCGTCCGGCTGGGTCGGAGGGGACAGCTCAGACGGGTGGGTGGCCAGGACCTCCTCTTTCTTCTCATAGCGCAGCATGTCGACAGTCGCTTGATTGCAATCCACGAAGGTCTCGCCTTCGATGATCAAGATCGCGTCGGCAGAGCACTCGAACAGGTCCCGGTATGGATCGGGCTGGGGCAAAAACAGGCCTCCGGTCGGGTGGTTTTCCTAGGTGTGTGCGACGAAATTGTCGTCATTGGGACGCGCACAGTCAAGAGTGGCAATGATTTCGCTGGCAGAGCCTAACGATTCACCCGGCCGAACCCGATCCGGGTGTGAACGAAGGTGTCGGGATGCTGCCGCGACCCGTGCCAGCCATAGGCGATGGGGTTGCCGTCCACATCAACGAGAAAGGCGATGGTCGCCGTGCCAAAGCCGCCCCCATCGCCCCGCTCTCGGCTGTCGTCCTCATGCGGAATGCTGGTGGAATCGGCGATGCGAAACAGCCAGACGTTTTCGTGTTCGGGATGCGGCTGCGGCGTCTCGAGGATGAAACCAACATGGCCCGTGTTGGGCCGATGCCGCCAAGCGACGGGTTTGCGCCAAGCAAAGATGTCGCCCGGGGCGAGTTGAGACGGCCCCACGATTTGCCTCCAGCCGTGCCGGGAGCGGTCGGTTGGGGCGTCCTCGATCATGTCGTAGAAGTCTCGAGCTACGGGCCGTTCATCATCCATCGCTTCGTAGGCTCGGGTTGCCTCTCGTTCCAGAACCCAGCCCGCCATGCCGGAACAGTCCCACCTGTAGCGTCCTCGACGGTGATTCACGCTGGTTCGATGGCGGTATTCGGTCTCTGTGAGACGGCTCTCAATCGTTCCCAGCAGTTCAGCAATGTCCGCACTGTGCCGATTGGCGGGCTCGAGCAAGGGCACGGCCTCCTGCCAAGGTACCGGGGCCAATCCGACTTGGGCGAGAACTTCATTCGCTGACACCCCCATCGGTGGTTCGACCTGAGGAGCCTCGACCGCGGCATTGGTCGGGGACGAGCCAACAGGGTTCGGCGAAGACGATTTGGCGCAACTCACCAAACCGCAAACCACTAGCGGACACAAATAGAGCGAGGCGAGGTAGCGACGCGGCATTCTGTTTTCCTACGCAGGTCAGGCCCTTAGTTTAGACGCTGACCGCGCTCAGATGGGTCTAAAAGAGTTCAGGCCAGGGCTTCATCAAGCATGCGTTCGGTTCGCTCCCAAAGCTCATCCTTGTAGGCTGGTTCGAAAGACAGCGGGGTCGCCTTCTTTCCGACGAAGAGCTGTCCGGTCTGCCCGCGTACTTCTTCCGATGTGGCGAGGTAGATACCGCTCTTGGAGGTGCTTGCCATGAAGAAGTTGGCAAACCTGAAGAGTACCCGGAACGGAAGGGGCAAATTGCGACCCAGGTCCCCCTTCACCGCGCCTGGATGAAAGGAGTTTACGTCGATCCCTTGGGTCGCCAGCTTTTCGGCCAGCATCGCGCTCAACACGGTCTTGGCGTGTACAGTGCCGATGGCAACGCGCATTCCGCGATAGGCCTCTTTGAAACTGAGGTCATTCAGATCAAGCCTCGTCTTCAGGACGAATCTGGGACCACCAGCGACATTCGCGATTCTGGGGTTCTCGGCCTTTGACAGACAGGGCGTCAGTTCTCTGCACAGAAGGAACGCGCTCAGGTACCCGATGGCAAACGTCTTCTCGAATCCCTCCGCGGTCAGCTGCCGTTCGGGGAGTATGACGCCCGCCACATTGAACAAGAGGTCGAGTGAGGGCACCTCCTCTCGGTATTGCCGGTCAAAGGCCAGGACACGAGGCAGGTCGCTCAAGTCGAGCTGAACGAACTTGGAGACGCGCTCCGCGCCATTGAGTTCGACTTCAATGGCCTTCCCCACTTCGGAGTTTCTTCCGACGAAGTGAACAAAGTAGCCGTTCTTGACCAACTCCGGCAGCAGCGATCGGCCAACCCCGGCTGTGCCGCCAGTAACCAATGCGTATTTTCGATTCATTGATGCCTCCGTGGAGCAAGCAACAAGTTAGGCACGGCCCTGGGAGAGACAAGGCGGCGGAGCAGTGTCAGGAGTCAGACGACGAGGAGTAGGAGCAGTACTGCGAGGCCGGCGCTTAGTGGGACAGAGAAGTTGTCGTCGATTCGAAGGCTGAAAAGTTCAGCCATGCTGCCGGCGACCGCGGCCCCGAAAGCCAACAATAGTGCGGTCCCCACGGCGAGGTTGGGAAAGCCGATCAGTACGCATAGAAAGGCGACGAGTCCTCCGACTGCAATGAAGGCCAGAGTCCCTTCGAGGGTTCGCCCGTGGACGAGTTTTATGCGGCCGTAGCGGCGACCGATAATCGCAGCAGCCGGGTCGGCGAAGCCGATGATGGCAACGGCGATGGTGCAGACCAAGTACGAGTTCGTGAGCACTAAAAGCACCAGGGCCGTGGAGTACCACGTGCCCGAGTTAACCCGGATATGCTCGTGGGGATGGGCAAACTTGCCGAGCTTGGCCATTAGTTTGTCGTTCCACGACGAGTCACGGCGACGAGTGATCTCTAGGCCCCAACAAGTGAGCGAGAACACCAGAGCGATAATACCAACGGCCAGCATGCTGGGGACCGCCGCAAGGATGACCAGTGACATAACGCCAGCACAGGCGTGAATGAACTTGCGAGGCAGATTGCTGGGTCGGAGGTCAGGAAGGTGAATGTCTTCGGCTTTGAGGAGCTGAGACAATTCACCATAGACTGGATGAACCCGCTCTGAGAGTCGGTTCCAATTCTCCCTGAGCCCCTCGGCAGCGTCGCTAGCCGAGGGGAGATGGCTGAGAATCTCTTCGCGCAGTCGGGAGATGACCTGGGCTTGACGGCGGTGCGCTTCTTCACGCTGCGAGTTTATCGATTCCCGCAGTTGTTCTTGAAAATGCTCCCATCGCTCGCGCAAGGCCGCGGCCTTCTCGGACCGCCAGGTTCTGCCATCCATGGCACGCAAAAGAGCATGAAGCTCCATGGCAAGCGCTTGATTTTTCTGTGATACAGCTGAACTCATTGGCCCCCGCGCTGTGGCGCCTCACTCAGATAGAGGAGGCATACACATCGAATATGACAGAACAGGGCGCTGCTCAACCTTTTTCTTAGCTTTTACAGAACATTTACGAA
>CAZDBH010000213.1:0-14002 GCA_964503485.1 uncultured Bradymonadales bacterium | reverse complement strand
CGGAGGGGTCGGAAACCGGAGAGCCAAGAATCGACTCATGAATAGTCCAGGCTAGTCACACGGCCCGTAGGAGTGCACCTCAAAGGTGTTGGCCGTGGTTTCTGGAATCTGGAAACAAACCCCAGCCAGTGCATCACGGATGCACTCACCGCTCACAGACGATACGTCGCCGTGCACGTCGACTACTCGGCCCATTTCATCGACTTTGACCCTGACCGTGACGATATCGCAGAAGGTCGTACTCACACCGCAGGTCGACATAGCGGGGAAGACTGGCGCGCTGTTGAGTGAAACCGACTCGCACACTGCCTCGCTGTCCTCGACCACGTCACTTGGCAACGAAGAGGCCTCCTCATCGACGGGAGCTTGGGCAACCTGTGGGCTCTCCACGGTGTCCGCGCCCACTGGCACAAAGGCCAGCTGGACTGAAACCGCAGCCGCAGCTAACCCGGACCGCAAGAATGAACTGGTGCGCGGTTCGCCGGTCGGGGTTACGGCGGTTTCCAGCCTTGCCAGGGCCGCTGAGATTCGCCTATCGAGGCTGGCATCGTAACTCGCCGCCCTCTGTAGTACCCCTTCGGACCTGCGAAGGCGGTCGTCGGGGTCACCGAATGCCTCAGCGATATCAATCAACTGTGTCGTCAGCTCGACCGCCGACGCGTTGGCCTCCGCGACCATTGATTGTGCGATAGCCTTCAGGTGCGCAATCTCTCGATTCGGGTTGAATCGCTCGGCAACGGCGAGGTTGAATTCGAGGTCCGCGAGTTGTTTCGCCGGACCGTAGGCACCCGTTCGGCGGGTAGCTATGGATGAAAGCAGCTGCGAGACGGCACCGACCTGCTCGTCGTCGAAGCGGTAGCGCCAGGCCAGGTAATTGCCACGAACCGAGCCCCGCTGGTGTAACCGGCGGAACAGAGCCGTTTCCTTATAGAGCACCAGTTTGACGATTTCGAACGGCAAATCCGAGACCGTCGACAAGGCCCGCAAATCGGCTCTGAGCGTCTCGGTCGTCGCATCGGGTCCGATGACAAGCGCGTTGAAATAGGCCGGAATCTCGTGACGCCGGAGCGCTTCGAGCGCTCTCTGGCAAGTAGCGCTGCGATAGGCGCGATTCATGCGTCTCAGCGAGGCGTCGGTTAGCGCCTCAAAACCAACGAATGTATGTATCAGCCCCAGCTCCTTCAGTGCTTCCACCGACCGTTCGTCGAGGGAATCGGGACGCACTTTGAGAGTGAGGCCGATCGTGCCGAGATGTCGTTGATCAAGTATCTCTTTGAGCTCCGAAGCGTACCGGTAAGCCTCCTCGGGTGAATTACCCAGCAGACAGTCGTCCTCGAATCGGAAGAGCTGAACGTCATGTTCGCGTCGGAGGTAGGTCATCTCGTTGGCTACGTCCACCACCGAGCGGAACTTTGTCGCCGGAATCTTGCCGGTGTGGCCGCCCTTTCGCGCGTGCTTCGCGGCCGACACGCCCAACGCAGCGATGCTGCAGAAGGTGCATCGATAGTTGCAACCGCGACTACCAACCATGGTGGCGCTGCCCACGCCTAAGTGACGATGGGTAGCGGACGGTCGAGCAGCCCAGTTCGAATAGGGCTCTTTCCAAACAGCCGCCGGAGCCATTCGAAGCAGTTTGTTGCCCGAACGGACGATCAAACCGGCGATGTGCTCGAGTTGGGCGGTACCCGAGTCGAGCTGGTCGGCAAGGTCGGCTAGGGAGTGCTCACCCTCGAACAGAATCAGGGAGTCCATAGGGCAGTCCCGAAATAGTTCCTCGATGTGAAGGGTAGCGAATGCTCCGCCGACCACGATATGTCCCCTGAAGCCTGCTTTTCTGAGAAAGTGAATCGTCGCCAATGCCGTGATAGCGCTGACCTGATAGTTGACAGACACCCCGATCAAGCCGGGCTTGAAGCGAAGCGCCTCGTAGCCACAGTCGTCGATTCGGTTGATTGTGGGCAGGCTCACTTGACGCACTCGGTGGCCACGGTCCGTCAAAGACGCTTCCAGCATGGCCATGGCAAGGTTCTCAGAATCCTCGAACTGGTCTCCAATCAGGACGACTCGCAAGGGGCACTCCTTTGGACGAACGGTTCTGGTCAACTCGATTAGCAGACGATTGAACGCCGATCAGGTCGCATTTATTCACAGAAATCGTGTCTCGGTCCGAACACTTGCTAATCGATAATGATACCGTGCACCTGGATGCGGCCGTCCTCGACCAGGCAGTACCAATAGCCGTCGACAAGGGTGCGGTCATCGTCACAGATTCCGGTCCCTTCGGTCCCATCCAGACTCGAATCGGCTTCGTGAGGGGTCGGACCCGCCCATTCCGAGAAGCCACTGCACCAACAACGGCCTCGTCCACACTCATCGCTGTCCGAGCACGTATTGCCATTCTCGGGGGAGGCGAAGTAGCAGCGGATGCGCTCTTCGGTCATCTCGCCTTCACTGCGGTCGAAGCGAGGAGGGACAATCTGCCAGTCTCCACCTCGTTCGATACACTGCGCCTCGGTGATATAACCGGGCGGTACGACCTCCTCGGCCGAAGAGGAAATAGATTCATACCAGGCTTCCAACTCTAGGGTGTATAGTGTGCCGACCAGGCCGTGATCTCCCATCACAAACAGCCCTGTCGACACGAGCTCAGCGCGGGGGACCTCGAACTGCGTCGACAGTGCACCTGAACCTGATTCGTCCCAGACCAGCTGGGTCGCCTCTCTTACGGTTGCCCCGAGCGATGCCCACACCCCAACGAAGCCCTCTGGGTTGGCGGTCAACCCGAAGACGACCGAGTCGTCGCGCTCCTCGATAATGCTGAGCGTAAAGAACGTAGCCTCCGCCGCTTCCTGCTCCCCGGGTGCTAGCGTTACCGCCATCACGCTCGCGTGAACGACGGAGGGAACCGCTACCGCGAACAGGAGCGACAGCATCAGACAACAAATCGCGACGATGTAGTGGTGTGTGTTCATGCCCACTAAACGTTCCTTAGCCCAATATCGGTCTGAAAATCTCGGCTCATTCCACGGGTGGACGCTGCCAACAGGTCATCCCTCCAACTGTCACAAACCCCTGTTTGGCCACGATGGGAGCCGACGTGTTGACCCGCGCGTAGAGACCAACCATGTCAATGCCGGAAGATTCGGCCAAATCCATGCGCGCTCGCAGCAGCGCGGAATAGGCTCCTCGGCCGCGAGCTTCGGGCACGGTTCCCCCGCCCCACAGAAACCCAAAGCGGAGCTTCGGATACAGATTCAGTCCCCCCGCGCACAGTGCCTCACCTGTGGCGCGATCATAGGCCACGAAGCGCCTCACACGTTTCCCTTCCCCAGTGCAGGTCTGGAGCTGATCCTCGAGCTCGGCCTGCTCGACAGTATGAGGGTTACCAAACGCCCGCCCAGAGACGTCGATAGAGGCTCGAAGGTCGTCTATGCTCTCGACCAACCGCACTTCGATGCCCTCGCTTAGTCGAGGGCGGTAGGCAGCTGTCTCGATGACACAGGCGTGATGCGCTTCGGTCGGCGAGTACCCCGCCTTGCCCAACCCTCTTTCCAATGCCGCGGTGGGCGTCGTCGTGTAAACCGCCCACCGAGAGCGGACGGTTCGGTGCGCGGCCCCCACCTCTGCGATTAGGCGAGACGGGTCATCGTCAGGCGCCCGTGTCCTCACTACCGTATTCAGATAGAGTACGTCTCGGTCGCACGACAGATAAGCGATTTCGGGTCGGTCGACCGCGATCGCGTCCCTGGAAACCCAAAAGAAATCCCACTGAGTTTGTTCGAGGCGTTCTTCAGGACTGAGTTGATGCATCACCGCTGGTTCTCGAGCTGGGAGGCAAGTCTCATACAGACGAACACTCGGCCTCAGTTGCGACCGCTACAATAGAAAATGCCACGCAAAACCACTAGCCAACTCTGAGCCACTGGCAGTTTGTGAATAAATGAGACTTGACCCCCCGTCCCCCGTGAGGCCGGAGTGAGCGCAGCGAACGAGGGCCGAACGGCCCTTGGCAACCCTTCGTTGACTTCGACCAACTCTGCTGAGAGGGTGTTCGCGTAAGGACCCGAAGGAAACTGTCATGACGCGTTATCCAGCACCCCTTTTAGCAGGTCTTGCCCTGGTTCTGGCCCTTTCAGCCTGCGCCAGTAGCACCTCAAACGATGAAACCGCCGATGCAGTCGCCGACGTGGCGACCGATCGTCAGCGAAATCGACCCGATGCGGACAACACGTCCGACACAACAGGTGATGCCCAGGGTGACGCCACGGGCGGTGGAGATGTGAGTGGCGATATGGGTGGGGACATGGCCGCCGAGGACATAGTCACCGACCCCCAACCGGCGACGCTACCGAGGACACCACTCCAGACGCCGAGGATAGCTCAGATTCCGCACAGGACGTCACTACGGATGTCGACGTCGAGGGGTGTACGCCGTTGCCTACGAGCGGACCGCTGGATATCGACGGCGAGTTGATTGCAGCAGACTCACCCCAATGGGATCTGCCCAATTTCATCAACTGCACGATTGTCGGCGACTCGGAGGACCTTGCGCTATACGCAACGTATGTCTTCTGCAATACCGGTTTGACAGACACCTGGGACATTCAAGCTTACGGCGGAAACGATGATGAAGATGCCTACACACTCGGCTCAGTAGCCGTGTTTGCCTATGAGGGCGACGGGTTCCCCGCTGATCCGCTGGCATGTATCGACGAAGCCGACAACCATCCCGCGGGCGAGAATGCTCTGTTGCCAGCCGTCGAGGTGGAAGCAGGAGAGCGAATTACCGTTATTGTGTCGTCGTTCAGCTATGTGATCGACGGGACGTTCAGACTGACTGTCTCGCCGAACTGACTTACCGCCCGTCAGTACCTGGCGGCTACAGCTCTAATCATCTCGATTGCGCTCTCAGCGGTGTCTTCGGCATCAGCGGCCGCTTCACCCGCACCCTCTGGCAATGTGAAGAGGAAGATGACGCAGCAAACGACGAAGGCGAGCAGCATTGCCCAGCCCTCCCACTTGTCGACGCGCCACGAGGAACGCACGAAGACCAGAACCATCACCTGAACCACGACCAGCATGATGATCGAAGGCCAGACCGGTCCCAGTGGAATCTCGGTGGTGCCGACGATCAGGATCGGCACGGCGAGACAGATCGTCAGATCGAAGACGTTTGAGCCGAAGACATTTGATATGGCGGCGGCGCCTTCTCCTCGTTTGGCTGCGAAGAAGGACATGAGCAGGTCGGGAATCGAGGTGCCCGGGGCGAAAATGAGAGCAGAGAAGATGAGAAGGTTGATCTCGAAGTGCTCGCCGAGCCGAACGCCGATGTCGATCATATAGTGGGTGCCAACACCGATGATGGCGAGCCCGATCCCGAAATAGAGCGCGATTTTCTTGGGGCTGAAGAGGTCCTCAGGTTCTTCGATGTCGTCCTCGTTCAGGGCTTCGCGGTGTGCTTTCGCCATCAGCCGAATAACGTGAAGATAGACAACGTAGATGATCAGCATGATGCATGCGTCGGCACGGGTTAGCACGCCGTCTGCCAAGACCAACAGCAGGATGAACACCGTGCCCAGATAGCCGATGCCGTCGCGGTGAACGACCTCTTTCGAGATCTCGAGCGGTTTAGAGGAGGCGACACTCGAGAAGCCGGGGATCACCAAGATATTGAAGATCGCTGACCAGATGATGCACATCAGGCCAACTTCAAAGACGCCGTAGAGTATGGCACCGGATGCAGAGGTGAAGAACTCTGGGGCGCTCGAGGCGGTCGCGAGCAGAGTAGCCCCTGCCACCGACGCCGGCATTCTCATGCGAAACGCGAGGGAGTTGGCGGCGCCTTCGACCCACTCGCACGCCTTGGACAGAACCCAGAAGATGACGAGCCAGCCCCCGACGCACAACGCGATGACCTTAAACGCTTCCACAGCCGACCTCCGTGACAGGATTGTGCCCTGATTATCTGCGTAGGGAGTGTAAGCTGCAACACTACTGGCGTCGACTTCCCGCCATTCAGAGGCAGTTCCAGGTCTCGATTCGCCTGAAATGTCTGCAGCTGGGCGAGTTCAGTCCGCTATTACTAATTGCATCAGTCCGGTTTTCGGGCTTATAGTCCGTGTATGACCCACGTCTCCTCCGCCACCACCCACGGAATTCGAATCGAGGCTCAGAGCTTCTACTTGCCGGATCGTTCCGATCCAGAAGATCTGGACTTCCTGTTTGGCTACCGAATTCGAATATCCAATGTGGGTAGCCGCCCTGCAAAACTGGTCTCACGGCATTGGACGATTACCAATGCCGACGGACGAATCAAGGAAGTACGGGGCCCGGGCGTTGTTGGAAAGACACCCCATTTGATGCCGGGACAAGCCTTCGAGTACACCAGTTTCTGCCCACTCGACACGGCCTTCGGCACAATGCACGGCGCCTATCAGATGGTGCGCGACGGCGGCGAGTGTTTCGACGCCAAGATAGAGACCTTTACCTTGGCTCAGCCCACAGCCATCAACTGAAGCGACTCCTTCGGCCGCGGCCGAAACGCACCCCTCTGCGTTCTCCGCGTATCTATCTACTCCCTGCTGGATCACTCCCACCTCTGGCGCCTTCGCCGGCGATTCGCGCTTTTCGGTTTCTCGACCGCCAGCCAATGTGGTATTTGCGTTGTTGAGATCGATTCCTGACATTCGGCATAGGCGGAGCGGACAACAGCATGAAAAGGTTCAGAACAATTGCACTCGTGCTCGCAGCGGCAGCGGTGTCTCTCATGGCGGCACCTCAGGTGGCAAACGCCTGTGGCGGTTTCTTTTGCAGCCAAACACCCATCGACCAGTCTGCTGAGCGAATCATCTTCGCGATCGACGGCGATGACGTTATCTCGTACGTGCAAGTCGCTTACAGCGGCGCGGCCGAGGACTTCGCCTGGGTTGTTCCGGTTGCGTCCGTACCCGAGGTCGAGACGGCTGAAGACAGCCTGTTTCAGGTCTTCGATCAGCTGACGTCGCCGAGCATTATCCCGCCCAGCTGCCTGATGAACTTCGCCCGAGGAGGGGCCGAAAGCGCGGCACCATCTGATGACGTCGACAGTGACGGCCTGTCGGAAGACGAGGTGACCGTATTCGCCTCAGCCGACGTTGGCCCGTATCACTACGACGTCGTGGGTTCAGAAAACGCGCAACTGCTCGTGAATTGGCTCAACGACAACAGCTACATCATTACCCCGGCGATGGAGCCGATGGTCGAACACTACGTCGCCAGCAGTCAGCTCTTCCTAGCAATGAAGCTGCAAGCCGACGAAGGCGTAGACGCGCTCAAGCCAGTGCGACTGACTTTCCGCGGCGACAACCCGGTCGTCCCGATTCGCCTAACCGCAGTCGCCGCCGACCCTCACATGGGAATCATCGTTTGGATGTTGGGAGACAGCCGCGCGGTATCGGCTAACTTCGCCAACCTCGAACTCGATCAGGATGCAATCCGCTTCGACCCGTTCCTTCGAAACAACTACCGCGTCGTAGTCTCTCGAACGGTCGACTCAGCCGGCGGTCAGGGCTTCATCACCGAGTTCGCCGGAAGCACCACAGAATTGGCAGAGATGTCCTGGGACGAGGACGCGACGAGCCTTCTGCAATCCTATGACTACCTAACTCGGCTCTACACCACCATCTCACCTGAAGAGATGACTTCCGATCCAATGTTCACTTTCAATCCCAACCTGCCCGATGTATCGCGCGTTCTCGACCTGTCCGACAGGGAAGACCTGTGTGAGGAAGAGACCTCACCGTGTGACTTCGTCCACTGTGGCGGGAGTGCAACTTGCTATGAACTGAGTGGTTCGGCGGCCTGCGAGTGCCCAGAGGGTTTTGCAGCGCGCGGGGTCATGGACCCGGTGCTGGGCACGAGTGTGACCTGCGTACCCGAGGGCCGCGACATGTTGGGTGAAGAGCTTCCAGACGACCCATGTGCCTCGGTCACCTGCGGTGAGTTTGGCGCCTGCATCGGTCTCAACGGACAGGCCGCCTGTGTCTGTGACGAGGGCTATGGCGCAACCGAAGCGGATGACGGTAGTCTCGGATGCGAGAGCTTGGATGACGGCACCGTTGTGAACGGCCCGGTCGACCCAGATGTGACGCCTGACACCTCGACGCCCGAAGGCACCGATCCCACTCAGACGACGGACGTCCCAGACTCCAGCGTGGTCGCCACCGATTCCAGCGATCCTGAGTCCGACTCGGCGTGTTCAGTTTCGGCTGGCGATGCCGGGTCCACATCTCAGTGGCTGCTACTTGGAGCAGTACTCGGCCTCGTCGCCATTCGTCGAAGGCGCGTCTAGGACCGCCGGCTGGTGCCTGTCAGTAGCAAAAGTGACCAGACAATTTTTAGGAATACGACATGAAACCCATCGTTTGCTTTCTCGCGTCAGTGCTTCTTATCTCGTTGATTCCTCAGCTTGGGCTTGCCCAAGAAGGCGGTGAGTTGGAGTTGGGTAAAGGCGATCTCGTTCTGCAGGACAACATGGATGCTGCGGCGTTCCGCAGCTCAATCCGCATCGTCTTGGGAGACACCCTTTCAGGAGTTGAAGAGAGTCTCCTCGACGAGCTCTTCGCGGCGGTCGATGGCGACAGCGACGGCTTCATCTCGGAGCAGGAGTTGGACGAATCCAGTACTACCGTCCGCGACGGTGCCTACGGGTTGGTAATTGCTGGTGGTACCGTGTCGATCATGGCCTATCGGCGTCATCATGACATTGGTTTAGAGCGGGGAAGTCTGCCCGAGACCGATGAGACGGCTGACACCGAAGACGAGCTCCACCGCTAGTCTCGATTCCCAATCAGTGCCCTCATCAGACGTCGCAAACGGGAACGATCGATCCGACATGCACGACCTTCAGCAGGCGAGTTGGTTCTCCATCTTCAGTTGCGTAGTAGCGAAGCCTGCCAGGCAAAATGACCCCCTCGACATGCACTCGCGACGCCTTCTCGCAGACTCAGTTGCTCGCCATCGATCGTCGCGGAATTTACGGGCGCGCAACTGGTCGGGAACCGCACAAACCAGCGCTGCGGAGCCAGTGCTCTACGGTCCTCGTTGTGATCGGTTACAAATCGTTCGATCTTTCGGGTGGTTTTCTGTAGCCTGTATATAGTTTGAATATTGTTCGAATGAATGACGTCTTGTTTGATTGAGTTATACTCAGGCTCCCGCAATGCACATCGGGCAGTCAGGGTAGAGTAAATGGAGTAATGCGATGTACTCGAATGCCATCAGGTGGCAGCTTGCCGCCGTCCTCTCCGTCCTGTTTGCCTGCGCCTGCACACCGATTGACAACGACTCGGGTTCGAGCTCCGATTCGAGTAGAGCCGACGCTGTAGACTCCCCGGATTCCGACAATTCGGACCGCGGGATCGACGACGTGGAAAGCCCCGATGAAGCTCAGGCAGAGGTTGTAGCCCCCGACATCCCGACCGAGCCCGACGCGGTAGACGAGGGGCCCCGACTTTGTCCGACCCAGCCGCCGGTCGCCGGTTCAGTTTGCGACACGGGCGTCGATCCCGCCGACTGCGAGTACAACTACTCTGTTTGGGTCGAGTGCCGGGTGAGTTTTCGATGTACCAATGACGAGTGGTGGGAAAACGATTGGGATTGTGACACCGATTGGCTCATCTGCCCGGATCAGCCCGGCCGAGACGGGGCCAGCTGCACAGAAGTCATGCGTCCGGGAATCACGGGTGGTTATTGCATATGGGATGAGGGGACTTACTGCTACTGCTCAGGGAACGACGAGTGGGCCCAATGGGCCTGTACACCGCCCCCAACCACCGCCGGGTGTCCGGCGATTCCGCCCATGTTGGGCACTGCTTGTGATGCAGGCGACGTAAGTTGTGACTACTGCAACGGTTCGGCAACGCGCAGCTGCCAGAACGGCGTCTGGGTGAGATCGGGACGTTATTATTGCCGTGACGAATAGACACGGCAGGGGTGGAGGGGGACTTCGAGGCCAGCTTCACATTCGATTCCTTCAGTTCGGGTGGCGAAGGTGGTTTCTTTCAGGTGGCCATCAGCCATGTGGACTCGGGAGACCGCGCGATCGGCGGCATGGGCACGGTTACCCCAATTGCTGCCGGCCTCCAGATCGGCGGGGGATTCGATCTGACTGACCACGAGGGGGCTCAAAACTGGATCCCCAGCGGCGCAACGTCGGGTATTGCTTCAATTGTCAGAATCGGCAATGAACTGACTATATCAGTCGACACCGACGAGAACGACGTCAGTATCTCAGATACTCTAGCTGGCGACGGGCTCACGATTGGAGTCCAGATCGGTAACAACCACCCAGACACAGCACTCACCGGTACCACATCAGTTCAGGTCACTGGGTTCGTCATTGCGGGCGGCGGTGGCTCCGTCACATCAGATACTTTCGACTGCGACAGTGTCTTGCCCTAGGGCCGAAGCGTTGATTCACGAACTGCAGGACAGCATCGAGCAGCCAGGCCGGTGGCGAGCCCATTCCGGCCGCTTGGCAGCGAACTCTTCGCGCCCCGGTTGATCGTCGTAGGGCTTCCGCATCACGTCGAGCAGCTCCTCGACTTTCGTCCCATCACCTTCCTCGGCCTTGTCGATGGCGAGCTGGGCCAAGTAGTTCCGCATCACGTATTTGGGGTTGGACGCGTTCATTTCTTCGCGCCGAACGGAGTCAGGTCGTCCCTCTTGGCGCACACGGGCCGTGTACTGTCGCAGCCAATGAACCGTTTTCTCCCTTACCTCTCGGCGCAGTGCATTCAGGCTGTAGTAGGCGTCCATGATCGGACCGAGAAGGGCAGCATCCGTTGCGTCTTCCGCAGTGGGGACGTCGACCAAATTCCGATAGAAGATGGTCATGTCGGTCTCTTGCAGTTGGAGTACCGTCAACAGGTCTTCAGCCAGTTTATCCTCAGGGTCATCCGTTACTGTGACACCCAGCTTGCTGGACATCATCGGAGAGCTGCCCTCCCGAAGTGTGTCGCCGTATTTGTCGAGGGCTCCCTCGAGCGCCGTGCTGTCATCGACCAATGGGTACAGCGCTTCGGCGAAGCGAACAAGGTTCCACCATCCAATGTTGGGTTGACTGCCAAAGCGATAACGCCGACCAGATGCATCCGTTGTGTTCGGTGTCCAATTGGGGTCGAAACCCTCCAACCAACCGTAAGGGCCGTAGTCGATCGTCAACCCGAGCACCGACATATTGTCTGTGTTCATCACCCCATGGACGAAGCCGACTCGCATCCAGCCGAGAATCATCTCAGCGGTGCGCTCGCAGACCTCAGACAGCCAGTCGAGATAGACCTGTTTTGATGGAGTGCCGAGATGTGGGAAATGGGTTGTGATTGTGTAGTCCGCGAGCCTCTTCAATAGCTCTGCATCGTTTCGTGAAGCGAGTATTTCGAAACTGCCAAAGCGAAGGAACGACGGAGCCACGCGACAGACAATTGCACCCGGTTCGTAGGCGGGATTGCCGTCGTAGAACATGTCTCGTTCAATTTTGTCGCCGGTTGATACCAAACTGAGAGCGCGGGTGGTGGCGATGCCCAGGTGGAACATGGCTTCCGAACACACAAACTCCCGAACCGAGGACCGCATCACCGCGCGCCCATCCGAGCCGCGCGAATAGGGGGTTGGGCCAGCGCCCTTGAGTTGCAGCTCCCAGCGGGCTCCGCTGCTCGTTACAACCTCGCCGAGCGAGATGGCTCGCCCATCACCGAGTTGACCCGCCCAATTCCCGAACTGATGTCCGCCGTAGCAGGCAGCGTAAGGTTGCATGTCCGGAGCGACGTCGTTGCCCGACAGCATTTTCGCAAGCTGGGCACGATCGACTTTTTCCAGATCGAGCTCCAGTTCGCGAGCCATCTCGGCCGAGAGGGCGATGAGTTTTGGGTCCGCGACCGGGGTCGGAGCGACCCGGGAGGCGCAAGCACCCAGAACCTGGCGAGAGTATTTGAGGTCGCTCTCGTCAACTGGCAGCCCCCGAAGAAGGCTGTTGTCAAAACTGAGCTCACTGAGACTTGTATGCATCAATGCGTTCACAATGACCTGCAGCTGCCATGAAGGCGGGACGCTACGGGGTCATCCATTGGGTTCAAATGTCGTTTCGGTTCTGTCTCGCTGATCGAACCGTCTTCATAAATAGAAGATACCAATTGTTTGTCAACCGACGGATCCGACTCGCGGTAGCCATCCACCAACCGACAGACGGTTTATTTCTTGGACTCGACAAAGTGTGTTCGTCTAGAAGAGTCCGACGCTCAACAGGAATTGAATTCAATTCACAGCGGCGACCAACGGAGCACGTAGGGATGTCAAAGAAAAAGAAGGCCAAGCCGCAACGACCACCAGCAAAACTAGCGACGGTGCTGCCGATCGTGCTCGGTGAGGGGTTGGTCGCAGAGCTGGGTAGCCGAAGGCAGGCGCTGACCGCAGGGGTCCCCGGAGACAAAGTAGCTGCTGCTACGTCTACGGCTCCGGGACCAGCGATTCAGGTCGTGACGCCTTCACCCCACCGAATCACCGCCCCCTGCACACTGCTTGGTCGATGCGGCGGTTGCTCCCTGCAGGCGATGGCCTATCCGGCCCAGCTCGAAATGAAACGAGACGCGCTCCGAAAGGTTCTTGGTCCGCTGGGTGCGCCCGACCCGATCGGGCAGATCTCGGGCTTGGCCTCACCGTTCGGATACCGAACCAAGCTGCTCATGCCGGCGATGACGCAAGGCGGCCGCTTGGTCTTTGGCTTCTACGAGCGCGGAACCACGTCGCTCATCGAGGCGACCGGTTGTCCTGTTCAGCATCCGTTGACGATCTCTATCCTCGCGATGGCACAACAGGTTCTGCAAGGGGCCCACATCAAGGCGAGCGCAGCCCGTTCGAAGCACGGTTGGTTGCACGGCATTGGCATTCGCGTCGACCCCACTACCGGAAGCGCCGAGTTGGTGTTGGCAGGGCGAACTCATAAGCTGCCCGGAAAGGGGAAAGTTGCCGATCGGCTGCTGGCGATTCCAGGAGTCGTGGGGGTCCATCTGAGCCCAAGCGAGACCCGTTCGAGCTATCTGCTAGGCGATCGGTTTCGCTGCGTAGCGGGGCGAAAGCGACTCGCTGTCCAGCTATTGGAACAGGAGTTTCAGCTCTCACCCGGTTCGTTCTTCCAGACCAGCCACGAGGGGGCCACTCGCTTAGCCGAGACGGTACTGGCCATGTTGCCCGAACGCATGGAGACACTCGCCGATATCTATGGTGGTGTGGGCGTCTTCGCTCGCCTCACGAAGAACCGCTGGCGGCGTGCCATGGTTCTAGAATCAAACCCCCACGCCATCGCCGACCTGCGCGGCTGGCTCAAAGCGACCGGTCAGCGTGGAATCAAGGTTTTCGAGGGACGAACCGAGGAGCTCATCCACAAGGTTGTGGAGACGCGGCCTGAGGTGGCGATTCTGGATCCCCCTAGAGCGGGCTGCAACGAAGCTGTGATCAACGCCCTTCATCCCGCAGAAGTCAGAACCCTTATCTACGTGGCCTGCGGGACGAAATCGCTGGTTCGCGATGCTGCGATGCTGATTGAGCGGGGTTACCGAATTGATGACGTCCGTGCCGTAGACATGTTTCCCCACACGACTCACCTGGAGGTTGTCGTCCGCTTTGTTGCGGATGATGCCCAACTCGAAGAGCCCTAGCCAGTCAGTCCCGGATCGGTGGTTCGATCGAGACGACTAGGATCGTGTCCGAGTCGATCACGACAATCACAGCTTCTGTAGGCATCTTCATCTTCATTCCAGTCACGACACGCGCAACATAGAATTTGTAAATTATTTTTACAAATGAAAAGAACTTACCGAATCTGTCCGGTTTCGGAAAGGCGAGGGCTGGAGCGAGATGCGGAACGACGGACCAAGCCAGATGGCGGCAAACGCAGTAGGCCGCCTAAAGCTAGCGGGCTAGGAGCCTGTCGCGCATAGCGCTCCAGGCTCCGCCATTGGCTTTTAGC
>CAZDBH010000212.1:0-14010 GCA_964503485.1 uncultured Bradymonadales bacterium | reverse complement strand
GCCATTTCCGAGACTTTGATCCGCAGGGCACGAGTGAACACGACGTCGCGGACACCAGAGGACTTCAGTGTCTCGAAGTTCGCTCGCGAGCAGAAACCGCCATCGAAGACTGCCTGTTCCGGGAGTTCACCCCACAACTCGAGGTGCCGGTTCACCAACTCCTGAGTGAGGCTCTTCCCACTGGGAAAGACTTTATCCACTTGTGTAACCCTAGCTTCCCAATTCCGGCCGGCCGGTTTTTATGAAAACCAGCAAAATCAGGCACTTGTGACCTGGCACGAATATCGCTGTTAGTACGGCGATTGGACTCAGCACAGAGAGGTGTCAGATGTCATTTTCAAAGAATCGCTGGACTAGCGGCCTGATTTTGGGTGCGCTGTCGATCGCGTGGATGCCACAGGTCTTACACGCTGAAGAGGAGGCCCTCGAAGGAGTCGTCGTCAACATCGATTCGGGGGAAGTTGTGGTCGACTTGGGTCGTGACCACGGGCTGCCTTCCGAGGCGGAAGTTCAACTCTACCGGCGGCTAGAGGTTGTGCATCCGGTTACGGGCGAGGTGCTCGTGGACCGATTTCCGATCGGTGGTGTTCAACTGGATCAAGTGGGCCAAGTGCTTTCCATCGCTCACGCAAACGGTGGTCTCAGTCGCTTGCCCGCGGTTGGTGACTTCGCTGTCTTCGAACCAGTCGGGGCTCGGTTGGAGGCGCCCGAGGCGACACCCGTTGAATGGGAACCCGAGCGCGTCGCCATCGAACAGGGCTTTCGCGAAACACTGGGGCGTTCTCTCACAGACCGAATCGCGACGTGGGAGAACTACATACGAGATTTCCCGGAGTCCCCATACATCAGCGAAGTTGGTTCGGAGCTGGTCTGGCTACGCCAGCTTCTGGCTGAGCAGAGGGCAGCGGTTGTTTCAGCCGAGCCGCCGCCCCCTGCTCGGCTCCGTGGCCATCTGTCCTGCCCGTCCTTTTCCATCGCCGGGCAGGACATCGACACAAGCGTATCGATCGCCAACGCGGGGGACGTCGAAGCCGTTCGCTTGCTGGCTCGGCGCGAGGGCGAAGTCAATTTCGTCACCATTCCGATGGCGCCTGTGGGTGACACAAACTGGCGCGTGAAGTTCTCGGAACACTGGACGCAGGCTGGGGTAATCGAGCTCTACGCCGAAGCGGTGCAGACCGACGGCGAGTTGGCGCTGATTGCGGGAAACGCATCTCGGCCAGTGGCGATTGTCCTCGAGGAGGCGACTGAAGACGCGCCTGAGACTCGCGATCGCTCGAGCGCAACGGTGGCAGTCGACTACGTCGATTTCAACAGTGGACCCGAGGACGACCATTACCTGCGGGTCGAAGCCGACGTTCGCTATCTGTTGACACTGCCCCTGTTGCATTCGTTCCGTATTGGGGCGGGCGTCTTTCAGGGTGAGGGCGAATCGGTCGCCACGCTGCAAGATGGTGGCCCAGCACGCAGCCGCAACGTCAACTACGGCTTCGCAGAGCTCGAGATGGGATTGGCCGACGCGTTCGGACTGGCCTTCCGATTGAGCGTCGGCAACAGCCAAAGTGGAGCCGACGAGCAGTTCTCGTCGACCCTGGGAACGGGCTTCCGTATGCGCATCGGACATTCCGGCCGGACCCGACTCGAGATCGGCGGCTCCCTGCTGCAGGAGATCGGGAACGAGGCTTGGACTGAGGTCTTTCTGGAGGCGATCGAGAAGGTTCCGATGTCCGCTTCGGTGGTTGTGACCAACCTCCCGGTTGGCGAGGACATCGGTGTCAGTCTGAACTACTCGGTGGGATGGCGAGCTACCGACTGGCTCACACTCGCAATTCGCACAGGGGCCAATGCCCGAACGATTGATCATTTTGGTTTTACTGGCGGTCTGAGCACCGCGATCGAATGGTAGGAGGTCACCATGAGAATCCAGAAGAACGGCCCAAGAATCGGACTGCTGCTTACCGTGTCGATCTGCCTATTCACGTCGCTTCCGGCGTCTGCAGAGCAATCGACCCTCCTCCATGTGCCGCCCAGTAGCTGGGTCGCGGGCCGGCCCTTAGAGATCGCCGCTCGAATAACCGCTGACTGGACTGTTTCGCGGGTGTGGGTCGGCTACCGGTCCACAGGAGCGGAGGGCGAGTTTACCGAGATCGAGATGTTAAGAGCGCCCGACAACCGGTTCGTCGCAGTGATACGCGCGTCCGAAGTTCAACCGCCGGGCTTGGAGTATTTTCTCTCGTCGCAAGACACCGGTGGTGTTCAAAGCGACCATTTCGCCTCGGCAGAGTCTCCGTACTCCATCTCGGTTATGGGCGAGACCGACGAGATGCGCCTCGCTCAACGGCTGGAGCGCCACAACGGCAACCGTTCGACGCTCGAGGCTTGGGGACGTTTTGCACAATACGGCCGGCGGGAAGTGGACATCGCGGACAGTCACCTGGTGACGGAGCCTACCGTCACAGAAGGCGGCGACAGGTTCTGGATCACTGAGCTCGAGTACACCTATCGCTTTCTGGGGATGCTCTACGACATTCACTTCGGTTTGGGCGTCATGCGCGGGGTTCCTGCAACACTTGTGATCGACGGTGAATCGCAGCCGTTGAATCCATCCGAGCACGGCGATCCAGGCCTGAACTACGGCTACGGCGGTATCACCCTGGAATTCACTCGCCTCCTCTCAGTGGAAGCCGACCTGACGTTTGGCGCCACTGAGGAGGGCTTTGCGGCTGGAGTGGGGGGGCTGTTCCGGTTCGGCCGGATCGCAGGCACCCGCCTAGAGGTCGGCGGTGAGCTTATCGGCCACGCGGGCAGCTCCGCGTTCTTCCGGTTCGCCTGGACGACTGTGCAGCGGTTTCCGATGGCCCTGGCTGTTGAGCTGAGTGACTGGCCTAACCACGATGTCAATCCAATGGCGACGCGGCTGACGTATTCGATCGCCTGGGAGGCGACCGATCACTTCACGATCGCAGCAGAAGGCGGCTATGGCGCTCGAACAGATGGAGTTGAGGGAGGACCCCTGTTGGGTCTGGGGGCGGCGGTTTCATTCTAGATCCGCCGTCGGTTCTAGCGGTCGGCGTTCAAAGGCTGCAAAGCCCAGTTCCGTTGCTCAAGGCTGTGAAGAACGCCCCGCAGCTGGTCGAGTTTGGTTCGCCACCGTTCGCCAATCTGTCGAGGCATACAAGCTGCTCGTCCACCGGTGAGCTGCCGTGGCACATCCCGTCACAGAAGGGCTCTGATGTCTCCGCTGGCGCGGTACATCCGACGCCGATCGTCACACAGACATCATAACAGACCTCCTCATAGGTCTGAGCTTCCACGACTTCGAGGTCGTCATCCGAACCAGAATCGCCATTGTTCTCTACATTGCCCGAGCCCTCGGAATTGCCGCTTTCGGAATCGCCACCAGACTCGAAGTTCCTAGTCGTAGTGGAATCGTCCGAGTCGCCACTAGGTTGCGGGTCGGCATCATCGCCACAGGCTGCACACGCCATCAGGACAACCGCGAGCCCCACACATACGATCTTGCTATATTTGTTATTGCTGTTCATCAGAATCTCCATAATTGTAATTCGTCGACAGTCTGGAATATCGCGAGGATCGTGCCACTTTTGTCCTTTTGGTTTCTCTTGTAAAATCAGTTGGTTATAGTTGGTGTCGCTGCTTTACGAGACAGGTTGTGACAGGTATCAACTCGAGATAGCGTGGCCGCAGGTTGACTCGCACCGACGTTCGCCAGACAGATCCGCACCACGCGCTTGAGACGCGTAACGGATGCGAAATCGGCCGAGGTCAGGGGCTTGATTCTCTCCTGCGCCGCCGCACGTCGAACAGCAGGAAAGAAAGCACCAACACGGCCGTCGTGGCCGTCACGGCGAGGCCAACACGCCAGCTCGTCGGCACGAACTCCAACTCGACGACATGTTCACCCACCGGAACCTCGATGGCTCGGAATAGGTAATTGGCTCTTAGAATCTCGGTGGGCTCGCCATCGATCCGAGCACGCCAACCCGAGTGCCACGAGTCAGACACGACCAATAGGGCGTCCTCTTCGGCGGTGACCCGAACTGAGATGTACTCGGGTGTGTCATCGACAATGTCGACCGCCGATGGAGCCAATTGACTTCGCCTCTCAGGGAGATCTGAGACGACGACCGAACGTGACGGGTCAAAATCGGCGCCCACAAGCCGGTCGAGTACCCCATCAGCCGGTTCGTTGATAACGTCGTAGAGGAGCCGAATCCTAGAAACAGCAGATAGGTAGCGCAGCAAACGGATGTTCTGCCCTTCCATATCAGCAATCGGTACGTACCGAGACCGATTGGAATAGTCATTCGCTGAGATAAGACCGACGACGTACTCGGTCGCACTCAATATGAAAGCCCGGTCTTCGTGGGCGGCTAGACGACGCCAGAACTCCTCGAACTCGACGGTCATACTGACCCCGTAGCCCATCGTGTAGTTGACACCGCTCACCACTCCCATATTGGTTCGCAGCGAGTGCCATTGCCATTCACTGTGGGCCGCGTTCAATACAGAGCGGTCAATCTCGTATGAGATCACGAAGGGCAATTCGTATCGATAGACCCTCCCACGAACATCGCCTTCCTCGCTCGGTAGCGTCATGCCGGCAAGTGGAGGCTCCTGGGCGAAGGTTCCAGCCGGAACAGTGCGCTGTATCGCCCAATCCTGCACCAGCAGGTCGCTGGCGAGCAGTGCAATGGCAATCGCCATCCCGACTTTGACGGTGAGGCGCCCGCGGAGGCGCAAGACGAGCAGTCCAACAATCGCTGCGCCGACTGCCGTCGCCCACAAGAGGGCGCTGACCACACGGTCGGTGGCTGCAGAAGGGTCGACGTGCCGTACACCGTGGGTGTCCATATGCGCCGTCACGGCCTCGAGCAGCTCAGAGCGGAAAAGCACGCACGCAATCGAGGTCAATCCGAGGAGCAAAACGACGACTCCCGGTCCTCGCCATCGCCGCTTTGCAAAGGCCTCCTGCGCTCCCAAACCTGCGGCGATACAGAGCCCGAACGTGACCAGAGCGATCATCTTCTCGGGGTAACGGAAGCTCGACCATAGCGGCAGAACCCGCTGAAAGAAGCCTGCAACCGGCGTATACGGCCCCAACGCGAGCAGCATCCCAAGTCCAGCGAGCACCAAAAAGAACCGGGCGCGCGCCTGACGCCAGGCCACCGAGCAAAACACGATGGTTACAACGCCCAGGTAGGTCCCCTGTGCCCACGGAATACCGTGCGGGTCGTTTACTAGACCCCGCGCCCAGAAGGACTGGTTGTCTCCAACCGCGCCGAATGGTGTGGGCGCCACAAGTTCGAGTAATCGGAGCGGATGGGTGGCCCAGGACATGGCTTCGACGCCTCCGAGTCCCCCCACACGTCTCGACGACAGCACGACTTCGGCGAATGGCAACAACTGAAAGGCGAGGAACGCCAAGGCGATTGACCCAGCCAACGCGACCCATGCCGTGTTGCGGAGTCTTCTCCCTGCTCCAGACGCCCGGATTGCGTAGGCGATCGCCAATAGGGCAGTGAGGTAAGTCCATTGGATTTCGCCCGTCAGGCACATGCACGCCAGAAAGATGGCCACCAGCACAACCCGGGGGAAACTGTAGCGTTTGCACACCCGATCTACGCTCCAGAGCACCCATGGCGTCCAAACCACCCCGCCGAGATACAGCACACTGTCATCCATCGAGACCAGGTATCCAGAGAGACCGAATGAGGCACCCGCAATCAGTGCCGCCGCCGGGCCGCATCCCAGACGCCGCACCAGGACGTACGCGCCGGTCATCGCCACGACGTGATACGTCACGACCGAAAACGAAACCGCCAGATGAGCGGGCAGAGGCGCGAACAACAGGTGAACCGGATCAAAGACACCGTTGGTGATATCCGCCAGGAACGGCATCCCACAGAAGGTGTGTGGGCTCCAAAGTGGGGCGGCGCCACCCAATAGGCGGGCGCTCGTATAGGCCCGAGATGGGATTACGTAAGGGAGCACGTCGCGGGCGAAGAGCGCCTCACCGCCAAAAATGAGCTTGTGATACAGCGCGACCGCCAGCCCGACCAAGGCCAAGAGAGCGAACGCATCGACCCGTCTCCAGGACTTGGTCAGAACGCGCGAGCCAGATTGGGAATCTACAGCCATTCGGCCCTATCGGTTACGTGAAGGTGCCAAGCTAACCCACTTGATTGGCGTAGTCGAGTTGTGAGCCGAGGCAACTGTGATGCGGCGAGCATGCCTTGCGTCATGATCGAGGAGGCTCCCAATGCGACGCCGAACGGAGGCCGCTGGACAACACATGGTCTGAATAAGAGACTGCCTGCCAGACCGATTCAAGGAGTTGAGAGATGGCTCGCAAGTTTGATGTTCTGGTAGTGGGCGCTGGGCACAATGGCCTGGTAGCGTCCGTCTTCTTGGCCCGCGCCGGCCTGAGCGTGCTGGCACTCGAAGAACGGGAAGTCGTTGGCGGCGCCGCCCGCACCGAGCGCCCCTTCGCCAAAGCGCCGGGATTGGGTACTTCGACCGGCGCCTACCTCCTGGGCCTCATGCCGCCCGAGCTCCTCGAGAAGTTGGAGATCAGCATGCCCGTCAAGCGTCGCGATCCCCACTACTTTCTTCCCACGACGGATTCACGCTATCTGCTCTTCGGCTCCGACGAGACCCGAATGGCCGAGCAGTTCAAACGGTTCTTCTCGGCCGCCGACTGGGTCGCAAATCAACGGCTGCAAACCGAGATCGCACAGCTTCGCGAAGACATCGGCCCAACCTGGTTGCAGGCACCTCTGTCGATCGAAGCCACCGCCGAACGCTTTGTGCGACCGGCGCTGAGGCAACCCTTCATCGACCTTTGTCGCGGATCCGTGGCGGACTATTTGGCGCGCTTCGGCTTCGAGAGTGATTTGCTGATGGCGATGTATGCCGTCACCGACGGGTTTTCGGGGCTCAACGCCACCTGGGACACCCCGGGAACCGGTATGAACTTTCTAATCCACAACATGTGCCGCCTCCCCGGAGCGGACGGCACCTGGATGGTCGTCGAAGGCGGTATGGGTACGGTCTCACGCCGCATCGCAGATGCGGCAGTCGCCGCTGGTGTGACTATCGAGACCGGATGCAGTGTCGCCGAAATCTGTGTAAGTCAGGGCCAAACAACCGGGGTTGTCACCCAAACGGGTGAACGAATCGATGCGACGGCGGTTGTTGTCGGTGCCGATCCATATCGGTTGCGCGACCTGGCTGGGCGCGACAACTTTCCGGCCGACTTCAACAGTTGGCTAGACGGCACCATGAAAGATGGGACCACCTTTAAGCTCAACTTGGCGTTGTCAGGTCTTCCCAACTTCAGTTGTCTGCCCGACGGTGATCACGGCCAGTACAACGGCACAATCCACTTGCTGCCCGACGAGGACATCGTAATCGATACCCTAATCGATGGGTTCGAGGCGGTGAAGCAGGGCCGCTTAGCGGAGTTTCCCTCGATCGAATGGTATATCCACACGACAGTGGACCCGACGCTTCAGGACGCCGACGGCAACCACAACAGCGCCTTGTTCGTGCAATGGGTTCCCTATGAACTGAGTGAGTCCAGCTGGGAGGCCGAAGAATCCCGATACGCGGCGCATTTGCTTTCGATCTGCGATCGATTCGCCCCTGGCACATCTGACCTGGTGGTCGACATGTTTCCGCTCCATCCCAAGAAGATTGAGGCCCACTTCGGCATGACTCGCGGCCATATCCACCACATCGACAACGCCTATGGCTTCTCAGATCGCATGCCGTATGCCAGTCCCATCAGTGGCCTCTATTCGGCCTCGGCAGGTACCCATCCGGCCGGATCGGTCATTGGCGCCGCAGGACACAACGCCGCGATGCGGGTTCTGTCGGACATGGACATCGGCTCCGGCGGATCGTGAAGCGGCTGGCACGAGCGCGGAAGGGGCTCCTCCCCTCCGCGTTGGCTGCCCACTGAACCCGGATTTCTCTGATATCGCGTTGACATGCACCATAACCGTTGCTAGCTTTTCAGCCTATTCTAACTGAGGCGGCTAGTCGTCGGTCGCTCGAGCAGTGGAGCGATATACGATATGGAATTCAAGCCCGAGACACTGCTGGTAGCGGACCCTCAAGAGACCCAAACGCCCGATTTGAGACTTGGCAGAAGCTCATCTCGCGGAAGCCGCCGGGGGCAAAGCGCGGAGGCCCGGGCCTTATCCGCATCCAATCAAGTCCGCACGGGGAGCAACGCCGCCTCCGGTGAACCGCCGGCAGTCCTCCAAGCCAAGGAGCTGGGCTCGATGCTTAGCCCAAGGCGAGTACGAGAGGCCGCGAGTCAAGGCCTGTCGGGTCAGTCACAGCAGCTCCCGCACCTCGACAAGATCAAGCCGTTCTTTGGCGGACACGACTTGTCGGGGGTGCAGGCCCATGTCGGTGGAGCCGCCACCACAGCGGCCGACGCCATCGGCGCCGAGGCCTATGCGTCGGGCAATCAAGTCGCATTCAAAGCCAATCCAAGCCTCCATACCGTGGCCCACGAGGCCGCCCACATTGTCCAGCAGCGAGCCGGGGTCAGCCTCCAGGGCGGCGTCGGCAAGTCCGGTGACGAGTACGAGAAGCACGCTGACGCGGTCGCCGACGCGGTCGTCCAAGGTAAAGATGCCTCGGCATTGCTCGGAGGGCACACCGATATGGGTCAAGCCACCGCGAGTGCCCCTGTGCAGCTCAAAAAGGACGGAAAAAAAGTCGTGACCGGCGCCGCGATGGCGCGCCTCGGCCACGCCGAGGACTCGATCAAGTACACAAAGAGCATTCTCAAGTTTGGCGCGGGCAACCAGATCGAGGCCCTCCAGGACTCGAATTTCAATTCCAACTTCCGCCTCCATGTTGCCCGCAAGAAGAAGTATTGGAGCCTAACTGCGGAGGCCAAGAAGATCGCCGACGCCGACCAGGCCGCCTATCTCGGGGCCCGCGCCGAAATGGCCCAAGGTGGCAATTGCGGCGAACATGCCAATCTTGCCTATCAGTATCTTCGTCATAAGGCCGTGGGCGAAGAGATCGCGCGGGGCAACGTCTCTGGATTCGACCACGCCTTCACTTTCGTCGGTCCCAGCGGTGGCGACAAGGATATGAGTCAAACCGCGGTGTCCGACCCATGGCCAACGGCGCCAAAGGCCGTGCTCTGGGAGGATCACTTCGCCATGCCGGTCATGGAGAAACCGAGCGACTTGCAGACTCATGGGAACATGGTCGCTGACGGCGGAAATCCCAAAGACCTGATCAAGAAGGGCCTTACCCTTTCACCGCTTGGCCAGCAGATCATCGCCCAGAAGAAGACCGATACCGAAACCAAGGACGCGATTGACACACACGAAGACGAGCGCGCCGAAAAGGCCAAACTTCAAGAGGAGATGAAGGATCTCAGCGACCGCTATTTCGTCCTCGAGGCCCAGTTGAAGAACGGCAGCCTGAAGGACGACGAAAAGAAGAGGGTGGAGGCCGAACTGAAGCAGGTGGCGACGGATTATCACGCCAAGCAGAAGCGGCTGAAAGAGATCCAGATCTGGATGTGGGGTCAAGTGAACGCCCATGAAGACGGCCATGACTATGAGTACGTCGAAGAGGCCAAGGCGCCCGAGCCCGCTCCGGCTCCCGAACCCGAACCTGCCTGGATGACTCGAATGTGGAGCGCAATCAGGTCGATGTTCGCATGACACTAAACACCGATGCCTACTCGCAGGGCCCGTCAGTCCTCCCAAGAGAGGCGCTCTTGGCCTTTTTCGAGAGTGACGCCGGCAAGGCGACCGTCAAGATTCCGGTCGTGTTCCACTTGTCAGAGGGTGAGGTCGACGAGGTCTACATTGGGGTCTCCGAGAACATCGCACCCGACGACAAACTCACTCTCGAGCCCGACGACTCCGCCTTAGGTCTCGGCCTCGAGGAGCGTCTCGAATACGCTTTCGGCTCGCAGCCGATCGGCCACGCCTGGCTTGTCGGGAAGTGGGGGGCTCTAATAGACATCCCAGGCTTTGCTCTGCCCGAAGGGACCTATCCCTTCACTGTTCGCGATTTCGAGGTGCGGAGCGACGGACCGACTAGGAACGAAGACGCCCATATCTGGCTGTAAACCCGGACTCTCTGGTTCCGGCGCCGGAGCGGTCCACCCCGAACTACGGCTCTGCGGATTGCGTCAGTGAAGTGATTCGATGACCAGCGCGATTCCTTGTCCCCCGCCGATGCACATCGTGACGAGGCCGTAACGCTCTTTCTTTCGTCGCAGGGCATAGGCGCAGGTCAGCGTCAGGATCGACCCAGTGGCTCCCAGTGGATGACCCAACGCGATGGCGTTGCCCATCGGGTTGACTTTCTCTGGATCGATACCCATCTCCTCGAAGTCGCGAATGCAGGCCAGAGCCTGCGGTGCAAAGGCCTCGTTGAGCTCGACTTGGTCGATGTCGGAGCCACCGATTCCAGCGTTTGCAAGGGCGATACGGGTAGCGGGTACTGGGCCCCAACCCATGATTTGCGGGTCGCAGGCCGCAACACCCATTCCGGCCACTCGGGCCAGAGGCTTGGCGCCGTGCCTCTCGGCGTCAGACTCCCTTCCGATGACCATGGCGGCTGCACCGTCTACCACAGCGCTGGCGTTTCCCGCTGTAATGATGCCGCCCATCTCGAAGGCGGGACGCAAGCGAGCCATTTTGTCGAGGGTCACGTTGTCCATGATGTGCGTGTCGTATTTGACCTCCACGGGCGCTTCGGCGCCGTCCACCGTTACTGACACCGGTGCGATTTCCTCGTCAAAAAAACCTGCGTCGCGAGCCGTCTTGGCGTTGACCTGCGATTTGAAACCGAACTCATCGGCTTCCTCTCGGGTGATGCCGTAGCGTCTGCCCAGTTCCTCACCGGTGTTGGCCATGGCCAGTTTTGCGCTCGGGTCATAGAGACTCATCAGCAGCATGTCCTGAAGGTGCTCCCCCGGAGGTAGCCCCTTGGCGTTTATGGGTCCGTACTTTTGGGTCGCCGAACCAACCTTTTTGCCTCGGTAGTTGTAGAGGCAAAACGGGTACTGCATGCTCTCGCCACCGCCAACGACGATGAAGGGACGGTCCTTGTCGTGGCGTACGCCGGCCAGAATCATCTCACTGCCCACAGCGATCGCTTCGGCGCCGCTTCCGCAGATTCGTGCGACGGTCAGAGCTGGGACGTCGTTGCCCAAGCCGCCCCGCCAACGCATTCCCTGGGCACCGTAGATCGAGTCGCGATGGCTGTGTTGGGCCATGCCCATGACGACGTGTCCGACCAACCCCTTGTCGACGGCGGTGTGTTCCAGGGTGGCCGCGACGGCTTTTCCGCCCAGTTGGGTCGTCGAAAAGCGAGAGAAGAGTCCCGGCTCCCTGTTGTTGATGAGGATGTCGGCCCGCGGCGTTCGGCGGCCACCATCGAGAATGACTATCGATTTGTCTTTGCTCATGAGGTCCTCCGATTATTCGTGTAAGAAGGTCGCCGGAACCCGGGGACCGTTCTGCGAGAAGTTTTTCATCCCGATGTCCATGTCGACCGTGCGTTTGCACCTACCAAAACCAGCCGCCTCAACAGCGAGGCCTTCGCTCAGCGGTTTTGCGAGACCTTCGCGTAGGACGTCGACCAGTATGGCGTCGATGGCTAGAGAGCGATGACCTATGTCCACTTTTGGGAGTTCGGCAGGCACCGCCACTGGCGATTCGTCAACCGGGGCGAGCTGAGCATCACCCGCAAGGTGCTTGCGGATGAGCGCCTTGGCGCCGTCGATGACGTCAGCCACCGGATCGCCGGTGGCCCAACCCCAGGCGCAAGCCTGTTTAGCGCCGACCGGTGCGCCTGTTCGGAGCAACTGAACGGCTCGCTCGAGCCCGATGAGACGCGGAAGTCGCTGTGTGCCGCCGTAACCAGGAATAATGCCCAGGTTCACCTCGGGCTGGCCGAGCATCAGGCCGGGTCCGACAACTCGTCCGTGACATGTCATCGCAAGTTCGCAGCCACCGCCCAATACAGGGCCGTTTACCGCCGCTACGATCGGTTTCTTGGACTTGGCAATGCTATCTGTGATCACGTAGGCGTCGTTGCACAAGGCTTCAGCCAACTCGGGCGTATCGAGCGCGGCAAGTTCGGTGATGTCAGCACCGGCCAACGCGCCGCCATACCCGGTGAGTACGATTCCCTTCACCGAGTCGTCAGTCTGGGCGGCATCAACGGCCAGCTTGATCTCGGCCAGTGTGTCTTGGCTGAGAGCGTTCTTCACCTCGGGCCGCATGATCGTGATGACCTGAATGCCGTCGTCGGTGTTGATGGTGAGGTTACGGTGGTAGTCGAGCAGCTGCTTGTCGGCGATGCTCTTTGGCACGTGGAAGCCATTCCGGGTTTCGGCGAAACGGGTCACGATATCGTGCACGCGCTCCGCTCCGTAGTCGGCGGCTAGTGCGAGCAGTCCTTTGCGGAAGCCCAAAGCCATTCTGGTGAGCCAGTCGAGCTCGGTTGGCTCGCATATCCCGTTGTCGGCTACGAAGTAGGTCCGAGCGAAGAGCACGGCGAGCATTCTGTCTAGCACCGTTTTCGCCAACTCGTCGTCATAGCTCGGGTCGCCCGGGTTCTTGCGGTCGATCCAGGGTGAATTGCCCTGTTTCTCGAGAATCGCTGGAGGCGTCAGCCATTCGGCGTTTTCGGTAGCCTCCGCCATCAGCATTTGGCAGTGCCCGATCAGCAAGTTTCCCCGGGTCAGGTCGAGGACGTTGAAAGGGCCACCTCCGCCAATGGCGTCATTGACGATGGCGTTGACCTGAGCAGGTGTAGCGAGGCCTTCTTCAGCGATGCGCGCGGCTTCACTGCAGTAGTTGGCAAAAATGTCGTCCGCCGCAAAGCAGGGTACATCGGCTGTGACGATCGGCACCTTGCCGAGTTTCTCTAATGTCGCCAGCATACTGGCACCCAGCGCCTCATTGTCTGAGAGCACGACTTCGATCGGTAGCGCTCGCCAGGCCGGAAAAAACGGGTGGTTGACGAAACAGCGCTCCGGATTTACCGCTTCGGAAGCAATCCAACTGCGGGGGAGACCCGAGGTCGCGAAGCCGATCAAGCACTCGGGCCGAACAGCAGCCTCGAGATTTTTCAGAATCATTCGCTTGATGGGGAGATCTTCAGAGGCGGCTTCCAAGACGTAGTCGCAATCGGCCAGGTCATTGATGTCCAGGGTTGGAATGAGGGCGGCGCTCATCGCTTTGGCGGCCTTGGGGTTGAGCTTTCCGCGAGCCAGCCCCTTCTTCATATACCCCTGGATTCGTCCAACTCCGGCGTCCAGGGCCTCTTGCTTGATATCAACGAGATAAACTTTGCTGCCCGGCTCTCGGGCCAAGGCTGACAGGAATCCGTAGGCGAGATCGGGTCCGATAGACCCCGAACCAATTACTCCGACAATCATGAAGAGCCCCCATAGATGAAAGGTCTCGGTGTGAATTCGAACCCGCACCAAACGGGCTCGCGGATCAGTTTTCAATCACGTTGCACCCGATCACGCAAGTGGTTATTGGGTAAGCGCACAGGAAGGTAGGCTGCGGAGTTTTCAGATCGAGCGCCGGAACCCACGGGGAATCGCCACGCGACGTCACCCGACACGCGGACTCACTGCACAACTCTAGGAGTCAGTCGCCCTTAGCAGGAGCGCTCGCACAGTCTCTTCCGCAGCAGTGTTGGCGAGCTTCGCCCACTGCTCGGCCGCGATTTCGAGCACGACCTGCGCCTCGCTTTGACGCCCGGCTCGCAGGGCAAACTGTCCGGCCCTCTGAGCGGACCAGGCGATGTCTGGATCGACGGTCCCGCTAATCGCGAGTTCGGAGGCAAGTCCCAGGGCCTGAGATTCCCAGTCGGACCACATGTCGAGCGCCGCGGTCGACGCCAGCAATGCAGCCCGCACATACCGTTCAAGCCAGCTTCCAGAGGAGTTGGTTAGAACCCGCTGCAGCGCGC
>CAZDBH010000211.1:0-14097 GCA_964503485.1 uncultured Bradymonadales bacterium | reverse complement strand
GAGTTGGGTCGAAGAGGGCCCGGCTGGCAAACCAGTTCCACTCGTCGTCGACACTCTCGATGAGCGGCGTATGGAACGGGTCCCCCGCTTCCCAGTCTGCGGACCACCGGGACACGACAAGCGTCCGCTGCCGTTCTTCCCCGGTGAACATAAGGAACTCGCCCTCGTGAAAGACGGTACTGCCCAGTTGGGGAAGCGGTACCGGCGGCTCAATCTGAAGGCGTTCTCCGCGAGGGGTCAGATCGGTATCGAACCCCTGAACCCAGTGCTCATAACCAGCTGGACCCCACTCGACGTAGACAGTCTGGCCGTCGCTGGCGATATGCATGTCGTTGGTCCCCACGCGACCGTTCTCGACCAGCACCGCGCGTTCACCGATTCGTCTGCCCTGTAAATCGGTCTTGATGAGATATAGGTCGTCCGCGTGATGGGTGGAGTAGGCCAGATAGAGATGCTCGCCCAGCAATAAATGGGCATGGTCAGCGATGTGTTCATCGCTTGGGTAGTCGTCGGCTGTCGTCAGAGGGACCATCCGCGTGACGGCCTGCATGTCGGTGTTGTAGCGGACGAGCGACAGCTGCCCACCTGACATGGTCGTGAGGTTCAGCAGGCCGTCGTGGGTCGAGAGTCCACTCCAGATGTTTCCATGATCAACCCGTATCGTGTCCTCGTAGACAAGCGAGACACTCCGAACACCATCTAGAACCGCCCCATCGGGCCTATTCAAGTCGGGACCTTCACCCACCCTGGCGTCGCTGGGCGAATCATTGTCCGCATCCGTCTCGGCCACTGAACGGTCTACCGCACTCGCATCCGAATCTTGCTCGGAAGTTTCCGTTGGAAGGGAACGAGCATCATCGCCACCGCAGGCGGTGGCTATCAGTAAGAAACCAGTTAGCACACAGTGTATTGGATTTGTCGAAGTCATCAGTGGTCCATCTATTCAGCGTGTTTAGTAGTCAACCTGGGGATTCGCCCCAGCGGATGCTCGGGCGGCCAATGGGCCCGAGGCCCTACGCTCTGAGGCGATTGATCTCTCGCACGATGCCTTCTGACATCGCAACCTTAGGAAGCATGCCGAGCCGCAAGGCCTTGTCCACCTGATAGTTGTATTGGCGTCCAACCACTCTGACGGCGTAGGGAGTCAATCGCGGAGGCCTGCCAGTGAACCGGCTGACCAACACCATCGCCTTTGACACCAAGAGAGCAGCAGGGTAGGGCAGCTTCTTAGTCGGCTCATCCGCGCCCAGTGTACTTGCTGACAAGCGAAGAAGGTCGCGCCACGTGCCATTGGCCGGATGGTTCAGATTGAACGCCTCGCCATGCGTGCGTCCGTCGCTCAACGCCGACACGACGAAGTCGACCACATCGTCGACATGAATCAGATCGACCGAGTTATTGCCGCTACCGATGACTCGGGCGCTGCCTGATTCCAGGTTCTCCACCAGTTTGGGAAGAAACTTGTCGTCGCCGGGGCCGTAGATCACGGTTGGTCTCAGTATGGTGAGATCAAGCTCTCTCTCCATCGAACGCAGCACCAACTCGGCGTCGATTTTTGTGTCTCCATACGGATCCCCTGTTTTCACAAGCGGTGCGCTCTCGCTGAGCATGGCGTTGGCGACACGTCCGTAGACCGACACCGAGCTCATGTGGATGAACCGCCTGACGCCTTGGGAAACAGCCTCCTGGGCCAGGTTCCGGGTGCCATCGACGTTGACTCTGATACACGGCCCCCAGTCCTTTCCGTAGCCTACGACTCCGGCCAAATGGATGACAGCATTGCTGCCGCTCAATATCCCCGAGAGTGTCTCTGGTTTTGTGATATCTGCCCGAACCACCGAAGCGGCGGATGGAAGCTCAACCGCGTCGTTGGGCAGGAGCAGGGCGACGACCTCGTGGTCGAGGCTCAAAAGCCGGCTGATCAAGGCCTTGCCCACGAACCCGGTCCCACCTGTGATAAAGACCTTCATATCGCCCTCCTATCCCACGACCTTAGACGCCACGATGTCCGCTAGACGGGGGGCTAGTTTGTTGAGCCAGACCATGACTTTCCCTCCAGAGGTCAGGATGACCTCCCGCTTTCTTCGCGCCACTGCGTCTGCGATCTGAATAGCTGCCGTTTCGGCGCTCATGACCTTACCCGAGGTCTTCTCGGCTCGAGCGGTGCCTCCATCGGCATGGAGGGCCTTGTTGCGGATCTCGGTCTCGGTGTAGCCGGGCGCAACCAGCCCGACATGAATGCCCGCTTCTCGCCATTCGACTCGCAGGCTCTCGAATAGACCGTGAACAGCGAACTTGGCTGCCGAGTAACCGCTTCGCGTCGCGAAACCACGCTTCCCGACTACGCTCGAAATGAAAGTGATCGTGCCCTGCGATTTCTGAAGCCATGGATAGGACCACTTGGCCGTGTGAACCGACCCGAAGTAGTTCACGTCCATCATACGCTTCATGACCGCGAGATCGGTCTCCTCGAACAGACCGTTCATCGAGACTCCGGCGTTGACGATCACGTGATCGATGCGGTCAAACGCGGCACCGACGGCCGCGATCGCGGCTTCGACCTCGTCGCAACTAGAGACATCGCAGACGACCCCTATTGCCCGATCGGCGCCGATCTGTTCAACGACCTCGTCGAGGAGGCCCTTTCGACGGGCGAGTAGCCCAACCCGGGCGCCTCGATTCGCAAGGTCGAAGGCCAGCGCCTTGCCAATACCAGAAGAGGCGCCCGTCACGACGACGACGCTACTCTCGAACGTTTTCTCGATTCCCAATTTAATTCTCCACTTCATTCTAACGAGTCAATCCGAATCATGAGGCCGAGTACGACGCGGTCACCCCGTGTGCTGCCAAAACGGTTCGGGCGCGCTCTAGGTCGAGTTCACCTACCACCTTTGGCGGCACACGTGCCGTATTCAGCCTGTTCAATTTTGTGGTCCACATGTCGTGGTATTCGAGCAACACCACCTCTTTCACACCGATCGCGGACAAGCGCCGGCCGGCCCGTGCGAGGTGCTGATTGGAGTCGTTCACCCCCGGCACCAGTGGCATGCGCACCGTCACTGCAACGGCGCTGTCCAGCAGTTGGCTCAGGTTGCGCTCGATCGTGTCGTCCTGAAACCCAATTAGTTCCTTGCAGTCGTCGGGTAGGGTTGGTTTCCAATCGTAGTAGACAGCATCCAAGAGCGGCACCAGGGGCTCGAGCAAGCGCCAGTGGTAGCGTCCGGCCGTCTGAAGTAGCACGTGGAGCCCTTCTTCCGACTTGGCCCGCAACTCCGGTATGAAGCGTTCTAGGAACTCGCTCTGCAGCACCGGTTCTCCACCACTCAACGTGACGCCGCCTCCGCTCGAGGCGTAATAGGGCTCATCAGCCAAGCACAGCTCGACCAACTCAGTGGAATCGTACTTCGTACCGACACGCCGAAGGGCACCTGGCGCACAGACATCCACGCACTTCAAGCAATCCGTGCAGCGAGTCCAGTCTACGACTGCTCGCCTGTTCAACACCGTCAAGGCGTTGGGCTCACAGAGGTCGAGACACTCGTCGCAGCTGATACACTTCTCTTCGTACACGGCCAGTTCTGGCGCCACCGCAAGTGCCTCCGGGTTCTGGCACCAGGCGCAGCGCAAGGAGCAGCCTTTCAAGAAAACGGTTGTGCGGATCCCGGGACCGTCGTGGACACTGAAGCGCTGGATGTCAAACGTGACTCCCGATTCGAGCATCACCCACACCCCTGTCGAGTTCTGGCGATCAGTTCGTCCTTCATGGCGTCGGTCAGGTCGTTGAAATAGGCGGAGTAGCCTGAAATCCGAACGACTAAATCGGAGTACTTGTCTGGATTCGCCTTCGCGTCCTCCAGGAGCTCAGCGTCCATTACATTGAACTGAACTTGCATCCCGCCCTGGGCAAAGTAACCGCGGACCAGCCCGAGCATGAGCTGGTTTCCGGCATCACCCGCCACGTGTCGGGGGTTGATTGTTTGATTGACGACCAGCCCGTTGGGTATTCCCTGCAGTTGCGCGCAAGCGTTCAGTACGGCCGTCGGCCCCCCAGTAGTGTGGGTTGTTTGTGGAGCGGCTCCGTTCGCGAAAGGTTGCCCCGCACGCCGTCCAGAGGGCAGCGCCCCGGTGCCTTGTCCGAAGCCCTGATGAGTCGTCATGGTCCAGAAGCCGGCTCGGTAGTTCCCACCTCTGCCGTTGCGTTGCCTTCCCACAGTGTCCCGAAAGATACCGGCGACCGACCCGGCAATCGCGTCGGCTCGCCCGCCCTGGCCGTACTTGGACGCCGCCGCAAGCTCTCGCTGCAGCAGCTCGTAACCGACGAAGTCGGACTCCAACGCAGCGGCAAGATCGGAAAGCCCCCAGCGCTGGCCCTCGAAAATCACCGCCTCGATGGCCGCGATCGAGTCCGCTGTGTCAGCTAATCCAACGCCCTGCAGCCCTGACGAGTTCTGCTTCGCTCCACCGGCCGTCACATCCTTGCCGTTCTCGATGCAGCCGTCGACCAATGCGCTCAAAAATGGTGTTGGCCTGTGAGCCACATGAGTCGCCTCGATTGCATTGTTGGCGCGAGCTGCCCTTGAAACCACTGCCTGGAGTTGTGATTCGAAGCTGGCCAGCAGCCCACTCAAGTCATGGCTTTCGGTCTCAAGTGCGGCAAGTAGAGCCGCGGGAAGACTGACGAATCCTGCGCCGGCAGCTGGAAATGAGCAGTGCGGTACGCCCCATTCAGCACAGCCAACCACCGAGTATGCTCTGGCGTCGGTCTGCGAAAGGCCCGCGTTTTGAAGCGCCGGTTCGATCGCGTTGTCGTTGAACAACGCGGGGATTCCACCACCTGCTTTGAGCAGTTCGCAGCAGCGCGCCATGAAGTCACCATTGATATCGGGGTGAACCCTCACGTGGATATTAGGTTGCCTGAGGCGCATCCGGTCATAAGCGTCTAGGAACGCGAATGACAGAACGTTCACCGCGTCCCCTCCGCTCTCGGTACGACCGCCCAATGTAATTCCAGAGGCCGACGACAGGCCCGAGAAGTACTCGGTGGCTCGATCAAAGAAGAGCGGCAGCAATTCCGCCGCTTTGCCCAAAAAGCAGCCGATTAGTTCAACGGCCTCCGAATAGGAAATCGACCCGTTGCCCAGATCATTTTCAAAGTATGGATAGAGATACTGGTCCATTCGGCCGAAAGAGATACCGTGTTGAAAGCTCTCTTGATGAAGCATCGCGTGACTGAGCACTATCGACTGCAACGCCTCGCGAAACGTCTCTGCGGGATACTCCGGCACCCGCCCGACGATATCGGCCATCTCAGCAAGCTCTTTCGCTCTCTCTGGATTCGCTTCAGATTGGGCGAGGCGGCTCAGATGACAACGCCAGCGGCGAGCGTGTTCGATCGCAGCTCGTACCGACTCCAAAGCCGCCCTCATGAACGGGTCCGAGTCGCCACGCACACTCATCTCGTCCAGGAGCTGTCGCTCGATGCCCCGCAGCCCAATTCTCAACACGGACGGATAGTCGGGGGTCAGATGCGAGATGCCCGCGATCTGGGTGAGAATGAACTCGCGTCCTTCCGCCATGGTCTGGGCAAGGCCCGAGTCTGCCAGCTCCACTGGCGTCTTGGTCAGGACCGACCTAGTCATCCAAAATGGGAAGACGTCTTCCCGCAGGGCCTGAATCTCTTCGGCTGATATCGAAATCGGATTGTTACCCCGCGAACTCAATCCCTCGAGCTCCCCGTCCATGAGCAATCCGCCGTAGTCTGGATGAATTGGGGCGCCAACTCGGTGCGAGGAGGCGTTTCCGACTAGAAGCTCATGCTCATACACGTCGAGCGGGGCATTCAGCAGGACGTGTCTAAACCCTCGAGCCAACGCGACTGACCAGTCCTGCTCGCCCTCGAGCCGAGTCGCCAGCCGCTGAAGCTGCCGGTTGGCCTTGAACGAGAGGTCGCTCGCGACCTCACCGTCCGCCTGCCTTCGGAGCGCCTGCGAATAGGCTGAATAGAGCAATCGCCTGAACCGGTTCCGACCCCGCGAGGTTGGGCGTTGTTCTAGCAGCGACTCAGTGAGCAGTCTGGCCTTGACTGTGCACACTGAATAGGGCGCATCGAGGAGGTCCTGCCGAAGGCTCTCCAGCCGTGGAATTGAATCTGCTCGTGCCGTGTGAATAGGCGTTACCGCGCTCATGAAGTACCTCTCGCCCCTGGGATTTCGATGATCGCTCGGGCTTTTGCTACTAAGCGCCCTTCAATCACGCTGATTCCCTCGTCTACGGACACTGTTCCCGTGACTGCCATGATTTCGTGTGCGCTGCTGAGCGAGTAGCGCATGATCAGAATGATGATTTCGTGAATCTCGAGAAGCAAATCGCGGGCAGGTCGGTTTTGAATCACCGCCAAGACCTCAGAGGACCTGTGCAGAAATGGAACCAGAGTCTGGTCGCGCCAGGTCGGGTCCAGCTCACCGTCTCCCAGGAGTCCCCGCATCAACAGTCTCATGCCGCGTTGCTGCCGCCGAGCGATCGCAAATCCTTCGCAAACCCAGCGGTCAACCGTTTCGGCGAAGGACGAATCCAGGGTGTCGTTCGAAGCGAGTTGAGCGTCGACCTCGCCCAAGACCGACACCAACGGAGCCAGCTCGTCGGCCAGTGTGGCGCGAGTCGACGCCAAACAGCTCTGATAGAGGGCTTCCTTGTTGCCGAAATAGTGGTGAATCGTCGCTAGACTAACTTCCGCAGCCTTCGCAACTTGCCGAAGGGAAGCGCCTTCCAGCCCAAGACTCGCGAATTGCTGGCAGCCGGCTTCAACCAACCGTCTCTTGGTGTTGCTCGCCGATGCGCCCTTTGGTCTCGCCATGGTCAATCCATCAAAGTCGTTCAGAACAGCCCGAAAACGCTAACTCCATTAAACTAGACGATCGTCTAGTTTAATGCAATTCAAAAATGCCAGACCGGGCTGTATCATCCGCCATTACTGGGTCAGAACAGTGGAGCGCGCAGGAAAATGAGCGAACAAAGTGCTCATATTCCGGTCGATTTGCGTTGAGGCGGAACGTTGTGTTCCGTTTCGGTTCGGTTTACGTGCGTCCCGTTCTAGGTGAGCGCTGGTAAATCGGCGTTTTTCCAGCCCAATCGGGGTCGGTCGCCGGGGGTGCAGCCGAAACCGTCGCTTGGTACGGCCTTTGCAGAAGTTGATTCCAGCTGCTCAAATCGACATTGGAGATGGTTTTGACTAAACGAGTCAAATTCCGAAAAACGGATGCGCTCGGCGCTTCGCCTTTCACCGGCCTCGGATCGAAGCTGATCGCAGGTCCACAGACCGAGTCGTTGAAGGTCTTGGTCGTCGAGGACAGTGAGGCTGACGCCTTGCTGCTGATCCGCGTGCTGCAACGCAACGACTACGAAGTGAACTGGCACCGTACCGATTCTCTCGAGGACGCAGAAGAAGCACTGGGCCGCGAGGATTGGCATCTTATCCTCTGCGACCACACGCTGCCTGGCTTCGACTCCTTCGGCGTTTTGGACTTACTCAGAAAGTCCGGCAGAGACATTCCGTTGATCGTGGTTTCTGCATCCGACGACCCCTCCGTGGCGACGCGCTCGATGAGGGCAGGAGCGGCTGACTTCATTTCAAAGGAGCGGCTTTCCCGTCTGGCACCGGCAGTAACCAGGGAACTCCGCGAGGCTGAAAACCGGGCTGAACGCCGCGCGGCTCTCGAAATACTCGAGGAGAGGGCCCAGCAGCTTCAGGATACCAACGCAGAACTTGATGCCCTAAACGAACGGCTCAGACAGCAGGCTTCCATCGACCCTCTAACCGGCTTGTTCAACCGCCGAGGGTTGCGAGAGGCCCTCTTCAGGGAAGCCCATTCCGCGGCTAGGCAGGCCGACGGACTCGTTGCTATCCTGGTTGACCTCGACGACTTCAAACGAATCAACGATTCGTTGGGACACGCAGTTGGTGATGTCGTCCTACGAGAAGTCTCCACAGTCGTTCGCCGAGCCTTGCGCATCTCGGACTATGCCAGCCGCATCGGTGGTGACGAGTTCATGCTGCTGTTGCCCAATACTCGCTACCTCGAAGGGACACGCGTCGCAGAACGGATCAGACGGGCAATCTTCACCGAGAACATCATCCAAACCGGCCTGAAGAACCCCGCAATCACCGCCAGTCTAGCCGTCATGTCGGTTGAACCTGACAGCTCGTCGGTCGACGAGCTGCTCACCCAAATGCACCAGGTTTTGAAGCGAAGCAAGTCGAGTGGAAAGAACCGTGTCGAAGGTGAGACGTTTCGGAAAACCCCTTCGCAGGAGTCGAGCGAGACCATATTTGCCCTCGAAGAACTCGGTAACCCCGAGTCCTACGTCGCTGCCTTTCACCCGATCTTCCTGCTGCCGGAAGAGGAAGCGGTGTCGTACGAGATGCTCTCTCGTACCACGATTACCGGCTTTCAGATGCCGGACGACTTTCTAGCCCTGGCCCTCGAGAATGAGATGCTGACGGTGGTCGACCACCATTGCCTGCGGAGCTGCGCAAACGGTGCTCGCTCTTTGCCCGCCGGCAAGTTTGCCATGGTCAATCTCTTCCCCTCGACTCTGGTCGATCTGCCGACCGAACAAATCCTCGAAGACCTCGATCTCGACTCCGGTCGTAGGTATTGCATCGAGGTCAGCGAACAGCAGATTATTGGCGACCCATCATACCTGCTCGAACCAGTCAAAATGCTGAAAGAAGCGGGCGTCAAAGTGGCGATTGACGACGTCGGCTTCGGGCGCAGCTGTCTGGAGTCGCTCATCCTCCTGGAGCCGGACATCATTAAGATTGATCGAAAGTGGGTCACCGGACTTGGAATCCGAAATCCGCAAAAGCAACGTGTGCTGAAACGGCTGCTCCACGTGGCCCGGGCTCTCGGGAGTGACGTCATTGCCGAGGGGATCGAAAGCGAAGCCGACCGCGACGCATTGATAGCAATGGGGGTACGCTTCGGACAGGGATGGTATTGGGGCAAGCCTGAAATCATCAAGAAGCCCTCAGAATCTCACTAGATCCGCTCACCAGTGATGTCGGCCGAGCCGTTGCCGCCGGTTACTCTGGATAGTGCACGCGCTGACGCCGAGCGCGGGTCATGATTCTGGTGCGAGGTTTTGGACGGACCGTTTCCCACAGCGGTTGGCAGAAGCCGAGGCCGACAAAAGCGGGCAGGGCGGCTCGACCATTGCTCGATAAGAACGCGTCCGCAGGCAGCGCTTTCAACTCGTTCGTGCTCGGTGGATTCTTGAATTTGTTCATTTCAATCACCAATTTACATCCATTTGGCACTGGGCCAAATTAAGTCGCTAATGCTGCTCTAGCCAAACCGACTTCCGCTTTTCACAAACGACCCTCCGTGCGTCGCTGAAAACTGCTCAGTCAGTGAGCAGTGCGCATTGTGTTCGCCAGGTTTTGGCGCCAGTTTCTGCTTCTGTCGTGTTGTAAGTTACTAGGAATGCAGTGTTGTCCGGTTTTTACCGCTTTTGGCCCGAGGTTTGCGATTAGTTCAGGTCAGTGCCTGGGAGCACGACCTAATGTTGATGGAGAACTGCAAATGAAATGCTCGACACTAATCACAACGGCTGCGGCACTGATTCTCAGTGCCTCAGTACTTCAGGCCCAGCCTCTGCGGAGCGGAGAGAGCTGCTACGAACTAGGAGAGCAGGATGGGGCCCTACAAGACCTTCAGAATCGCGGCAACTCGCGCCTCGCATCGCTCTGCGGTGACAGTGACAGCTGTCGCAACGAGCTCGGATCCGTGGCGCTCCTTTCGTCGCTGCCATGGGAGACAACCTGGCTCGGCGCCGAGCTTTGCTACGCCAACAGCCAGGCGGACCAGTTGGCTGAGCAGAATATGGCCAGGGACTTCGCGGGTAATACGATTGACCTAACGATATGCGAAGCTTCCTCGGAAGCAGTGTGTGGCGAGGAGAGAGCCGCATGTAGCATCGATCTGGTGAGCGGAGCCCCGTTCAATCCACCCCGTGAAGAGCCGATCGTCCAATGTGAGCATCTTGGAATCGCGATCGAGTCAATTGGAGCGCCCCTCCAAGAGCTGATGCAACCCCACAATCCGCAGATCACCGGCGACACCAATGTGTCAGAGGGAGACCTGAATCACGATACCTCCAGTCCACTGTCCGTGGAGCTGGGGGCGATGTCACAGACCCTAATGATGGCCGATTACTTCGGCGAGATCGGTGAGCAGGCTGAGCAGGCGATGTTCGACGTCAGCTCAATGCGCGAAGCGCTCGTGCTGGCGGCGGTCGAAATGACGCCCGAGGACATCGTAGACGAACTGGGTCTCGACCCGACGCTGATCCAACCGTGGGTCTCCGCTCCGGCTGGGACACTTCCGACCCACCCCACCGATTCGGACTGCGAGCGCATCAGGCAAGCCGTCGCTGCCAAACGCGTCGCTGTCGCGGCCATCGACTGCAGTCAGCTCGAAGCTGCATACCTCGCCGCTCTGCTCGACTTGGCGGACGCGCAGGCTGACCTGTCAGATGCCAACGACGCTTTTGATGCCGCCGACGCGGCCTTCACCGCGGCAGACACCGCGGCCCGAGATGCAAAGGCGGACATGCAAACCGCGGCCGATGCCATCACGGATCTGGTGAACCGACACATTCACCACAGCGGCATCTCCACTGACGGTGCGGGCGGCGCCCATCGCAACATGATCGGCCTCAGCTCGGCTGGAGTCGGCTTCTCGATCTACTTTGATGGAAGCCAGAGCAGTATCAATACGATTCTTTGGCTCTTCAACACCGACGCCTATCGTGACGCCAAGAAGGCTTTCAGCGACGCTGCCAAGGCCTACAAGGCTGCAGAAGCAGCCAAGAGCCAAGCCGGTGCTGACTGGATGAATGCGTTCCTGGACGTCCTTGATGCCAGCGACGCAGTGGACGCCGCCCAAGCTCGGGCCGATGCCGCCCAGCAAGCCCTCGACGCCTGTCGGGCGCGGCAGAGAGACGCTCAGCAAGACTTGAGCGACTGCGAAGACAAACTCAACGAGTGCGTCGGTCGGCAGCAGACTGATACCGACTCGGCTCAAGGTGGTGCCCGCTCCGCCATCAACGGCGCGACAAGCGAAGCTGACACAGCAGATGGCTTCGGTACTGATACGACTGGAGGGCGGTCAGCTATCCAAGGTGCTCAGGACAAGTTGGACGAATCAGAGCAGGCCGAGTCCGACGGACGGCACGATGACGCGCAACGCCTTGCTCGCGAGGCACAGGCCGAAGCAGAGGCTGAGCGCACTCGACTCGCCGGCCAGAACGCCGAGAACCAGGAATGCAGCGACGAAGCCGACCGCCGCCAACGCGCTGCGAGGCGCGCCATCGATACCGCCGACACAGAACTCGACGAAGCCGAGGAGCGTGGAGACAACACGACAGCCGATCGCTCCAGGCTGAGCGGCGCCGAGCAGAAACTGCGCGACTCAGAGCGGGCCCAGTCCGAGAATCGATTCGAGGATGCCAAACGTCTGGCTGACGAAGCCACCGCGGCCGCCAACGCTGTAACCACTTCGTGGGAAGCTGAGAACAATTTCTGGGACACCCACTCACCGTGCGACCCGGAGGGAGCCACCTACGATGAGTTGGTTTCTGAGTACTGCAGCTGGAACGACTCGGAGCCCCACTTGGTGCCACTCGGTCACACGCCGACCTCCTACCGAGCCCTGGGCGCAGTGCGGAAGCTCATCTCTGCGGTTGGGTACGCATTTACTGGCTCCGATCCGGTAAACGACGCCGTCGACAACATCATGGCGCTCTCCAGCATCAATGGCGTCCGAGAGCTCTACGCCTTTTACAACGGGACCTACACCCGAGAGTACGAGACCTTCGAGTGCGTCGACGACGGCTCGCACCAATACTGGGTGTCCCGAGGGACACACACAGAAACAGGGGCACTCGACGAATGCGGCTACAGGCTCACCGATGGCCTCGACGAGATTCTCGATATCTCGACTCAGGGCAGTGAAGAGGCCACAGCGACGGCGGTCAGAGAGTACCTCGCCAGGTGCCAACCCACAGGCTGTTCCTGTGAGCGTCCAGCGAGCTGTGACTAATTACGATTCAAACTACTGGGGGCGGCGTGACCGTCCCCAGTGTTTCCGAATAGGAATTCAAAATGAAAACGACAATAAATACAAAGCTAGTTCTGATCGCATCACTCTTAATGAGCTCCGGCCTCGTGGCATGTCTCAACGGCGCAAATGAAAGTACTCACGAAGATACCGAGGTCATCGTCATCAATGACTCACCCGACGAGCCGAATGACGATACGGTGGTGGACGACGTACCCAGCGAGTTTGTGACCCTCCAGCGCGGTAATCCACTCAGTTTGAGCGACGGCACAATCGTGGTCCACGGTGAGTTTGCCACGCACCTCGATGGCAACCACGAGGTCGTTTGGCAGACTGAAATCGAAGGCCAACTCGAGGAGATGGTATGGACCGATGGCGAATCGCTGTGGGTCGTGTCGAAGGCAACAGGCGCCGACCGCGCTCTGGAGCTGGACGTGGCAACCGGTGAGGTGGTTCAAGCCCTCGAGAGAGATACGATTTTCGAGCTCCAGGTTTCACAGTCTCAGCTCGCAATGATGTCCAGGCACGACGGAAGTGTGGCCTTGGAGCGCTTCGAAGTTGGCTCGATGACGGCCGTCGATCGCTTCGAGAACCCTGACAGTTTCGTTCTAACCAAAGATGGCGGTGTTCTGGTCTCGATGGGTGGGGGCGACGGCTATGCCGTGATGGCATTCGACAGCGAGGGAGTGCTAGTCGGGCAGTCCGTAGACTTTGTGGACCCACCGTTCGTCTACGAGTCCGGTCACAGCTTCGCAATCCTCGGCCAGACCGAGCGCGTGTCGTCGGCCAATCCCTACGACCTGTTCGGTTACACGTCTGAACTGCAGGCCCTGTGGTCTCGCTCAGATGTCTTCAACGCCGATGTCGATCCCGAGAGCGGCCTGCTGCTCATCTCTGATGCCAATGATGACCGCACAGCGTTCGTGCTCGCGGAGCTCGAGGCCGAGACCGGAGTCGCTACGACCGTGGTCGAGCAGGCCGACTGGGGGTTCTATCAGCCGGCAGTGATGGGTGATGCACACTACTACGTCCCCTACGGACCAGCTGAGGTCCCCACGTTTATCAACGCCTCTGCCGGACTCGCCGAAGTGCAGCTCCCAGGCCTGGTCTGGCCTGAGCTGGCTGTTGCTGAGGGCCTCGGACTCTTGGTCCGTCCCACGAGTGGAGTTCGGGACTTTGACAGCGACCTGATGTTGCTCAGCCCGACTGGCGAGACGGTGTTCAACACCCAGATCGACGTGAGGAGCGACCGCCCGATCGTCGTGGAAGAGGGTCAATTGCGGATTGTCGAGGCGAACGAGCTGGTTGTTTTAGATATGAGTGGCTCAGAAGTGGCCCGGGTGCCTCTGACCGACTAGGTGTCGAGCCTCAGTCAGTCTGAGACGAGCAAGTTCCCATATGAGCCCGCCCGCCCATTGTCGCCTTCCCCGAGATCGGGATTCGACGAATTCCCACCACTGCCAAAGGTGCCGCCCGTAGGCTCGCTATTCGCAAGCGGGAAGCTATTGCCAAAGACCTCGGTCGTGTGGTCGACACCACCGCTATTGAAAATCGCGATATCCGCCGAAACCCCACCACATGCTCCTCCACCCCCACCGCCGTGACCACCTCTAGACCCGTTTCCACCGTTAGCTCCCGGAAAGATGCAGTAGACCGGGCCGGCAAAAGTGCCGCCCACAACCTCTCCGCCTCGGCCACCCGCTCCGCCGTGGCCCCCAGGTCCTCCCATGCCCCCGTCTCCGCCTGCTCCGCCATAATTCCTGATCACCGTGTTACCGGTGACCCTCGCGAAATCCGACGAGCTGTCTGCACCCGATGACGACAGGATGAACACACCAAAGGAGCCACCACCAGGATTGCCGGCAGCGCCTCGCTGTCCGGCGCATCCGCCGGTTCCGCCCGCACCGCCGCCACCACTGATGTCGTAGGTTCCCAGGTCTGCAACGAACTGCCCGCCCCCACTGCCACCGCCACCGCC
>CAZDBH010000210.1:0-14145 GCA_964503485.1 uncultured Bradymonadales bacterium | reverse complement strand
CGGAGGCGCGCCGGTGGACGGAAAAGGTTTCTTTCGGGGTCGCGCTGGGTGCACTGTACCTTTCTCCCCGGTTGATCTACAGCCAAGTTCGTCAGGACGAGCGCTACTGTATACGGCAAACCGGCTGATGGTCGATACGGTGTTGGGTTCGGAGTCCCTCGCAAGCGAAGGCAGCTTTCTAGTAGGCTATTGAGCGGATGGGAGAACAGATGGTCAACCTAATCCTCCGGGAATCTACAGACAAACGCCCTGTGCCGGGCGGACCCAAGTGTTCGCGCTGGCTGACCGCGCTTGTGATCGTGATGTCCTATTCAACGGCCTGGTCGAGTGACAGCCAGGCCCAACCGACGTTTACCTATCTTGCGCTGGGTGATTCCTACACAATCGGCCAGTCGGTTGCGATTGATGAACGTTGGCCTCACCAATTCGCCGAGGCCATGAGAGCGTACCTGCCGATGGGCGGGCCGGACTACCTCGCCCGATCCGGTTGGACGACACGGCAGCTGATCACGGCCCTCGACACCGCACAGCTGAGGGCCCCATACAACTATGTGACCGTGTTGATTGGCGCCAACGATCAGTTCCGCGGTGGAACCGCCGCTCAGTACGAGGTCGATCTCAGGGAACTCTTAGAGAAGGCAGTGGGGTTGGCTGGTGGTAGCGCCTCCAATGTCATCGTCGTTTCCATTCCCGACTACGGCGTAACTCCCTTCGGCGCAACCCGGGGGCCGGGACTCAGCGCCGCTGTGGACGAATTCAACGCAGTGAATCGACGGCTGGCAGAGGAGTTTGAGATGTCCTGGGTGGATGTCACAGAAATCTCGCGGGCGCCCGCGTCGCGCGGACTCTTGTCTAGCGATGGCCTGCACCCGTCGGGCGCCCAGTACGCGCTATGGGCGGCCGCGATCGCGTCTCACCTGACGGGCGAGTAGTGGGGCTTTTTGAAAGGGCCACCGCCGCTCTTCCAGAGGAAATCGCCTGTGGCTGACGACTCGACAACCGGCGGAACCGAGGCACTAGTCGACCGTGTATTCGAAGGCTGGACAGTCGGCAGGTCAGACGAACAGATCCTAGAAAGTCTCGCTGCTGAAGGCTTGACCGCCTCGGCCGCCTCTCACACTCTCGAAGTCATCGCCCACGCCGCGGGCATAGCCGTCCTATTGGAAGCCGGTCTGAATCGGGCGCAGTTCACGTCCGATCTCGACGGCGATCCGCTCTTTTCTGCCGCGTTGAAGCGGGCCACTGAAAAGCTCCCTGAGCAGGATTCAAACCAGCTGCGTAGCTTGGTCGAGCTGGCCACTGCGCTCGCCTCCGGAGATGCGTACGCGAGGCAAGACGCAGTGTTCGAGCTTGGCCAGACGGGGAATGTCTCCGCTGTGGGCTTACTGATCAGTGCACTGGCTGATGAGGACGAGTACGTGCGCATCTATTCCGCCCAGGCCGTGGGAGAACTGCGCAGCCCACAAGCCGTGCCCGCCCTGAGCGCGTTGGCAGAGTCCGATGAGAAACGGACAGTGGTCTGCAACGCGCTTACCGCTCTGGCACAGATCGGCGACAAGGCTGCTCTTCCGGCCCTGGTTGCCGCAACCAAACACCAGAACGCCTTCGTTCGGTATGACGCGCTCACGGCGATCGGAGACCTAGGCGACAAAGCTGCACTCCCAGCCGTCGAAGCCCTGCTCAAAGACAAGACCAAGCCAGTAGAGTACGACGAGGACGGAAGAAAGACCCACGAAACGCAATACCGAATCTGCGACCACGCGAAGACGATCCGAAAGCGGCTTCGGCGCCGTTGAAACGTAGCCTGCTCACCTCGTGGATTGGTGTGGTCAACGGGCGTTCTCGTCGGCCGAGGCAGGTTCTACGGGCGTGCTGTGGTTTCTTCAGCACGGAGGGAACGGAGAGCGCGGGAAGAGCTGTTTCTTGGCACAGACTCGCTCGAGGTGGGGACCACTTGAAACGTCGGACTGGTCACTCCTCGTCCTCTTCCTCGGGGGTGCCAGGCCAACGGTCGCGGAATTGACTGAGCCGTTTGTCACGTAGCTCTAACGCCTTCTTGCGCAGGTCCTCGACCTGATCGATTTCGTCGACGATCTCTTCACCGAGGGCAGTCTCGAAGATGTCTTCGAGGCTCACGAGTCCACTGAGAACGCCCAGTTCGTCGATGACGACGGCGAGCTGCTCACGACGCCTCACCAGGTCCTTCATTGCGTTCGCCAGTGGCATCTCTTCTCGAATCATTGCGACAGGCCGCAGGAAATCTGCCAGGGGTCGCTCGGCTCCACCCTCATCGCGAGAAGCCTCCAAAAGCTGACGGGTTAGGACATATCCGACAACATCGTCCCGGGTTTCGGTGAAGACCGGTAGCCGGCTGAAGGCTCGGATCTCGGGCAGATCGAGCGCCTGGCCGACGGACTGGTCGCGTTGGCACATAGCCATCACCGTGCGCGGCGTCATCACGTCCCGAACCTGGATCTCTTTGAAGCGAAGCAAGTTCGACACAAACTCGGACTCGTCACTGGCTAGGGCTCCTTCGCGAGCTGCGATTTCAACCATTGCCACGACGTCTCCGCGGGTGGTCCCTCGCTTGCCTTCGCTGGCAACCAACTTTGTGAGGCTGCGCGTGAGGTAGAGCAACCACTTCATTGGCGGCTTGACCATCCACGAGATGACTCGGCCCGAGAAGCCAGCTAGGCGACCTGCGTGCACGGTGCCGACGGTCTTTGGGATGATTTCGGTAAAGACGAGGATCAGAAGGGTCAACACCCCACTGAACACACCAACCCAGGCGTCACCAAAGACAACGGCGGCTTGAGCACCCGAGAGCGCTGCCCCCACGGTGTGGGCGATGGTGTTGTAGGTTAGGATCGCGCTAATCGCGTCGTCGATCTCGTGCTCTTTGATGTGGAGAAGGCGGCCAGCACCCGCGTCACCTTTGGCTTTGCGCTGACTGAGTTCGACAACGCTCGACGACAGCAGTGACGCTTCGAGAATCGAGCAGAGTCCGGACACACCGAGTGCCGCAACAACAATGAAGAGCAGTAGGGCCATGTTTTACACCTCGTCGCGCATTGTGTGCACGAGCAGCCCCAAGTGACAAGTTCCGTGAAAGAACTGGGTGACCTATCTTGCGGCCGGGCGTTCGAGAAGACGGCCGGAGGTTTCAACTCGAAGGTGCTTGCCACCTTGTGCGACTCGCGTTGTTCGACGTATCCTGTAGGTCGCGTGGAAACCTGAAAACACAAACGGAGCCAATATGAAACGCAATCTCCATATCTGGGCGTTTCTCTTCGCCTTGTTCGTCCCTTCGGGGTGCACAGGGAGTTCGTCTGGTGGTGACTCGACCGAAGATGACGACACGGCGGCGGAAGACATCGCTTCTGAGGACGGAGAGACGGACGACTCGGCCGGCGAAGCTGACCAGCAAGCAGACGAATCGGCGGATCAGGCCGCCGATACTGGCGACGAGTCGTCTGACTCCGAAGAGCCCGACGGCGACGACGACACCGGTAGTGAGGTACCGCGAGCGGAGAGCCTGGCTACAGCGGGCGTCGAGGGGGTGGACATCGACGACGTCTACTGGGATCCGACAGCCTACCCCGACGCTTACCCAGAGAGCGGCAGTGGCCATTTCCGACGCGTCTTCGCACCGGCGTGTGAAGACGGCACGACGCCCGATAGCCGAGAGTGCGAGACGGGCGAGCCCATTCGCTGCGCAGACGGAACCCGTCCGGTGGCCTACACGAGGCCCGGGTCGACCAACAACTGGCTGATCCGGATTCAAAACGGGGGTATCTCGTGCGAAGCGAGCTACGGCGAGAGCGATCGGAACGTCCTGGAGCGCAATTGCTGGTCGGTTTATCAGTATAGCGACGAACGGCATGCCCTGACGTCACGTGGCAGCAACGCCCGTGGCTCGCTCGAAGGGATTTATCGCGACGATGAGGCCAATCCCTTCAACGACTTCAACATGGTGTTCCTCGACAAGTGCGTGGGCGACCGAAACCTCGGTGACGCCACGTTCGAGGACTATCACTACCGAAACACCACTGATCCAAGGAACCCAGTGGTCGAATACCAAGGACCGGTTTACTTTCACGGGTTTCGGATCGTGAAAGCACTGCTGCGCGCTGCCCACGACAGTTCCGAGACCAACACGCTGGACCTGGTAGTCTTCCAGACTCACTCCAATGGAACCAACGGCCAGTACATGTACATCGATCGGCTGGCCGACTACGTTCGCGAGCTAAACCCCTCGGCTGAAGTACGCGGTATTGCCACATCGAACTTCCGTCCCAACCTGGAGCTGGAAGCGACCGCAGACGACGACGGCAACGTGCACTGGGAGCAGATGTACGAGAACCTAGGGAACCACGCCGATTTGAGCTTTCACATACGCGCAAGTGAAGACAGCCTAGCCAACGGTATGTGGGCGTCTCCCTGGATCTACCATCCCGGTGGCCTCGAATATGAACGCAATAGTGGTTGGGGAACGATCGACGACACACCTACGATTGACGCGAGCTGCCTGGCCGCCCACCCCGACGACAGCGCCCCGTGTCTCGACCATATGCACGTGTTGTTCAACCACATTTCGACCCCCATCTTCCTGGTCCCGCAACTGCAAGACCCAGCCATAAACAACTCGCAGCACCGGTTCACCCTCCGATTCGACCGGAGCGCAGACTGCGACGAGGGTGACACGTGTTGCCACGATGAGAACTATTATGACGACGTGCCCTGCGACGCCGACCCAAGCGAGCCGTTTCTCACCACTCAGAAGGCGAGTTACGACTTGCTGGACTTCGCTCGGCGCAATCTGGAGCTGGCTCGGGCGCTGCGGGAACGGCACGCAACCCACTCGGAGATGCGGCCCGATTGTACCGGTTCGCCCTGCGATGACTCCGACTTACCCAGTCCGCGCTTCGGCGCGTTCTTCGACGACATCGAAAACCACGAGTCAGTGCACGACACCGACAAATCGATGAGCATTATCGAGGGCCGCATGCTCGAGAGCTACCTATACGACTGGGTGATCAACGACACCGATACCTTCTGCGTGGACAGCAGCCTCGAGGGTGTACGCACCTCGGGCACGGCTCCCGCCTGGGCGCTCTGCCCTGACGAGTAGGCCAGCTCCTCGGTTCCGAAGAAAGCCACCTAACTCTAGTTGGCAACCCGCTCTTCCAAAGCGGGGAATAGGCCGCAGTCTCCTGCCTGTCGGAAACCCAGCAAGTTCCGGTCCAATCACTAATCGGGGCCTTGCAGGGCTATTGTAGGTGTGACTCTGGGTGTGCGGTCGCGGCGAGGTCGCTCAGGCCGTCAATTCATCTGTTTCTGAGTGTAGAATACCGCCGAGCGGTCGCTCGGGAAGTAGATTAACCGGTTCTCCATCCAGGGCAATCCCAGAATTCCGCCAAAGGTGCTGAGTTCTTCTCTTCTGGTCTCGTAGGACGAGCCAGAGCACTCGATTACGACTGCATGTGGGTCCGGTTATTCACCCAGTGGCTCCGCGACCGATCTATCGAGCCTCGCGTGCGCTGGGGATCGAGGGCGACGAAGTGTGGTCCACAGCAGTCGAGGTACGCGTAACCGATCGAGTGGCCGCATTCACAGAACCAGTCCCCTGAGGGACCACAGCAGCCGTGAGCTTTGTCGTCGTGGCTTCCCCGTACAGCATCGCCAGCCAATACCACCCAACCCGCACTGTGGATAGCGCCATCGTCGATCCAATACCTGTCCTTCAGAAGGGGCTTTCCCTCTTGGGGCGCTGGGCGCTGAACGGTGGGTGGTGTGGCGGTAGTGAGAGTGGCGCAACAGGAGACACAAGCAAACAGTGCGGTGCCCTCGAAGGGGATCGCCAGACGGCTTGAAAACCAGAGTGGGGCGCCCTGGTCCAACAACGCCAGCACACGGCCGAAACGGACTGCCTCCTTTTCGGTGTCTCGCCGAAACCAGACCGCCTCGGTGTCTACATCGGCGATCCGGTCACCCCCGTATAATGAGACTCCGTCACACTCCTGAACGACGATCTGGAAGTGAGTGGGGTTCGGTGAACTCCAGCGAAATCTGTTGAGGGCGGCTCTGACATTCATTGTGCGAATATACCACAGAGCTGTGGGGAGGGCTTTGGCTGGATATGAGGCCTAGACTCGGAGACTGCTCGGAAGTGCTGTGACCGACTTTCGCTACATCGGTTGGTGTTCTTCAACATCGAGAAAGTAGACCCTACCATCCTTCACGAGGGCGAGTTGCTCGCCGACCCACTCCAGATAAAGGTCGTCGGCGTAGTTCCACTCGGGATCGAGCAGATCTGTGTGAGCAACAGAGATGTGTTGCCCGCGGTCGTCCAATATGGCGAGCTGGTTGAGGTTCTTACCCGTGAGCCAGATTTCGCCGTCAACGTAGGCGATGCCTCGAGCCATACTCTGGTCGTAGACCGTCTCGAGCTCGTTCACAATCGCTCCCGTCGTCGGGTCCACTGCGGTGACTTGGTTCCAGACGCTGTTGAGTAGCAAGTTCTCACCGTCGAAGGCGAGGTCGTGCACCCCATCGGGGGTTGAAATGCTCCGAACAATCTCGCCACTTTCGGGGTCGATCGCCCGCATGGCACGTTCTCCCGCCCCAGTACTCGTGTAGTTGAGCCACAGCATCTCACCGTCGTAGGTCAGCCCAGAGGGTGGTGTGTAGTCGTCCATGAAATCGAAGCTCCGAGTGATCTCGCCGCTCTCGTGGTCATGACACGACAGTCGCACCGCGTTGTTGTCGTAGTAGCTCCCGATCTCCCGAAAATGGACGATCCAAAGACACTCATCGGTGTGAGTGAGCCCATTGATCCGGTCCTCACTGCCCAGTTGACCAGCTTCGACCAGAACGTACTGTGCCTGGAACTCTTCGACATCCCAGATCAGTGTCGTGGCCTCGAGGATGTTTGATCCGCCGAGGAGCCCGCTCTCATCCATCACATAAACTCGATAATAGTAGGTGGTGTTCGACGATAGGGGTTCGTCCATCCCAGTGTGCGTGAAGGTCGTCTGATCTGCCCCAGTAGCGACGTGCAGTAGGGTGCCGGTGGTCTCATCCAGAGCGGTCGAGTTGTGGACGTAGATCTTGTACTCGCGAAAGCCTTCGTCTTCGCTTGCACTCCAGGCCAGCGAGACTGTGCCGGTGGTGACGTCGGCTTGCTCGACGTTCACGGGTTCGGGCAGGGTTACTTCGCCCAGACTCAAACTCCCGTCGACCGTGATCGGCCAGGTTCGAGCAACGAAGCCTGCGTCCCCGAGCTCGAGCATTGCGCTGAGGTCGTGGTCACCGTCTTCGATGTTACGGAACTCGAAGCGGCCGGACGAATCGGTCGTCGTTTGGACCCCGCCTAGCTCGAGGGGCACACTGGCGGCTGTCTCTCCCTGAAAGACGAGTTGGCCAACGACTGTCCCTTCGTCGAGCGGGTTCGGTTCGACCACCTCAGTGGGGTCTCCGCAGCCGGTAGCGAGTAAGCAACAAATCAGTAGTAATCCACAGTTTCCAATCTTCATCATATCCTCCAAATCTCATCATGGGACCGCCAACGGGCGCATTCGAATTTCGGACTCGGCTCCCGGTGAGTTGTGCACGCGGTGTGCCAACGGAGTGTCGCCTCCCAGGACACCGATCAGGCGATTCGGGAGGTGTGGCTAGGAACTGGCAGTTTTCGCTCGAATTTCGCCGACGATAGCTGGCCTTGCGCGCGTTGAGCGTTCGCTACACGTGTTGTCTCGAACGGCGACAGCTTCTGTTTCGGCTCATCGTGGTAACAAACGGCGAGTGGATGCGCTGGGCAGCATGTTATGAGCCAGCCGGGCGGACCGAACGGCTCCTATCGTGCCAAAAGCTGGTCCCCGGGTCTCAGCTGGACTACGGCGCCTTGGAACACCCCTGGCTGAACGAACGGCGAGGAGCTGCCATCCGGACCCGTCGCCCTCCCCACGAGCAGCCGCGGCATGACTACGAGCTGTTCCTCAGCTTCGAGCACGCGAATGGCTGGGCCAAACGCGGGTGTATGCAGACCGGGAGCGGCGGCCTGAAGGAGCCACCAAATCTGAGTTCGTGAATCGAGATTGGCGAGCAGGATTTCCTGACAATGGACCGAAAGAGCTTCCAGTTGGGGTAGGTAATCCGCACCCTGCTCGGCGATCAGGGAAACCTCGTTCTCGCAGCTGGGCGGTAGGTCGTGGGGAAGCTCCGATTGGATTTCGGCGGGAAGCCACTCGAAGTCGCTGAGTTCTCCGTAGGGGTCGGAGACGGGAACAGGAATCTCGACCTGGGTCTCCGACGGAACAACCGTGAACAGCTCGAATCCCGAAGCGGCCGTAACGACTCGCGTCTGGGCTTCCGGGACTCCCACGATCCAGACACCCAGCTGCACGGTGTCACGGAGACCATCCGGTCGAGTGCGAACATAGGTGTAGCTGACGATTCGGTCCTGATCGCACAACGAGCGGGCGCGAAACAAACGGAATGATGTCTCTGGCCAAGGGTCGGGAGTGAGGTTCGCCTCAGTGACGGCGACCAACTCGAGACAGTCGCCATATTCTTCGACGAACCCGGTCCGCATCGTCTGCAGGGCATCATCAACGGTCTCATCGCCGGATTGCTCGGCTGCGGGCTGTGCGGGTATCGACAGAACCGCTGCAATCAATGCAAGCGCGGCTGCGCCCATGAAAGTGCGGCTGCCTCTGCAAGCGCGACGAAGCCAACGTGTAGCGCGCGATTTACTCTCGCTGTCCGCGGTTTTCATGATTTGTCTCCCTTTGTTGCGCGACGGGCGACCGGGACGAGGTAGCGGGGGTCCCAAACCAATGAACGGGCGAGTTACGGAATAGTTCTATCTCTTCACAGACAGGCGGGGGTCTGTAACCGCATCAACGGCTCGAGAGGACAGGCTAAGCATCTTGAACAGAGTCTGCTGACCCTAATCAGCACTTGGGGAACGGCGCCAGCTCAGTACCCCGACCAACAGCAAAATGACGAAACTGATGGGGACTTGGGCATCGGTTGTGGATCGGCAACTGCAGCCGCTGTCCGAGGTTGGGGCCGATGTGCTCCCATCGTCGAGTCCGGAGGGGTCGACTCGCTCGCCGCGGCAGGCGACTATCTCACCTACAATCTCTTCATCGTCGACTCGACCGTCGTCACTCTTATCCGACCCGAACTCCATTTCCAGAACGCCGTCGGGACATTCGTCGGTCGCCTGGCGATCAGTGAAACGGTAGAGCAAGTCCTCCTCGTCCTCGAAGTTGACGCAGAGGGAGGCCTCGTCATCGACTTCCTCGTCTTGCAGCACACCGTCGGCCTCACTCCCGCCGGGCAAACCGTCATCCAGTCCAAACTGGACGTCTGCGCGTCGCACATTGCATTGGGTCGTGGCCGGCTGTTCGGCGACGGTTACGAGTACTGAATCGGCCCCGTCTGTTTGGAGCGCCCCATCGTCACCGTTGGGCGCCTCCAAATTCAACTCCAGGTCGTGTTCGAAGAGAAGCGCGGGACTCTCGAGACGTACTATTCCGGCGTCTCCTCTCGTGACATTGCACGTCGAGATGGCCGTGGCGCTTTGCCCCCTGAATGTGATCGAGCTCGTGGTGCTGAGGCTGATATTGCCGCTGCGAAGCGGATTGTCCGAACACATTGAAAACTCGGTGCCGTCCGAAACGTCGAGTTGCGTGGCGGCAATGGCCGTTTGACCTCGGTCGCCAGAGTGGGCGACCATCTCGAGCTGTGCCCCACTCAACACCACTTGCTCAGCTTCTAGGATGAGTTCACCGTCGCCTACCCCTCCGTCTCCGGTGTCGATTGAAATCTCACTCCGGACAATCCCAATGACATTGCCCGCGAGTGCGCGAATCGAGTCTGCCGATTGCCCTGACGTAGTGACGCTGACTGTCGAGCCATCCGTGACATCTATGCGGTCCACAGCTTGCAGAAGGACCCCAGCCACCGATGCGCTTGGCGACACCAGTTCGACGGTTGAATCCACCATCAGAAGCTGGTCGGCGGCAATGCTGACTCCCTGAACCGCCCCATCACCGGTAGACTGATTTCGAAAAATCGAAGATTCGAGTTCGGCTAGGCCGCCGGCTCTGAGCACGAGCTCAGCGGCCGCGCCGTCGACAGAGGAGAACTCGAATGTCGTGTCCAAGAGAGAAATCGTGTCGGCATCAATCAACAATCCGCCGGTTTCTTCGGTGCTATCGGACGAAAAGGCTGCCTCCGAACTCTGGATCGCGCCGCCTTCGATACGAATCTGCGGTGTTTGTGAGCCAGTGAGCTCCGCGTCGACTCCAACCAGACCAATGACGTTTCCTGCCAGCTGCAGGATTCCGTCAGGGCTGGTGTCGGTCTGCGAAATCAGACAATCCTCGAGTTGTAACGTGCCACCGGCTATCGCCAGGCGGCCTCGGCTGACAGCGAGCGTCGCTCCTCCCACGACCTCCACTCGATCGCCGAGGGCCGACACCTGCAAGTCCGAGTCGTTCCACGACACCTGCCCCTCCGGACCGACAGCAGCCAATCCCAGATGGCCACCCGCGTTGACGCCGAGCGTCGCAGCCTGTTGAACGCGAACCGTGCTGCCGGCCAGGAGCAGGTCGGATGTGGCCCGGTTCAGTGTGACGGTCGAGACGCTGACGACTCCGTTGTCGCCATCGAACGTGTATTCAGTTGGCGCTCCGGTGCCAAACTCCGTCGGAGTGAGCCCGACTTGGAATTCGCCATCATCCTCGAGAGTGACAGCGTCCGCTGTCGTCAGTGAGAGCAAGCCGTCGAAATCGAAACTCGCACCTTCTTGAATGCTCAGCCCCTGTGGACTGAGCACGATCAAATCGACCGGCTCAGAGATTGTGATGGGGCCACTCGTGTCGAAGCCTTCGGCAAAGGCACCCTCGTCTGTGACGCGAAGGAATATTCGGGTGACCCCAATCGGAACGTCAATTGTGAGGGTCTGGCCGGGGTCGATGACAACACGGCCGAAGCTGAAGTAGGCGTTCGGACCTTCCACCCGGCCCATGCTCTCGTCTAGCTGGTAGTCTGGCCCGAGCAGCGCGCCGCCGCCGCCGAGAGTGGTGTCGAGGTTGATTTCTCCGGTTGCGAAAGGTGACCACAGCAGCACGATGGCGAGTACCGCAAGGAATGAAATGTGTTTTCGGGGACCCAACCGACACACCATGGTGCCGACAGTATAGGGGGTTCAATTGAGGTTGGCCATTCAAACGCAGCGAGGGACTTCTGAAGCGGCTCGAACCTGAATAGGGCTGGTCCTACTCCCAACAGTCGGACGTGTAGGTCGTAGTCTCGTCTGCGGCCGCGTTGTAGTAACGCTCGGTCAGCTTGTTGCCGTGCTCGTCGTAGGTCCGCACCCAGTGGAAGTCGACGCTTCCGTCGGCTCCGATGTCGGTCTCATCCGTTAGCAAGTTGCCTTGCTCGTCGTAGGTAAGTGTCTGGAGAACGTCCACCGTCTCGTCGGCCCCCCAATCGATCTCTTTGGTCACCACCGATCCGTCTGCCGCGTACTTGTAGTTGATGTGTTCGTCGATGGTGTCGTCGGCGTTGAAATCCCGATCCTCGGTGAGGATGTTTCCCTCGCCGTCGTGGGTGTAGGTAGTGCGGTCATCAACAGTACCGTCGGAGCCCCCTTCGTACTCGTCGATCACCAAGTTCCCGTCCTCGTCGTAGGTGAGGGTCCTACGCGATTCGACCGTGCCGTCTGCTCCGACGTCATTCTCGGAACCCAAGAGTCGCCCGTCGCCGTCATAGATGTAGGTTGTTCGGGTGTCCACCGTGCCATCGGGCGGGCTGTCGATATCGACTGTCAGCAGGTTTCCGTCGCTGTCGTAGGTGTAAGCCCAACTGGTCTCGATAGTACCGTCAGCGGCGCTGTCGTAGTCCGCAGTCAGTTTGTTGCCCTGCTCGTCATAGGTGTAGTGCCAGCGCTCGTTAACAGTGCCGTCGGTCTTCCAGTCGACGTCCGTCGTGCAGGGCCGAGGGTAGGCATCGACGTCCTCCGTACCCTCGTCAGGCGCATCTGACATGGTGTCCTCGACGGGGTCGGCTAGGTAGACTTCATTGACGTCGAATCCCCTACCTTCGCGAGTGTCTCGAGCGTCGACAACATCCCGCTCCCTAACGTCGGCTGCACCAGTTTCCTGGCTGGCAGTCGACCCCTGGCTGCAGCCCACCAACAGAACCAGCGCGGTGAGCAGGGGTATTGAAAGTCGTTTCAAACAGTCGTCTCGAGGATTGCGATTCATGACCGTCTTGGATGCAGAAACACGGTAGCTGCGGGGTTTTCGCCTGTCAATTCAACCCGGTCCCCAGACCGTTCCCCGCTCTGAGGGAGGTACCCCGTTTTACTTTGTTGACTAGCGGGTGTCTTGCCCGGGGGTGCGGTATGGCGTCACTGTAGCCGAGCACTGCAGGAGTCAAGACATGGGATCAACGGGTGTACGGGCCAAGAGTGAGCGTGAACTCCGACCGGGAGTCCATATTTTCTATCCCCAGGCGGCGTTCCTATGGTCTGCCCTCTTCATGCTCGGGGTCTTGATTGTGATTGCTGGCGGCATCTTGGCGATGGCCGAGGTTGGACTGTTCGTCGTCGTTCTATGTCTCGGGGCAGTTATGATCGTTGTTGGGCGCGTTGGCGAAAAAGTGGGTGTGCCCGTGAGCTACTACGAAGTCGACACCGTTGGGAAGCGCCTCAGACGCCTAGTGGACGGCAATGAGAAGTTTGCATACCGCTTTGAACAGATCACTCGCTTCATTATTGAGGATGAAGAACATATTGTGCATTACAGCCGGCGCGGAGAGGCGCGCGAAATCAGCGATGGGATTCACTGCAAGCTCATGGTTGAACTCGACGATTCCTCGGTCGCAACCAACCTCGGATCCGCCAAACCGAAAAACCGGCCTGAGCACATCGAGTTCGCGAATCGAATCGCCGAGCTGACCGGTAAGCCGCTCGAGACCGAGTGAAGGTCTAACGCCCGAACTTCGCAGAAGCTGCCAAGGGTGTCAGGCTTGTTTAGAAATCCCTTTGAATTCGCTACACTCTTGTCCACGGTTGTTGATTCCAATCCAATACGGAGGTGACATGCACGCTCGTCTGTCGTGTCTCGTGGTGCTCGCTGCGGTGTGTTGGTCTGCCCATGTGGCTGCCGAACGAGGGGCCTATCCGTACGGGACGGTTTGCCAGAGCACGCCGGCGCAGCCGCCCTCTGAGGCAACTGAGGAAGATTCCACGCAAACCGTCGGGGTGCTGCTGACGGCGGGTAACGACCCGCGAAACACCGACCCCAAGAACCTCCAGGCGATCAACGAGGATCAGCTCGAGTCGATGATCGACACATATATCCCCGACTTTCAGGGTATGTTCCTCGCCTTCACTCAGTGCTACGCAGGCGATTGGGTGGATCGTTACGAAGACCGTGAGGGAGTCTACACCGTCGCGGGTAATCCAGCTGGAAAGACAACCGCTTACGGCGGATTTCACCGGGGTCTGGCCTATTCGATGCGCCCGGGTGAGGGGCGAGATGTGACCGACGTGTTTTGGGCAGCTCGGGACTTTCGGCGTTCCTCCGAGGCACCTTGGAGCCGCGGTCCCGCCTTGACCATGGCGCCGCCTGGTACAGAAGGGCTGGAAAGTCGGCATATCCTCTTCTATGCGGGGGCTGCAGAACGCCTCGATTTGGCTGACCTCTCCTACCTTCGCCAGAACTTCCGGGGCCAACCCAATACGACGATCACAGCGGTCGTAGGCAACGGCACCGGCTATGACCACCCGGCAACATTGGAGGGCCTGCGGTCGGCGTTTGAAGAGATCGGTGAGCAGATGAACGAGAACGAGCAGTTCATTCTGTTTGTGGGCGACCATGGGACTTACCAACGTGTCCAGACGGAAGTTCAGGTACCCGGGCCCGAAGGTGGCTGCGGTGTGACCGTCACCATTCCGGAAGAGCAGGTCCAAGAAATGCTGTCGACGCCCGAGAACGACCCGTTCACCGGCATCATGCTTCACGCCTCGACCCCGCCGAGCGAGGGCGACGTCGAGAACCTCAGTTTTGAACTCAAGGACTCGGCGGGGTTCACCATCTTCTCGTCGGGCTACATGAGCGCCGG
>CAZDBH010000209.1:0-14225 GCA_964503485.1 uncultured Bradymonadales bacterium | reverse complement strand
CTCGATGCACACGAGGTGGTGTACAAGAACCACCTCGATAAGTGTGCTCGGAAAGACCGGTGAAATCGGCTCCCAACCTGGACCTGAGATAGGCGGACCCATCTAGCGGATGGCTGCGTCGAGTGGAGACGACGGTTGTAGGCCCTCATCTGCTGAGTTATCAGTGGCCGAGGCCAACTTTTGGATGTGTGGTGTATCAAAAACGGCAGAAGCGCCCTACTCCCTTTCGACATGAAAGGCTGAAGATTGCGGTACCTAAGGACGGCGTCCGCCTCGTCGTGATCTCAGACACACATAGCAACCCCCACCCCAAGGCTGTCGAACACATTCGGAAACTCGAACCAGACCACATCCTCCACGCGGGTGATGTCGGCAATCCGGCAGTCCTCGAAGACTTCCGGCGGATCGCTCCGGTCATCGCAGTTCGCGGCAACATCGACGCTCGGCTGCCCGAGCTTCCAGACGCGGTCACGATGATCCTTCGCGGCTCGGATGACAGCGCTCTGTACGTACTGATGGTTCACATCGCGCTGCGCGGCCCTCGGTTGCTAAAGAGGACTCGGGAGTTGGCGCGGCGGGAGGGGGCAAGCCTCATCATCTGTGGCCACTCCCACGTCCCTTTTCTCGGTAAAGAAGGCGGGGTGATCTTCAATCCAGGCTCGATCGGCCCCCGGCGGTTTGCGTTGCCGATCACCTTCGGTGTACTCGACGTCGGTCCGTCAGGAGCCATTCCCCGTCATTTCTGTTGTGAAACGGGCGAGGAATGGAAACCCCCGGCCCCGTAAACGAGCCTCGAGGCCGTTTGCCTGGATGGGATCCCTGAGGAATTCACTCCACCGCGATGCAGCGGCCAATTTCAGCTCAGAAATTCACAATCTGAAACAAAACCGCGACATTTGTGTCGTGTTCTGACACATTGTGGAGCACAAACTTGCCGGATTGGAAAAGCTGACGCAGAGTGGGCCTCGACACAAAAGGCCCGTGTTCTTGACCGGTTGCCGAGCTGTCCGTTTTCGGCTTGGCTCCTTGGCATGGCTCTTGTAGAAGGCTCTGAGGTCGAGGTCGCATCCCCGGAGGGATAATAATATGTTCCATTGGCTAGATACTGCAGCGCCGGAATTGTTGAGCAAGCTCTCACCCCAAGGGCGGGAAGTGGCTCGTAATTGGGCAGATAAACTGAGTCACCGAAGAGAACAAATGAACTCTTCGAGCCTCGCCTCCAAAGCCGTAGAGAAGGCCATGGAGTGGGAGAGTTTCACCAAAACAGCCTTGGATTGCCCCTAACAGTCTATTCTGTCCGCTCCCTTTCACTCGATTCCAATCAAATGTGTCAGAAAAGAGAGACGACTTCGCAGATTCGTAGCGGATCCCTGCGTTAAGGCAGATCTGTGAATCGGGTTTCGGCCCACCACCGCGCGATCTCCGCCTCGAAGTTGGGAAACAGAGCGGGATTCCCCTCAGCGCTCCACAAGAACACGCTCTGGCCGACCACCACCGCCCGCTCGATCTTGTGAATCTGGCCTCGGGAATTGTGGACTGCATCGAATTCGGTCTCCCAACCGGAATGCGCTCCCACGACTGCTAGTTCGCTGCGCAGATAAGTCAACGTGTCAAAGAAGCCCTCGTAATTGAGTCGATAAATCCGAGTCGAGAGTTCCTCCGCCCCCAGAACTTGGTCGGCCGGCACAGAGTAGACTTTGGCGAGCAGAAAGAAGAACTCGCCTTCGGCGGAGCGGCGGCATTTTGCCACGGCGACAGTCACACCGTCTTCGCTTGACTGCTCGAGGCATTCCCAACCGTCGGCACCGGGAACTGGCACGGTGATTCGACCATCAGCCCTAGAAAAGACAGGGCTAGCGGTGTCCTGAGCGAAGGCGGCCGGTATGTAGACGGCGGCAAGCGTGAGAACGATACAGGTCAATGTTGTACGCAAGACGGCTCCTCGGGAGATCAGCAGCCGACCACGACGGGCGACCGTTGAGTGCGTTGGTAACGGAACCGAAGATAACCCTGGGGAAAAAGTGCCGCAAGGACACGGCCATCTCCAAGTTACCAACTCCAAACTACAAACTCCCAACTACAAAGTGCCTTCAACTCAGTCGTAGGAAGGTGTACAAGACTGCCTTTCTGCTGGTCGTGAATCTCGGCAACGGAGAGAGGCAATGGTCGACAAGAGCATCATCGAAGCGAACGCAAGCAACTGTCTGGACGAGGCCAAGTTCCTCGCCCTCCCTGGGTATCGTCGGGGGAAGGTCCGCGATACCTTCGACTTGGGTGATCGACTGGTCTTGGTCACAACCGACAGGCAGAGCGCATTTGATCGGGTATTGGCATCCATCCCATTCAAGGGCCAAGTCTTGAATCGAGTGAGCGGGTGGTGGTTCGAGCAAACCAAGGACATCGTCCAGAACCATGTGTTGGATACACCGGATCCGAATGTGACGGTTGGCCGGAAAGGCAACGTCATACCGATCGAGATGGTGGTTCGCAGCTACATGACCGGCTCGACGAGCACCAGCATCTGGAAGAACTATGAAAAGGGTATGCGGGAATACTGCGGCCACAGCCTTCCAGACGGAATGGTCAAGAACCAGCGCCTCGAAAAGGCGATTGTCACACCTACGACCAAAGACGATGTGCACGACGAGCTGATTTCCGCGAAAGAGATCGTGTCTCGGGGCATCGTCGACCAGGCGACCTGGGATAAGATGGAGTCGATCGCCCTCGCTCTGTTCAAACGGGGGCAAGAGATTTCAGCCAAACACGGCTTGATCTTGGTCGACACCAAGTACGAGTTGGCCTGGGACAGTGACGGCGAGATCATGCTTGTTGATGAGATTCACACGCCCGACTCGAGCCGCTATTGGATCGCTGACAGTTACGACGAGCGCTTTTCGGCTGGTCGGGAGCCCGAGAACATCGACAAAGAGTTTCTGAGGCTCTGGTTTACCGAACATTGCGACCCCTACAATGACGCTGAGCTACCACCTGCCCCGATCGACTTGGTGGTGGAGCTGTCGACCCGCTACATGCGACTCTTCGAAATGATCACCGGTCAGACCTTCGACGCGGTGACAGAGCCCGCTGTTGCCGAGCGACTCACCACCAATCTCGCTGGGTATCTCGAATAAGACATCCACGAGGCGCCTGACTCGGTCCAAGCGACGTCAAAAAGGCGCATCTTCAAACAGATGATCGATGTCGACTGACCTGTCGCGATAGACCGCACCGCTCCAGTCGACTGAAACGTAAACCTGAACGTGCTGAGTGTAGGTCACTAACCGGTCTTTGAGCTGGACGTAGCCAGCGATCCGACACACGGTCCCTATCTCAGGTACCGCATCAGGGGTCGTGGTTGGGCAATCGTCGTTTTCGGCAATGTAGTCCCAATTCATTTCAAGAGGTTCCTCAAATGCACTCGAACGGGCCCAAATGGTGGGACCTCCTGTTGTCTCATTCCTGGGCAACGTCCGCACCGTATACGCAACTCCCAATTCGAGTGTGTCCGGTCCTAAGGGCGACCCATACGGCTGAGAGAGTGTCACGGGTCGGTTACTTCTCTTCGGCCCTTCCAGTTCCTCAGAGCTCTGTTCCTCGTCTCCTGTGAAGGTCAAAGCCAAGGTGATACCACCGCCTACTAAGAGAATCAGGACCAAAGCAATCGCGATGGTCCGACTCTGGTAGGTCCCGTCTGGGGAGGGCGGTCGCTGTGTACCGGTTGAATGCGGTTGTCTTACTGATCCAGGATCGATGCCCATCTCTGTCCTCTCTGCATGTTCGGTTGGTGGCTCCGACCTTTCGGAACTCAAACCACCTGGTGCAGCGCAGTGTGTACTCGCGACAAGGGACCCGCTCAGTGTATTTGACCCTGTTCGATGGGGCAACCGCTAGCGGCCCGCATCGCCGGCACAGGTTGCGAGCTCGAGTCGTGATGCGTTCACTTCAAGTTGTTCCAACGAGCTCGACGGCGACTCCGCCAGCGACGGGTCCAGCGATTGACCTTCTCTTTCCGAAGGCGTAATCAGGTCCCCTGATAAACACTGTTTGAACACATCCCGTGGGGTTTTATGAACCGCATTCACCGCAGACCGGGTCTATCCAGCCCCCTAGCCGTTGTTCTTGTCGCATCACTGACACTCGTTTTAGTCGACAGCGAGGTGGCCGCTCAGAACAGCGACGCCCTAGATGAGGCCTTGGCGCTCGAAGGCCTGACTCGGGCTGACCTGGGTCTCGAGTCGCGCGGTTATTGGAGTCGCTATCCTGCTGACATTCCTTATCTTATGCGACACTTTGAGCCCCTGTTAGCCGAGGCGGCTGCTATTCCGACCTTCGCCCGGACGGCTGGAAACGCGCTGAGAGATACGCTAGCACCGGAGGCGCTCGACTCAATCGGTGACATGGGTGCGACACCACTTCATCAGGCGGTGTATTCGCTGGGGGTCGAGCGCGGGTTCGGCGGCCTGCGAGGCTATACAACCAACCTGATTGCACCCGAAACGCCCGATCTTGTCGACGCTATCCTGGCGGTTCATGTGGCTGGCGGCCGGGCAGTGACCTTCCGCAGCTTCGGTCACGACGCGTCGTACCCAGACTACAGGTCTGATCTGAACGAGAGGATTCGGGTGATACCGGAAGCTGCGCGGGTGCCCATTGCCCGACTGGTGATCGACCTGTTAGAGGCCCATCGCTGGGTAGAATTGGCGTTTCGGCGTGTCGATTCGGACGATCGAGTAGCCGTTCAGAACAGATATGACCTCAGCGTTGAAATCACTGACGCGCTCGAGTACGTGCCCGAAGTCGACGATGTGATGTTCGCATTGGATCGAGCGAGCCTCCTGTACGGGGGATTGAAGGCGACCGCCGCCCTCGATCGCGCCCGAATCGAGCTAGCCAACCTCGGCGAGGTCCCCGAGTTCTCCTTTGACTGGGAGAGCCCCCTGGGATGGATTCGGATCCGGGGCGATGGAGACGACCCCATCGATGGAACCGACTCGTTCATGGTCATCGACTTAGGTGGTGACGACCGATACAGCGGTCCAGTCGCCGCATCGAACGCGACTCACAGCCTGTCTGTCCTGCTCGATTTGTCCGGCAACGACCGATACACAGCCGATTCCCGACCTGCTCAAGGGGCCGGTATCGGCGGGGTCGGCGTGTTGGTCGATGTGTCGGGCGATGACCAGTACCAGGCAACTCAAGGCGCGCAGGGCTATTCTCAGGTGGGCGTGGGGGTCTTGGCTGATTTCGGCGGGGACGACACCTTCGTGACCCGGTTTGCTGGGCAGGGAGCGGCCCTTTTCGGGGTTGGCATGCTAGTCGACGCCGAGGGTGACGACTCCTACCAGATCGAGTCGGACGGCCAGGGATTCGGCGGTCCGGGAGGGGTCGGTACATTGGCGGATCGTACGGGCAATGACTCCTACGAAGCGATTCGAGATCCGGCGGTCACTGGCCGACCGTCTTACCATTCTGACAACGAAGTCGCCGTCTCGAATGCTCAAGGCGTTGGGCTCGGACGCCGAGGTGACGGGTCCGATGGCCACTCTTGGGCGGGCGGATTGGGGCAACTCATCGACCTAGAGGGTGACGACGTATACAGGGCCGGAAACTGGTCAATGGGCACCGGTTATTGGTTCGGTACCGGTATCCTATACGACGCAGTCGGCGATGACCGCTATGAGGGCGTTGTTTGGTCGCAAGCAACCGGCGCCCACTTCTGTATCGGCGCTTTGATCGACGACGGCGGCAACGACCATCACCTCGCAGAGGGCGGGCGAAACTCGCTGTCTTTTGCACACGACTTCTGCGTGACCTTGCTCCTCAACAGGGGCGGAGATGACGTTTACAGCAGTCCTGCCGCTGGCCTCGGCTACGCCATCAACCGCAGCATTGCGTTGGCGATCGATGTGGGTGGTGACGACCAATACGCTCTGGGAGAAGAGGCTACCCCGGGAGTCGCTCGCTACGACGACAAGTACGCTGACCGCTCCCTGTCGTATAGCTACTGGGCCGACGCGGCTTCTGTCGCACTTTTCCTTGATATTGGGGGTGAAGACGACTACCAAACGGCCCGCGGCCAAAACAACAGCTCGTGGCTCGAGGATGATGATTCCACCAGTCGTGATGTGCACAATTGGTCGATTGGTGTTGACCGCAGCGATGGCGAATTGACGTTAGTGCCGTACTCCGGACTGAGATCGAATAGGGAACGAAGATGACTTCAACGTGTAGGACAATCTCTCGGTTACTGATCGCATTGGCTCTTTTGTCGGTCGGCGCCTGTTCAGATAACGACGACAGCGGAAGCGCCTCCGACGCCGACGCGGCAGACGACGTGGCCAGTCGAACCGATCGACAGCTCAGCGACGAGTCGACAGACGACCCTATGACCGGCGACACGGACCCAACTGATTCCGGGGAAGTTGCCGAAGACACCGTGATAGCACCGGATGAAACCTTCACCGACGGCGGCTCGCCTGACGAAAGCGGGGATTCTACCGATACAGTGGATTCTACCGATACAAGTGAACCCGACCAGACTACCGATGTGTCGACCGACGGGGACGAGACCCCCGATTCGTCTGAAGACCCGGATTCAACTGCCGAAGACCTAGCGACCGACGGCTCTGACCCCTTTTCCGGGAGACCACTCGGCCAGTGCGTGTTGACACGGGATTGTTCGGCGGCCGGTGATGCGGCCTTCTGCACCGACGCGCCCGGAGGGGTGTGCAATGGCTGTAGCCCGAGCGGCATTTGCCCCGCGGTCGGAACATGCAGCGACTTTGGCGCGTGTGTCATTGATGGCTGCGATTCCGTCGATGACTGCCCTCCCGGTATGACCTGTACCGGTCGCGGGGTATGCGCGATCATGCGCTGTAGTGAGGATGTTTGTCCCGTGTCGATGTTCGGCTGCAGTGACAGCGGCTTCTGCGAGCGCGCCTCGTGTTCAGATGGTGACTCAACCTGCCCGGACGGCACCAGCTGTTGCAATGACACATGCATCGAAAACCGGGTGCTGAATGACCGCGGTCGAGACATCTGCCGCTGAAGTCAGGGAAGCTCCGTCCAGACCTCCCCATTCACCGGCTGGCGTCCCGGGTCACGAGTCGTCTTCAGACGTGGTCACGCTCAGCTCACCGGCCGCCTCGGCGAGACTTAGTTCGCCCTTGGAGGGTGCCCCGGTAACTAAAGCCAGATTCAGGCGTCTTTCGACTGCCTTTCTGTCGAATTTCTCAGAGTAGTCGACGACAACAATAGAGCAGTGCGGACAGTTGTGTGCAGAGAGATAGACCGCCCTCAGACCTGAGCGGTTGACGTTCCGGAGCAGATTCTCGTCTTTGAAGGCCCACGAACGGAATTTCTCTTTCCGGATCCACGAGAGGTGGGAAGTGGCATATGAGTAGCCATTCTCCATCTCATTCGTGCATTTAGGGCATATCATTCGGCTATCCGACTTCACATATCGTCTTCAGCGACCACCACCAACCCATCGCCGTGGTTGATTGTAATCATCGTGTCCTTGAACGGGATGAGATTGACGCCGTAGTTCTTGTCGCCGTCGGGCTCGTCTGCCTTGCATTTCCAGCCGATGCAGACCTCTTCGTCTCGCTTTTGGGCGACCCGCATTAGATCGCCGAACGGGAGCGTCACTGGAAACTCTGAAAAATACAGTTCGATTGGTTTGACGTAGATTTCGCTGCCGTCTTCCTGAAACAGGTCGTCGTAGACCAATTGGATATCGGGCGCTTCGCTGATCTGGGCGAAAATCATCGAGACCATGCGATTCGAGATGACGAAGTCGTCGACGCCGGCTTGTGCCACCAGGTTTTGATTCGACGATTCGAGCACCTCGGTGACTATCTTCGTCTTGATGGCTCCTCCGTTGCCGGTCAGGTCACGGCGGATTCGGCGGAGCTGCAACAAGATGACGATCGTCTCGGAGTCGATGCGCTCGGCCGGTTTCTCAGGTGAGGGGTTCTGCGGGATGATGATGACGTTGTTGTATGCGTATGGAAAGATACCCGCGAGGTCGTCGGCATCCAAGGGGTCGAGCTCGAGGAGCGAGACGGTGAGTTCGTCGAGTTCGTCGCTGAGGCGCTGAATCTCTTCTCGGATGTCCTCAGTAGGCTCTTTGACGACTACCGCCACTTCAGATCCTTCGAGCACATATTCGGCGTATTCCGAGATGATGGTCGGTGCTTTGGGGCTCCAACCAATAATGAGTTTCCGCTCCTTCTTCTGCTCCAGTCGGTGTCCCGGTATCTCGCGCTCAGATGGCGTCATGACCGGCTCCGGGAGAAACTCGATAGTCGAATCGTCTTCTGCGACGATGAGGACTTCGTCGCCACTCTCCAGAACGGTGTCGAGGGGAGGACGCATTGAAATGACCCCGTCTTTTCGCAGTCCGATTGGGACACCGTCGGGGAAGTGGTATTGGACCTTTCCCCAGGTGATACCGTTCCAATCGGCGTCGTAGAAGTACATTTCGCAGCCTTCGAAACTGAGCAGCTCCGAGTAGACGACCGACAAACCGGTGGTTCTGGAGGTCTGGACCATGACCTTGGCCAACACCTCCTGGGCATCGACGATTGTGACACGCTCCTGCGAGATGTCCTTGGTCACGCCCTTTGTTCGCTCATTGAACACTTCGGTGACAATCGGAAAATCCGCGTCGGGCGCAACCGACTCGAGTGCCAAAACTGATTTGATGACGGCTGCATCACTGTCCAAGCGGTCGTCGAGCTCAGCTGACTCCTTGCATGTGGCGAGAACGATGGCTGATTTACATTGGGCTGCGTTCACCTTTTCGAGACTGTGCAGTGATGTGGTCGGCCCTGATCGGGTTACGATTCGCAGTTTCCCACGCTCGGTGAAGTTCTCGAGAAGGAACTCATCCATGTCCTCCTTTGGCTCCTCTGACAGGATCACCGCCACTGGGTCGTCCTCACTTTCAGTGGCCTCGACAAGTTCGCGGAGAATCTCCGGAATGCGATCGCCCCATCCCAGGATCAGGGTGTGGTCCATCTCTAGAACCCGGCTGTGTCCGCGCTTTAGGTCAGCGATAGCCTGATCGAGGGCCGTGGTAAGGAAAGCGATGAGCATCGAGAAGATAACAACGCCAGCCAGGCCAGCCATGACGGCCGTGATCTTGTACCAAACTGGTGTGTAGTTATCCTGATTCATGTTGCCAGGATCGGTGAGCTCGAGCCACGTCATCCAGATCTGGCGGGTGAAATCGTTGACGGGATCGGGTGCGATCCAATTGAAGATGAACCGCAGGGCCACAATGCCGATAATCGCTGTAACGAACGAGCCGACCAGAGCCAGAAAAAGGGCTTTGTTTCCCCGCGCGAGGGTGTTGTCGACGCGGTAGTGAATCCGTTCCCGGAGGGAACCCCTCATGTGCTGCATTGCGCACTCCGAAATCGCAGTCCAAAGGGGTTGCGACGGACTCCCCTTACCGGCTTCGATCGTCCTCCACGGCCGGCCTTGGACGTTCAGTCAATGTTGAAACGTCGGTTACGCTAGCACATCTCGCATGTGTTGCCAGCCCCGTAGAGGCGCTCCACCCGCCCCATGTTGCGTTCAAAGCGCCCTCAATAGGACGCTCGTAGGCTCCAATCGCCCTGGATTCCCCAGAAGTAACCCTCTTTGTGGGGCAACCGGGAATCGTCGTAGTAGAAATCGTCGTCAAGATCGCGGAAGACCTCAGTAATGACGTCACCCGCAACCGCGCCATCGGCCGCGAGGGCATCGGCCTGGTCGGATAAGAATGTGTAGTACACCTTTGCGCGGCCATAAGAGACGAGCCCGCGGCCCAGAAAGAGTAGATCGGCCGACGGTCGCCCCCGCCCGAAGTCATCGTGATTGAAACTCTGAGCCACCAGTTCGGTTTTGATTGGCGAGTTCGCGTTGCAACCTCCGTGGAAATAGAAGAAGCCGTGGTCGTTGTCGTCGCGAAGCGCCTGGTACACCGTGTAGAGGACCCGGTGGTCAAGGGTGCCGGTCAGTTTCCCGGACCGGGTCTCGAAGTGCCGCTGGGGCGCCCAGTATCCAGGAAGGCCCGATTCTGCCCAGTCATACACGAAGGGTTGCGCGGTGTAGACGCGCATGAAACGCCAGAAAAAGTGCTCGCTGTACTCACTCGAAAAACTGGCGCCGCGAGGACTCGTATGAGCGATGACTGACTTGAAGAGGGGGGTTTCATCGGCGACCCACATCACCGCATCGGCGAGGCTGGCGTGGCCCAGGTTTCTGCGGGAATCTTCGGGCACTAGGGCATCGAATCGATTGGCCTCGCGTAGGGAGTTGAAGTCATCTGTCGCGATGCTGCTCGACTCACGATACATGGTCATCTCGCCAACGCGATAGCTGTGATTTCGATCGAAGTACTGAGCCAACAGATGGAGCTCGAAAACTGGATCGTAGATGAAGCGACGATTTGCCGGGTTGGTGCCGTGCTCGATGTAGCCCGGTATCGGCGACCCCGCTCGATCGACCAGTGTTCGTGCGTCCGGTTGTCGAGCCACACCTCGTGCGTCGATTCGAGAGATATGAAGCTCTGGGAACGCCATCTGGCCGCCCGAAACAACGTCGTCACGGGACAGCTCCCGGAACTGGTCGATCGGATCCAGATACACATCACGGGAGAGGGATGTGTACGCGTTCGAGTAGTGCTTTACTCGGGTATCGGCCGTCAAAAAGCCGTCCGAAAGGGTCTGAACGTCCTGGTGCGCGTCGGTAACTCGGACCCTTCGACTATATGGGCTCGTGTCGGAGTTGTCGGCACCGGGGTCCGATTGATTGAGCGCGAAACGCATACGGGTACGCTCTTCCGAGAGTACGTAGACGTCCTCCCAGTTTCCATCCATGTCCGAGAGTACAATGTCCGAAGAGTTGCTCAGTATGCGCGTCCGCACCTCGAGGAGCGGAACATCGGTGTCCCCGGGCAGAGTCGAGCAGCGAAAGGGACAGAAACCGGAGTCGCATAGATCCTCGCAGGAGTCTTCGGTGTAGCGAGGCGTGTGAATGTAGATTCGGGCTTCGGGAAAAGACCCGACCAGTGTCACCCCGACCAAACTGCCGGGAGTCTCTTGGGCGCAGCGGTAGAATCGGTGGATTGCTCGCCGCATCGCCAGCATGGTGAGCCCGTTCTGCCCGACTGGCTCGTGTTCTGGAGCCTCCTGCCCATAAACGTCTGTGTAGATGATGTATGGGCTGTATCCTTCGGCTTCTAGGTCATACGCGTACTGATAGAGGTCGTCGTTCCACTGAAAGAGCTCATCGTCTGAGTATGAGCGGCCCATGTCATCGGTTGCTCCGCCCCGATAGCGGTGCATTAGGCGAGAATCCAGCAATATCAGGACGTAGTTGGGATTGGTGCGTGGGGACACTCGAGGCGTATAGAGCGGCCACATCAGCTGGATCTCTTCGAGCCCATCGTCATTGATGTCGTAGTTCTGGAAGGGGTCGAACATCTGAAGAACCTGAGACCCATTCCACCCGCGGCTGCCCATGGACGGGCAGTAGGCTTCGACCCCGAGTCCCAGCGTCAAAGGGGTGCTGAGCGACGCGTTCGTGCCATCTGCCTCGCCTCCTTCGCCCATTGGCTCCGAATCCTCTACACACCCGATCGTTGCACCGACCAGGACGATAGTAACGAGGCGAGTCGAAAAGTGGGGCATATGTTTGGCGTCTCCATAGTACTGCGTAGCACTCGTCCGATTCGCAATTCACGTGCCAACCCGTTACGGACATGTAACCGCCTGTTATTACATACTTTACCCCCCAGCCACACTGAACCTACGGTGGGTACTCGACGCCCCTCTGGGGTCAGAACACCCCACAAACTCGGGTTCATTGTCCGCCATCCCCACCCATGGCGACACTTGACCCCACGAAAGAACGAGAGGAACACGGCGAACTTATCTCATATTCCGGCCCCATCTGGACCATGACTTAGCGGTTGCGTGGCCACAGTCAGTTACGTATTGTGACTGGGTGTCCTCAACCAGTGGTAACCCCGTGAAACTGCAGTCAGCCTTCCCATTCCTCTTGGTAGCCGTCCTTTTGTCGGGCTGTCTCGACCCGGTCGGAGTGGATGAGGCAGGGACCACCGAACAGGACCAAGCCTCCGACGGTCGGACCGACGTCGCGCAAGATACTGACAGTGTCTCAAGCGACCTCGAAGACACAGTTGAGCCGGACGAACGGAACGATCAAGCGGAGGACGCGCCGGAATCAGATGAAGCGGACGCACCCGAGGACCTCGTCAACGACTCGCCAGAAGATGCCCATGACGATTCCGCCGAAGACCTGCAAACCGATGAATCCGATCTGGCCGAGGTTGACGGTGTCGACCTGGCCGACGCCGATCTGAGCGATCTGGCCGAGACCTCTGATACGGGGGAGGCCGACGAGGTGTCTGACGCCTCCGATCTGTGGGATGACCCTGACACGTCAGACGACCCTGACACGTCAGATGACCCCGACGTATCCGAAGACCCCGAGACGTTCGACGACGCTGATTTTACCGACAGCGCGGACGGTTCGGAAGACACTGCGATTCTCTTCTTAGAAATGCTGACGGAACCTGACTTGGCGGCGGGTGCCGGATTCGGCTCGGCACTTGCGGTGTGGGGTCTGCCACCCGATCCCATGGATCTCGCGGTGGGTGCCCCAGGGCCGGGAGAGGGCTACGTTTTCGTCTACGATGTCGGAGACTTAGACGCAGAACCAACTGAACTGACTGATGGGGTCGACGGAGACGACCGCTTTGGGTCGGCTCTGGCAATGAACCCGTCGACCCTCTACGTCGTCGATCCAGAGGATGGCACTGGCAACACCGCTCTGTGGGCGGTCACAACGGATGAGTTCAACGCCACCGCGTGGCCTATGGGCAACTCGCATACGGGATCGTACCTACCACCTATCGCCGCCTTGCCAAACGTAACTTGGCTTGGTCTACCGGTATCCGACGAAGTGCATATCCGAATCGACGAGACTGCCGAGATTGACGGCGAGAATGGCAGCGGATTCGGAGCGGCTGTCGCTCTTCACCATGGATTCGGTGCGATTGGTGCACCATTGACCGGCACTGACAGCTACGACAATACGGGTGCCGTTACATTCTACAACCACCAGGAGTCCTTAACGCCCCGTGTACTGGGTGAGACGATCGAGTTGGAGACAACGAGCTCGAACTTGTTCTTTGGGGCCTCTGTGTCGATTTCAGGGGGCACCCGGGAGAGTGCCAGCGGGACCTGGGCTGCTGTCGGTTCCCCCGGAGCATATGGCAACGGCGCGGCGCAACTCTATGAATACAAAACGGGCAGCGGGACCTTCGAGTTCGAGTTCGGATGGCTGACCCCGCCACGAGGCGAAGCGGTGGCGTACGGCACCACACTCGCGATCTTCCGCGGACCCAACTCGTCATCAGAGTACCGCGCTGTCGTCGGCGATCCGGATGCCGACGGTGGGCGGGTATGGGTTCACACCCGACCCGGGGAGGGCCCAAATGTGTGGACACGAACCGAGCTCGAACGACCAGAAGAGATCGAGCCGGGCGATCGGTTTGGCGCCGCACTGATTCTCGAAGGTCGTACTTTGATCGTGGGAGCACCGGGCCATGGAACTTCCGGAGCCGTTTTCGTCTACGAATGGCCAGATTGAACGGGACGCTGCTCCCCTCGCTGCAACCAGAAACCTGCACTAAGCCCCCAACTAAGAATAGATAAGTTTTTGTTTCGACGCCCGCGGTCCATCTTCCCCCTCGTTGTTGGGGCAATGTTCGAAACAAGTTGACGGCTTGGCGGGAAGTATGGTTTCGAGTGTGCCAAATGCACCTGGCGTCATTTCGCCGGCTGTGCACTTTAAAACACATCGGATTCAGGACGTGCCCCGCCGCGTTCCGATCTCAGGAGGGCCCCCCAACCCACACCGCAATCCTGCGGCCCCTGTGATCAAAACTGCCTATGGGAGCTTCTGTATGACCGATCGGATTTGTCTCGATTCAGAGTCGCGTTCTCGACTCGCCCTATTTCTCGTTTTCACACTGTGTGTCTGTGCCTTGATTGCCTGCGGCGACGAGCCCCGTTCGACGTCGGGCCTCGACGGTGACACCGAATCCTCGGGCCGGGAACGACCCGGCCCCGGCGAAACAGACCAACCGTCAGATGGCGATCCAGAACGGCCCGATGATGATCCGACACCCGTGGACACCGATC
>CAZDBH010000208.1:0-14244 GCA_964503485.1 uncultured Bradymonadales bacterium | reverse complement strand
GGGTCTTGCCCTCCATTATGAGGCCGAATCACAGGCCAACTTAGGTGCCTACACATCTTGACCACTGAACATTTTTTCAGTATAAAATTTGAATGCGAAACACATGCGTAAGAGTACTAGCGCTGGGGGATACACACATCGGTTTTGATTGGCCGTCCAAGCCCCGAGTGGTGAGAAGGCAGCGCGGTCCGGACTTCCTGCGCAACTTCGTTGAGGCATTGGAGCCAGCTCGGCGAGGCGAGGTCGATCTGGTGGTGCATGGCGGTGACTTGTTTCACCGCAGCAAGCCGCCGGGTTGGGTGATTGATCAGGCGTTGGCCCCGCTTCAGGAGGTGGCGAGTCGTGGGATTCCTGTGTTTTTGGTACCTGGCAATCACGAGCGGTCGCGCATTCCCCGTACCCTGTTCAGCCAGCTCGACGGTGTTCATATATTCGAGAAACCGGGCTCGGTTGAGTTGACGGTGGGTGAGATGTCTGTGGCGGTCACAGGTTTTCCGTTCGTACGCTCTGTCGGGCGCCGTTTCAGGGATGTGTGTGCCGGATTGCCGAAGAGCGGGGCTGACATTCGGCTCCTGTGCATGCATCAGTCGGTCGAGGGTGCCCGCGTGGGCGTTCAGAACTTCATGTTTCGCGAGGGCGATGACGTGATTTCTGGACGGGGGCTTCCGGAGGGCTTCGCCGCGGTCATCTCGGGTCACATTCACCGGTCTCAGATACTCACGCGCACACCCCTTGGAGCGCGCCTGCCCATGCCTGTTTGTTATCCAGGTTCGGTAGAGCGTACGTCGTTCGTGGAACGTAACGAGCGCAAGGGATACCTCCTGCTCCAATTCGAGCCAGGAGGTCGAGGAGGTGGCCGTTTGGCGAATTCACGTTTCGTTCCGCTGCCTGCCCGACCAATGCGCCAGTTAGTGATCGGGGTCGAAGGACGTTCCATGGATGATGTTTGGCGTGAGATTAGAGAACGTTTGAGCGAGCTCGATCCAGAAGCGGTGGTTAAGATCCGCTTTACGGACAACCTGGAACGCACCGTGGGTCCACCCTTAGAGGTTGAAGAGTTGCGGCGCGTCACACCGCCAACCATGAGCCTGACCGTTCGGTAACGGTTCGGTTGGGCTCAGAAAAGAGACCAGCACATACCGAAGGAAGTCATTCTTCGACCGTTGGCGTCGTTGACTGGTGTGCAGTTATCTCCGCCCGGGCAAACCGGCGTCGCTTGGCCCAGGTCGCAGACTGGGGCGCACTCGTAGCTGATCCCGGGGAGGATTTCTAAACACATCTCGTCGATTGCACATGCGGTTCCACCACAGTCGAGCCACAGAGGACAGGCTTCGAGGCCAATGACCGCTGTTGCTTCCGTGCAGGCGGCTGGAGACATCTGCTGGTAGCGGGTCGATTGAGCGCAGGTTGTCTCGCATTCCGGGTCCTCCTTTCCGCAGTCGAGCAGGAACGTGCACAGGGCGGTACAGAACCCGGTGCACTCAGGGCTCAGCAAGTCGGGAGCGGCTGTCTCTGGAGAAGTGTCAGTGGTTGCATCCTCAGTGCCACTATCTGGAGTAACCGGTAGGTCGTCGCTTTGATCGACGGCGGTGGTGGCGTCACTCTGAGCCGCGTCATTATTCGAGGCAGTAGAGCGACGTCCGCGATCGGTGGTCGACACTGTCGCGTCACTGGACTCCGATCCGCCGTCATCCGAGGTGCAGGCAGTGAGGACTGCCAGCAGTGCCAACAGGGCGAGCCGAAGCGTTGTGTTGCGAGTCATAGACTGATTCCTTTTTGCAGACCCGCAGTTACTTACAGCTAACCGGCCTGACGCGCAAACCCGTTTTGGATGGCTCGGGGCGAGAGTGCGTCATTCCGGTCAGGCGCACCCGTCGATCTGGAGCAGAGCTACTCCACTCGGCGGCCGGCTAAACGGCGGCATGCGCCGTAGCGTAGTCTGGCACGCTCCATGCGATAGACCGAGATGCCGTTGCGCTTGAGGGGTTTCTCAGGAGCACATTTAGAATGAAATCGTTACAGATTGGCCTTTTGTCGCTGAGTCTAGTCTTGGTGAACCTGGGTATGGGTTGCGTACCTTACTCCCACACCGTGTCCCACGAGATCGTCGTACAACACGCGATGCTCGCCCCTCGACCTCGGGGTCCGGCTGCGAGCGGCTCGATGGTTCCGGATGGACGGGTTGCGGTGGAGGGGGGCTACCTGGGCAGCCCGGGCGGTCAGGAGTCCTCGTCGAGTGAGATTGGAAACGTGGTCATCAAAGACGCCCTCACGGGGCGGATCGCTGGGGGCATCACCGATTCACTCGAGATCGGCGCCCATGTTGAATACGCATCCGCGGAGTGGCGCTCGACGGACCTGTCGCCGATTGGCATTGGGACGAGCCAAGCTGAAGGCTACGTGCGGGGTGGGCTGAGCTTGCGTTCGGTCCTCTTTGGAGACTCGGACTTGGGCGTCGGCCTGATAGCCGATGTATCGGCGGCCTCACTGCCCTACCGCAGAACACTCGAATACGAAGCACGGATGTGGCGCAACAGCAACCCCGAGCGCGACCAGCAGGTGGCCCACATCGCGACCGAAGACGTCCGCCGCAAGGCATTCGTGTCTGGTTCACTCGGCCTCTTCGGTAGCTTTCGCCTGACACCATGGCTTCACCTCAATCCCGGTATCAATCTGGAAACCTATCCGTACGTCCAGGGTGAAGACCGAAACTACGTCGAATGCGACTCTTTTGGTTCGGTGGGAGATGTGGAGTGCCCGCCACTGGAGGATTTGGATGACTTTGACGTCTTCGGGTCTGAACTCGTGGGCACCGTCTTTCTAGGGACTACGGTTGAGTTGGGACCCGTCGCCCTCATCGGGCAAGCGAGCCTTACTTTAGCGTCGGATGAACTCGTTCAGGGAGTGCCCTACGGCGTCGACGTATTGGCCCGCTTCACCTTCTAGGGGTCAGTGCCAGCAGAATTGCTTTTCGACCGCCAGGTCAGCCAGCCGAGGATTGTCCTCGAGGAGCTGGGTGTCTCGCGTGTCGTCGTCGGAGAGGTAGAATGCACAGGTCTGGGGCGCAATGAACGTGTTGCCCGAGATTGTGATGTCGGCTGTGCTGTCGAGGCGAATGGCGCCATAGTTTGTGCCCCTCCCACCCGAGTCGAAGGTTGAGTTCGTGATGTATGAGTCTGAGGTTGTGTTTGGCCTCACATAGACCGTGCTCCAGAACTCTGACCGGGGATAGGAGCGAACACTCGTGTAGTTCATCTCCATTACACCCGCGCTTGTCCCACCCATCTCGATTGCGCCATTGTTTGGCAGCTCGATTCGCAGCTGATTGTCGCTCGTGCCAGCCAAGGTCAGCCTGTACTCACGGGCGATGGGTCCCTGTGATTGAAAGCGGTAGGGGACAGCAATAGGAGACCAGGTCGCGTCCCTGCCGATTGTTCTGCTTTCGACGAAAACGACGTTTGAGTCCTCCGTGGTGGGAGCCACGAATGTGTTGGAACTCGCAACTCCTCCGAGGTAATCGACGTGAAGAACCATCGGGTAGCCGGCGTTTCCTTCGAAGTGGCTGTCCGTGATCGTTAGAAAGCCTGGGTCGCCGGTGGTCCATGCAGCATTCGCAATGACCTCAACGCCGATACCCGAGTCCGGTGCCTCTTCATAGATGGCCAGTAGATCGAGAAAGTCGCAGCCGTCGATTTCTAGGCTGCCAGTCCATTGGTTCGCGTAGATTCCGGCCCCTTGGGTATCCCGTATGACGCAGTCTGAAATGCGATGTTCGATCGATGGATCGGGTTCATTGAGGAACCGTATTCCCGCGGCATGCTCGCCACCCCATCCAGCGTGAGCGATGGTAAAACCCGCTAAGTCAACCGGGCCCGAGTTTTCGTTGATGTCGATTCCGGGCCAATAATCACCGGCTTCGATGTCGTCGGGAAAGGCGTCTAGATGGACATCGACTCCGTCGGTCCGGTCGCCTTGAATCACCAATTGTCCGCGACTGCTGTTCCACCCGAGAAGAAGACTCCCCTCGAGCCACATCTCGACGTTGTCGTGGATGGTCAACTTGGCCATCGTCTCGCTGTCGGGTCCTGCGATCCCCAGTTGGGAAGTGAACCCGTAGGGTACGACCTCGCCGTCAGTGTCCAACGGCGCATACCAATGGACATCGGTGCCAGTGATGTCCCGATTGTCGATGTCGTCGCCGTTGATCCAGTCGTAGGTATTTGGACCGTACACCGAGTTCACGACTTCGAGCCGATCGATCTGGTCAACCGGAATCCACAGCCCGTTCTCGCCGTTGTTCACGAACGCGTTGTCGTCGAACGGTGCGATGATGCTTGACTGGAAGTCGTAGCTCCACGGCACGAACAACCCGATTTCTGTATTGTTCTCGAAGGTCGACCCGGTGAAGCTGACGTCCGCGCTTCTCAGCCACACACCGTGGCCAAAATTGTTGCTGAATGTGCTGTTGCTGACCTCGAGGCCGCTCGCGTTATCGACGACGAGGCCGGCTGGTTCGTTGTACAGCCCCCTGGTTCCCCCGCCAGCGTATTCGACGAACAAGCCGTCGATGTCGGATGTTTCAGTGATGTTCTCACCGAGAAGTAGGCCATACCAATCACCCGGTTGGGGGTCGGCTGCGCTGCTGCTGAAGGTCACGCCAAGCGGGTCGTCATCTTCGGTGGCGCCGTCGAAGCCGCCCATGACAACGATGTCGCCCGCTTCGCCCACACCGACAGAGACTCTGACGTCTTCGTCCGCCTCGACCCTGACTCCTTCTTCGATTGTCAGGATCGGAATGGGTCTCCCGTCGTTCTCACGGGCAACGCCGTCAAAGTCCTCGAGCAGGTAAGCGATCGTGGTGTCTGTGTCCTGGCCGGTGATGTGCGGCCATGCCACCGAACGCCTGACATAGGCGTTGTGAGAGTAGTCATCGTCTTTGATTCGCACCCAGTCGAGCGTGTTTGGACCGTAGGTGCCCACTGAGCTCAACCCGTTCACGTCCTCTGGCATCAGGCTGAGTGCATAGCCTTCGTTGCCTTCGACAGTATTCGAGTCGAAACCCGGAAAGGTCTCGTCGAGGCATGGTGATCGGTAGCAGTAGACGCCGTCTTCTGCATTGTCGGCGATGCGCGTATGGCTGATGTTCGGCCTGGCCCGGTCGACCCAGACGCCGTGTGACGCAGAGTTCGTCACCCGTGAGTATGATATGCGAGGCATGGGCACTCGGCCACCGTCGCCTTCGACGCGAATGGCGCCAACCCCGGTGGGCCCCGAGCCCGATGGTGTTCGTTCGGCCCCGGCGTATTCGACCTGCAACCAGGCGACTGAGCTCTGATCGAAGGGGCCGAAAACCAATCCCTCCCAGTCTCCTGCGGCCGGGGTCTCGGTATCATCTGAAGTGAAGATGACCTCGTTTCCTTCGGTGGCTGCGATTCTGAGTGCGCCGTCGTTCCGAACGCCGACAAAGATGCCCGCATCCTCGGCGAAGTGGACCACCGCTCCCGTATCGATTGTGACGGTGGGGAGGGAGCAACCCTGGATGTACTGGTCGCTGGAGACGACATGGGGGTAGGTCGTAGTCCATGTCTCTGAGGTCGATATCACGACCTCACTTCCCTCCTCGGGGCAGTGTTCCGTGACGCATCCCTCGTCGGCGGGGGTTTCTGGATCGCAGTCGTTGTCCTTTCCGTCGCACAGTTCGTCTGCATCCGGGTGCACGGTGTTGTCGTCCGGAACGCAGTCTCCATCCTGCTGCACCCAGTCTCCATCCGGTGACGCGCAGTCGTAGACTGGGGCCAACGGGTTGTCGTCGCCAACTGAGTAGCCGTAATCCGAGCCGTAGCCGTCGTCATCACCACCATTGTAGTACCAGGTGTAGAAGTCCAAGCCCTCGTCCGCCACCGTCAGGTTGCAGTTATTGATCACTCCGTCGCAAATCTCGGTGGCGCCTGGGAAGATTGAGCTGTCTTGCGGGTCGCAGTCGCCTCCGTCGGTAACCCAATCGGACCCTGGCGATTCGCAGTCTGTAACTGCCGCCCACTCGTGTTCGGAACCGAAATCGATACTGTAGTCGCGGCCGTAGTCGTCCTCGTCCTCGCCGTTGTAGTAGTACGTCTCGAAGGTCAGGCCCTCATCCGCGAACGAGAGATCGCAATTGTTCTTCTTTCCGTCGCAGATCTCCTCGGCGCCGGGGTATACGGTCTCGTCCGTGGGGCCGCAGTCGCCGCCGTCGGTCACCCAGTCACCGCTGGGAGCACGACAGTTCTCCACAGGCGCCCACTCGTGCTCATCTCCTACTGAGTAGCCGTAGTCGGATCCGTAGTCGTCGCTATCCTCGCCGTTGTAGTACCAGGTGTACTCGAAGAAGCCCTCATCGATTCCGTCCTCGTCGCAATCGTTGTTGATTCCGTCGCAGACCTCATCGGCATCCGGATGAACGGCGCTATTGGTTGGCTCGCAGTCACCGTTTTGGGTCACCCAGTCCTCTCCAGGCGCCCGGCAGCTCTCGACCGGCGCCCACTCATGATCATCACCAACCGAGTAGCCGTAATCAGACCCGTAATAATCTCTATCCTCACCATTGTAGTACCAAGTCACATAATAAAAGCGTCGTTAAGCGAAAAAGATTATAAATATGTTGAAGAATAATATCCTGGTGCGCGCAATCTCGGCTGTCTGGATCTCAGTCGTCTCCTCGGGCTCGACAGTTCTCGACCGGCGCCCACGCATGTTCATCGCCCACCGAGTAGCCGTAATCTGAGCCGTACTCATCTGTGTCCTCACCGTTGTAGTACCAAGTCTCGGTATCCAAGCCTTCGTCTGCTTCGGTGAGGTCGCAGTTATTGATGATGCCGTCACAGACCTCGGTGGCGCCGGGGTAGATAGCACTGTCGGTCGGAGCACAGTCACCGCCTTGTGTGACCCAATCGTCGCCGGGCGAGAAGCAATCATTGACGGGCGCGTACTCGTGGTCTTCACCATAGTCGTGACCGTAGTCGTCGTCGTCCTCGCCGTTGTAGTACCAGGTGTATCGTGTGAGGCCTTCGCAGGGGTCGCACCCCTCATCCACTCCATCTTCATCGCAATCATTGTTGATGTCGTCCCCGCAGACTTCGCGGGCACCGGGATTAACGTCCTCGTCGGTGGGAGCGCAGTCACCACCCCGATCCACCCACTCGCCCTCCTCCGGTTCGACACAGTTCTCTTCGGTCAGTCGACTGTCACCCCAGCCATCACTATCTCCCTCGTCGTTGTACCAAGTGAAGAGTTCGAGTCCTTCACACGGATCGACGTGCTCATCAGGATCGCCGGGATCCGTACACGAGTTGACGACCGTCCCGTCCTCGAGCTGCACTTCCCAGGGACCATTCGCGGCATCAAAGGTGGGGTCCTCGTCACAGTTCCAATCAATTTCGTCGCAGAGCTCGTCCGCCCCCGGATTAATGCCCTCCTCCTCATCGTCGCAGTCGCCGAACTGCTCGGCGTAGAACTTCGGTGGCTCGCAAATCCTGAGGGCGCTAGCCCCTTCTGCGGCATACCCATCGTCGTCTGCATCAACGTAATAGGTGGGAGCCCCTTCAACGTCATCGTCTTCGTCGTCGGTACGACCGTCGCAGTCGTTATCCCGCTCATCGCAGACTTCGTCCGCGTCGGGATGAATCGAGTCGTTGGTGTCGTCGCAATCATCGCCATTCAAGGCCATGTCCTCGATTACTTCGCACGAAAACACCCCAGTATCGGCCAGACCGAAGAGATCGCCGTCTTCATCCTCGAAGTACTCAACTGCATCGATCGCGCCTTGCTCCGGATCGTCATCGCAGTTGTGATCGACCTCGTCACAGCGTTCCCCGGCGTTCGGATGGATGGTGTCATCGCTGTCATTGCAGTCGCCTGACGCGGCTGCGAAACCTGCTGGAACCTCGCAGGCCCGCTGCGAATCACCGTTGATGCCAAACCCATCGCCGTCCTCGTCCAGATAGAATAGGGCTGGCTCGTCGCATTCAAACTGGTCGGTGATATCCCTACCGTCGCATACACACGCGCCGAAAGTCCCGTCGGCGGAGCAGGTCTGGCTTCCCTCACGACCGGCTGCGCAGTCGCAGCTTTGCACATCACCAGAACTACATTCGGCCTCATCACCGACGCTGGAACCACATGCAGATAGTGTGAGAGACGCGAAAACGAGAAAGAGGAAGACAGCGGAGCGGGGGGACCTAGGCAACAACTCGACCTCCAAAACACGATTGCGGGATAGAGAGTGCGACACTCTCTTCTGTATTGATTAAGCAAACAGTGTACCACCGGGCCGTAAACCAGAAAAACTCCAGCAATTTCCGACCATTAAACCATCAGCGAGAGCGTGTGCGTCCAGGTGTGCGCAATACTGCGATGGCTGGCGTTGCGAAGCGCGTTAGGTGGTGGGAGCTAGAATATGGGCGTCAATCCGATGGAGTACCTCGAAGGAATCCGGAGCCACCTCATTCAGCAGTTTGCTATGTTCTGCATCGAAGGAGGCGACCTCTTTTTCCGACATACTGGCCCCCACCCCTCGACATGCGCGGATTCGGCCACGCCAGCTCTCTCGTGTGAAAGGCAGGCCTTCGTCGTAGTAGAACATCGCCGCAACCTTGAAGTCGTTTCCAATCCAACTGGGGGCGGCTGGAATCAGCCCAGGCCAGTCTGCAGCGGTCCAGCCTGGATTGTGCTCCAGGACCAGGGCCTCGGACCGTGACGCGATCGGATCGAGGCGAGGAAGCCAGCACAGATGACAGGTAACGAGCCGTCCTCCAGGGCCGAGAAGACGCCTCACCTCAGCCACCGCAGCGTCTCGTTCGAAGTATAGCCAACATTGCGACGCAACAACGACGTCGAAAACACCGCTCGGCTGGCCAGTCTCCTCAGCTGGGGCCACTTCGAAAGTCGCATTGAGCCCGTCACGATTCGCGAGCTCGCGAGCTACCCGAATCTGTTCGGCAGCGATATCCACTCCCGTGACAAGGCAGCCCTTCTGCGCCAGCCTGCGGGCCACTACTCCCGTGCCCGTTCCCAGGTCGAGGACACGCTGCCCCTTCGTGCCCACACCCAATGCCGTCAGCCTGTCGAAGAAAGACTCTGGGTAGCCAGGCCTGTGAAGGGCGTAATCTTGGGATGTGCGTCCCCAGTCGATCTGCCTGTCGCCGTCTTTGGCAGAAATTTCATGCATTTGAACCTCCGGCAACCACTTTAGTGTGTCCCGTTGTCTGTCGGAAGAGTGGCTAAACGAATGACGGTCACCCTGAACAACGGTGGCAGGCTGAAGTCCGCATCAGCGCTGGCCCAGCGCCACGAGTGGCGATTTCTCCGCCCTTTCCCCTTGACGTGGTAGGATAAACAACTACACTAACCTACGTTGCTACTGGATCAGGCAACAGCCCGCGTCGGGACCCCTCTCGAAAGACCGAAGTACGAAGGATCGTAACTGTATGTACTATGCGCAGGCATGCGCGGAGTTGGGCGTAGACCCAGACGCTGCACTGACAAATCACACCCGTTTTCGAGTCGCTCTCTTGCTCGTCCGAGCGCGCAACTACTTCGACAGCGTCGCGCAAGCCACGTTGGCCGTCCAACACCTCAGCGAACAAGAGAAATCGTCTGAGACGACCCGGCGCTTGCTATGCGAGATCATTTTCCAGGGCGTCGCAAACGAATGGATCGAGTGGACATCACTGTGCGGTGCGCTCGACGCGTGCTTTGGAGCAGAAGAAACGGGGCACGAATCGACGACTTTCAGCTTTGCTCGCGAGATCATCCGCCTAAGCCCCGGTTTCCCTAGACAGATCCGAGTACCACTCGCACAGGCGCTTCTAGATGGCGATGTGCTACAGGCCGAGCCAGAGATTGAGGAGTTCACGAAGCGAGCGAAGCGCGCTGCCAAAAGCGCACTGAACGATCTCCAGAAGTCGGCACCCAACCTGCATCGGGTGTGCAAACCGATTATTCAACCCAAGCCCAGTGGTCGCTTCAGAGCCCTCCTCGGGTTCTAGTCACCGGGTCAATGAGGTCAGATATGAGGTCTTGGTTAGAGACGAGGCCACGGGCTTACTGACTAATAATCGAATCCGTAGTCGGATGTGCTGGTGTTGGTGTTGGGCCTGACACCGAAGGTGTTCTTCAGGATACCGTTGGCGAACTGACAGATCAGCCACAACCACTCGTCATCACTCGGTCCGTAGCTCACATCGCAGATACCTGGCAAGTGACATCGGACCTTCCATGGGTTCATGCCCCAGTCGTCGACGTCGGTACAATGGACAACGATATCACCGCTGTAGACCAGCTCTTGAATGAGTTTGACGAGTCGACTACCGGCCTCCTCGAAGGCTTCGATGAGTTCTTTCGCTCCAGATATTCCGGCCCACATCAGTTTGAGCAGCAGGATAATCCAGTCGAGCGGATTGATCGGGTTGAAGCCCTCGAACGCCATGATCAGCTCGTAGGCCATGCTGGCTGCCCAGTCGAAGAGCGGCTGAGCAACATCAGCCCATGGCGCTGGGATGATCTGTGGACAAGCTTCCTTGATCTTGGTCGAGACCTCTTCCGCCATGCCTCGTGCACCGAGTGACATGAGCCGCTTGATCTCTTCCCAAGCTTCGATGAACCAGTCTGGCAGCAGACTTGCGATCCACTCCATCGCCTTGCCCAGCAACCAAGCCAGCGACTCGAATGCGGCGACAAAGTCGCTCGGGCCCATGCTGTTCTTCACCATGGCGATGACGATGGCGATGAGCGGAGCAATTGGCGCGGCCGGTCCCAAGAAGGGAGCGATCAGCAGACTGAGCGTGACAACGTCGACCATGAATCCGATGAGTTTGGCCACGTTTCCGATGTGAGTAGCCCATTCCTGGATCTCCTCCATCTTCTTCTGCATGTCGCTCTTTTCGCCGTCTCCGCCGTCATCGGGCTCGGTTTCCGGAGCAATACCCGGCGAATCCTGAGAGACAGTGGGAGCGGGCGCTGCCGTCTGAGTAGCGGCCTCTTGCTCGGCTGGCGCCTCTTGCTCTTGGACTGGCGTTCCTGGCACGGCCGTTGGCGCCGCAGAGGGTCCTGCTTCGGCAGTCTGTCCGTCGTCGCCGAACTTGTACTCTTTGGACCACTCGAATTTGAACAAGCTGAAGCGGTATTCGAGCTCTTCGGTGAGCCCGTAGTCCCATTGCTCCGACCCCAGCTTGGCGTAGGCCAACGGCTGGAAACCGAGCACGAGTTCGGGTTCGAATGAGATCCCAAATCCCAATTCGCCCCAGAACTTGTTTCCGTCGGCATGTAAACCGAGCGAGCCGGTAACTGCGAGAGTCGCCTCCAGTGCAACCTTACCCTGGCACTTGATTCCTGCCTCAAAACCGGTGGCGCCGAGGAACATCGCCAAGTACGGCTTGACGGCCGCAACCAGCTGGACGCCCGTGCTGACTTCGGCGGTCGCGTCAAAGCGCGGCATGTTCATGTGCAATGGCCGGAAGTCACTGATTCCGATGGTTGCGTTGAACATGACGGGCAACAACTTCACGACGAACTCGGCGTCACAACCGATACCCAGGTTGAGACCGTAGAAGTTGACCGCGATGGCCGGGACAATCGCCTTATCTATGTTGATCAGGTCGAGACCGGGGTGGAGCTGCTTGTTGGTGATTCGAAGCTCACCGCTTAGGATCGGATCGAGTTCCTGATCCATCTCGACGCCGATCTTGCCCCCGATATGCTCGTTCATCACATAGTCGAGGGTGCCCTTGATCGTCCAGTTTCCGTTCTCGAAGAGCTCGGCGTCGATTTCACCGGTCAGCTTGCCTTCCAGCATACTGACGGTGAGCTTGCCCTTACCGCTGAACTTGTCTTCGGTGCCAACTCGGCGCCAGCTAACTTCGAGGTAACCTGAGATATTGTTGCCGGTGCCGGCGTCGACGACCAGGCTAGCCCGACCGGAGGCCGAGATTTCTTTGAGCTCGTTCTGTTCGATCTTGAAGCCGACTGTCGCGGATTCGAGCGTCGCAGTGAACTTGCCGGCGTGGAACAGCTCGACCGGTGACAACAGGCTGATACTGCCTTCGAGGTCGAAGTTGCCGTCCTTGTCGTATTTGCCTTTGACGATCTCGCCGCCGAGTTTGAGTTCCTTCTCTCGGCCCTGGCTATCGGTTCCGCCGAGTTTGAAGGAGACCTCTGCTGAGACGTTGGTGACCTCTGCCCATTGGAATTCGCTGTTCTCAACGCTCACTTTGAGCGTTCCGCTGTTCAGCTTGGCAGTGATACTGCCCATTACGTATTCGAATGGTGCTTGGAGCGTTATTGAACCGAGGGCGGACACTTTGCCGTTCTCGTAGCGACCGCTCTCGAGTCCGCCCTTGAGGTGTAGGAGTCTGCCCTGAATGGTGAATTTGACGTCGACCATCAGGCCGGTCAGTTCGGCCCACTTGAATTCGTTCTTCTCGACTCGGACCCGAAGCGAGGCGTCCTTCAAGAAGGTGACAGTCTTGCCTTCCTCATCGATGACCTTGAAGTCTTCCTTGAGAGACAGGCTGCCCTCGAAGGTGATGGTCTCACCGTCGTATTTACCCTCAGTGACTTCACCGGCCAGGTAGAGGGTCTTGGTATCGGTGATTTTGATGTCGGCTTCGAATTTGACGCTGGTGAGTTCAGCGTACTTGAATTCGTTCTTCTCGACGCAAACGGTCAGCCCACTGTCTTTCAGCAACCGAGCCTTAACCGGGCCGAGTTCCACTTCGAAGTCTTGCTTGACCGAAATGGTGCCGAGGAAGTCGATCTTGCCGTCTTCGTAGCGACCGCGGGTAAGCGTACCGCCGAGGTAGAGGGTCTTTTCGCCGATCTTGATGTCGGCTTCGATGACGAGATTGGCGAGCTCAGCCCATTTGAAGGCGTTGTTTTCGACGCGAACCGTCAACGACGCGTCCTTCATGAAGCGCGCTTTGACGTTGGCGAACTCGTCTTCGAAAGTGTTCAGAAGCTTGAGTGTGCCCTGGAACGTGATGTTCGTCCCGTCGTAGACACCCTCGTCAACCGTACCTTCGATTTCGAGCTTCTTGCCTCGAATATCGATTTCGGCCAGCACCTTGACGCCGATGAGTTCGGCCTTCTTGAACTCACTGTTCTCAATCGTGACCTTAAGCTCGGAATCTTTACAGAGCGTGGCTTTGACGGGACCCAGCTCGACGGTGAAGTCCTCGACCACCGCAATACTGCCGACGAAACTCAGCTTGTCGTTTTCGTACTTACCTTCAGTGACCGTACCCTTCAGTTTGAGGGTTTTGCCACTGATGGTGATGTCGGCGAGCACCTCGACATTGAGCAATTCTGCGTACTTGAAGGTGCTCTGTTCGATAGAGACCTTGAGTTCGCTGTTCTCTTTGAGTGTCGCCGTGACCGGACCAAGGGTGTAAACGAAGTCCTCTCGCACTTTGATTGAGGCGAGAACATCGACCTTCAGTTTGTCATCGACCTTACCGGTCTCGAGGCGACCTTCCAGTTTCAGCGTCTGGGAGCCGACCTTGATGTCAGCCTCGACGACGATTCCACGAAGCTCGGCTGACTTGAACTTGCTCTGCTCGACGACCACCTCGAGTTGGCCGCCTTCCATGAGCCGTGCCTTGTGGTCCCCGAATTCCAGCTCGAACGTCGAATCGACGGTGATCGTACCCTTGATGTCTACGTTGTAGGACTTGTCGATCTTACCGGTCACGTGACCGGTGAGTTTGAGTTCCTTGTTTTGCAGTTTGAGGATGGCCTCGACTTCGAGGTCGAGGTTGGCTTCCTCGAACTGGGAGGCCTTCATCACGATACCGATCTTGCCGCCCTGTTTCAGGGTGACTTTGTGTTTGTCAGCGCCAAACTCGTAAATGAACGGCGAGGTAACTTCGATCTTGCCATCGATATCGACGTTGTATTCTTTGTCGATCTTACCTTTGACCTTGCCGTTCAAGCAGAGGTCCTGGCCGTCGACTTTGATGATGGCGTCGACTTCGAGGTCGAGGGTGGCCTCCTCGAATTCCGAGGCCTTCATCACGATACCGATCGAGCCGCCCTCTTTCAGGGTGACTTTGTGTTTCTTGTCGCCGAACTCGTACTCGAATGGTGAAGAGACCGTGACCTTGCCATCGATGTCGACCAAGAAGTTCTTGTCGATCTTGCCCTTGACCTTGCCGTTGAGACACAGGTCCTTGTTGTCGACCTTGATGACGGCATCGACCTCGAGGTCGAGCGTGG
>CAZDBH010000207.1:0-14363 GCA_964503485.1 uncultured Bradymonadales bacterium | reverse complement strand
GGTGATCGGGAGCCGCGTGCGGTTTGGTACTTGCCAGGTGCCTTGATTGAAGACGAGACATATCTCCCAACCCGCGGTGGTGTGAGGAAGATCGCGCACACAATTGACGAGTTCTTTGAGAAACTCATCGACGACGTGAGCGCCTTTGTCGACGGAACCCCTGACCACAATTCATGATTGACTAGCTAGAGCTCATCCGAAAACCCCTGTTTTTCATCGGATTTCCGTTCCCCGGCCACCGTCATCCGACCCTAATTCTCAGATTTCGGATCTCGGCTGCGTCGGAGAGCGATCATTGAAGAGCCGTAGTCGGGATTCGGAGAGCGGAGACCCGAGAGCGGCGGACGTCGCTGCCGCTTCAGCTCATTTTGGATTGCCGACCTCTCGAGCTGCTACGTGACGGCCATCCGGCAGCGAACCAGCGTTGTTAGATTGGCGGCCAGGACTGACGCCCAAGTGTAGGCCTTGAAGCCGTCCAGACCTCGCCAGGTGCAGCGGCGAAGTCCGTAGGCGAGTTTGAGGTAGCCGATTACGCTCTCGATGCCCGCGCGGAAACGCCGCAGCGTTCGGTAACACCAATTGGACTTGGCCATTTCCGAGGAAAATCACCTCCAGGGTGATCCGAAAGTGCGGTCAGCCCGTAAAGACAGTGGCGACAGAAATCGCCCGAACTACGGACCATTACTCGACTACGATTTCGGAGAACAAAATGAGAAACAGGAAACTACGTCTATCGATCGCCGTGCTACTCGTTGCGTTTAGTTGGGCTTGCAGCGGCACCACCGGAAGCCCAGAGGACGAGCAACTACAGGGTTACGAGGACGAAGCGAACCAGAATGGGGATGATGCACCGGTCGCAAACAACGGAAGCGACGAGCACGTGAGTGGCGACGACGAAGGTGAGCCGCTGGACGCGGACGACCCAAGCGGCGAGGAAGAGGCTGAAGACAATTCCAATGGTGAGGAGGAACAGGACGCGGACGACCCCACTGGTGAAGCGGAACAGAACGAAAACGATCCAAATGGCGAAGAGGAACAGGCCGAGGACGACCCTAACAGCGAAGAGCAAGAACTTCCGGAGATCGACGAACTCGTGAATGTTGTGTTGTCCGCTCAGTATCGTCGAGGCCAGTACAATATCTATCCCTATGTTCGGACGTCGGCCTTCGCCGAAGGCGAACTCGAGGAGCATCTGGCGTCGAGCCGAGACCGTGAGCTGGACAGCTGGGAGATCCCAGGCGGCCTGTGTGTCATGACTCGGCAGGATACGTCCTATGACACGACCAACGGCGAGGTGATTGGCGACGACGAGTGGACGGTATTCAATCAAAGGCTGGATGCTGACGTCCGGTTGAACTTCGGCGAGGACTCCGTCGAACTGCAGAAGGAGACGGTCGATGGCTTTACCTGGTTTACCGACTCCGAAATTGGTACCGGTCTCGGCCAAGATGAAATCGATGCGATCGGGATCGAAATCGAGGAGGTGGAGCTCGAACTGCGCTTGATCGAGGTCGACCACACGCCGCTGCTCATCGAACAGAGTTGGGACACGTCCTTCAACTTCTCGAGCCCAGAGTATTCAGGTGTAGACGCCGTTCGTTTTCGAGTGGGTGTCTCCAACAATGAATTCGATGAGGAGACCGGCATCGACGCCAATTACGGACTCGACCTCAATTGTTGGACGACCAACAACTTCATCCAGGTGTCTCTGAGCGAAACCGCGGCCAGTAGCTACCGCGAGCAGTTCGAGCAGTTCCCCGATTCGTATATGTTTGGAAGCATTGAGCTTGAAAACGGGGAGGTCTTCGGTCGTCCAATCGATCAGGCGCTCGCCGAGCAGCGCAATGCTGCGACACTGGTTGATGCGGTTGAGCTTCGCTTTAGTTTTTGACCCCAGCTCAATAGGAATCCGCGACTGGACTAAGCAGTGAACGGCCGCCAACAGGATTCGTTGAAGACTCGACTTGTACCTTGCTCAGGTCTCGCTACACTCCTTGAGCCGAGTTGCCCGGCCCTATCGAGACAAATGGAGTAAAGATGTCAGACGAACCCGACGCTGGGTTACCCTCAGCCGATCGACCAGCCCCAAACCTGCCCGAGGGCCAAACCCGCAGGCGCTTCATACTCGATACCGCGGGTGTCGTGGCCGCGACAGTCATTTTCCCTGGCTGTGGCGAGAACGCCGATAGCGGCACAGGCAGAAACAGTGTTGATGCGGATGCCGGTGCCGATGCGGATTCCGGTGCCGATGCGGAAGCCGGTGTCAGTTTGACCGATGCTCACAGCGATTCTGGGGACGCGGCTACCGTATGTACCGTCTACCCCAGGCAAACAGCAGGCCCCTATTATCTCGACGGGGACCTCCTGCGCGAAGACATAACGGAAAGTAGACCGGGGACTCCTCTTCGCGTTTCTCTATTGATAATTGACGCGGAAGAATGCCAGCCGCTGGCCGGTATAGCGGTGGATATTTGGCAAGCCGATGCCGAGGGGCTCTATTCTGGTTTTCCCAATCAGTTGGGCGGACTCGACACCACCGGCGAAGTCTTCATGCGCGGCACGCAGATCACCGATAGCGAAGGCCGAGTCTCCTTTTCGACGCTGTATCCTGGCTGGTATCCGGGTCGAACCACTCACATTCACTTCCGTGTGTATCCTACAGAGACGAGCGAGGCGACCTCACAGCTCTACTTCCCAGAAGACGTGTCTGCCGCGGTGTATAGGACCGGGGTATACGCCGAGCGGGGACCCAAGGACACCTCGAATGAGCGCGATTTGGGGTCGAACGGGGGGCTCCCACCTCTGTTGACGATGACCGAACAAGACGACGGGTATCTGGGGGAACTCACGATCGCTGTCGCTACTTAGCAGACCAGTTTCGCGCGGCCTCTCAAAGATGAAGGAACATCTCTGAGTGGGCCCGCCGGTTGCACCTTTCGGCTCTCTGCCGTTTTTTAGGAACCGCCGGACGTCACATCTTGATGATGTAAGAGACGTTTGCGTTGTTTGGCCGGGTTTCATTGTCCCCGCCCCCTGTTACTGAGTGGGAGTGGGCACCGGCGCTGTGGGTGTCGTGTCGGGTCGTGTGTCCCCGATTATCCCAGTCACTGTCACCCGAGCCGAGCCAGCCCCAGTTTCCGTTGTGGTTTTCCGAGTAGTAGTAGTCGTCTACCGGGTGCACGTGGGCGCCGTCAGAACCGGTCGTGAAGTTCGTCCTCGGTCTCGAGGTCGCCCAGCCTTGCACCGATCCAACGTTGTCGCCGGTGTTTCCCCCCGAGGCGTTTGCTGACCGGCCGCCGCGATCGGGATCACGACCCACGCCGTTGTCTACACCGCGAAGGAATCGGCCCCGAAGGTCGGGCAGTCGGAATTCACCGTCGCTCGCGCCCTCGCCCCAGTTGGTGCCGACGGCCGCGAAAAGGGCCGGGTAGGCCTCCTGAGATACGCTGCGGCCATCACACAGCAGCCAGCCGGCTGGGGGCGTAGCGCCGCCGTAGGCCATGATGCTACCGGCTGGCACGCCGTTCCACGCGCTCTGGGCTGAGGTGATTTGCTGGTAGAGCGCTAACGGTGCCCCCTCAACCTGAATCGAGAGATAAAGAACGGGTCGGGCCACGACGTGAGGCGGTATCTCAGCGAAACCATCACCGCCCAAGAAGGTGTGGAAGCGCCCTTGAAATACGTTGACGGTGACAGACCCCTCCTCGGGCCACCCATCGCTCCAGGCTCCGGCCGCCAGCCAAACCGGGTCACAATCCCCTGGTACCGAGCACTCGAAGAGGGCGAAGTTCATGGCGAAGTCGCCGCTGACGGCCTCCCCGTCAGCCTCTAGATAGCCTTCGTATGAGATAGTCTGGCGGGCCGTGAAGTCGACGGCCACGGCCCGAGTCGAGAGGAATAGCAGTACTATGCAGCACAGCCTCCCCGCCGTGCGCGCAGCAAATAGATCTGAGATCATTTCGGTTTTCTCTCTGGTACTTGGCCGATTCCCTGATTTGCCTAGGCTATGAGCATAGCCAGTTCTCCGACCCGCACGCAAGCCGATCCCACCTGCCGGCGTTCAAACCGCCCAGTGATCTGGCTCACTCACGCCACAGGACCCGATACTTCGAGAGGACCCGCGAGTTGGGGAAGCGCTGTTCGAGCCCGGAAATGAGATCGGCCGAGTAGGGGTACGAGAATTCAGGCATCGTGTTGATCACTGCCAGGTTGACCTCGGCTTCGTCGATCATCGCGAGCAGATCGTCATCGGTGCCCTGAAAGAAGAAATCGTACTCGAAGGGCATGAGGTTCTGTTTGCCTGTCAGGAAATAGACCTCCGGAGAGTCAGGACCGGCGAAAATGAACGTGTCACCCTCGGTCCGCTCTTGAATGAAGTGGACCAGGAAGTCGTAGAAGAGTCCCTCGCCCTGGTTGACCTGAATGCCTCCCCGCGGATTCTGCAAGTCATAGCTCTCGGCGAGGGGCGAAACCCGCTCACCCTGGTTGTACGGGGGGTTCTGCGACGCCAACATGACCGCAAACAGAAGAAAAAACGCCGCCACTGATAGGTGCAATCTGCCGTAGCTCAGCCCGACAAAACGAATCAAGGTCGCCAGCGCCATGATCAGGAACACGGCGACGTAGCAGAAATAGATCCCGTGAGTCACAGGGAACTGCACCAAGCTGCAGAAGGCCAGGGCGCAGGTTGCTGCAAACAGGTTTCGCTTTGCATTCTGTGGTCGGTCATTGAACCGAAGCAGCGCAACACAGGCGAATACGACCGTTAAGGGGATCATTGGGCGCAGTGAGCCCCAGATCGCGTCGTAGGCCCGCGCCTGCGGTGCGACCGAAATCAATACTGCGAGTACCAAGATGGTCAGGAGCAGGAGCCACTTGGGAGCAGGGCGAGTGGGCGCGAAGATCGAAGCCCCCAGAAGGAGTGCGTAGGGAATGACGAATACGTATTCCCACACGCCCGGAGGCGGCAACACCGAAAACTCGAGACGGCCGAAGGGTAAGACGAAAAGGCCGTGGTACAGGTCCTTCAGACCGTCCAAATCGTAGAGGAAGAGGCAGAACAGCGCGATTGGAACCGCGACCCCAAGGCAAACCAGGGCCAGCTCACGCAGCAGGTCTCCCAACCTCTCCGCAGGTCGATTGTTCCTGAATTCCGCGATGATCCCGGTCATGCATACGGCGCACCCCGGCAGAGCGAAAAGCAAAAACTCGGCTGCGTGCAGACGCTTCCAGATCAACAGAACGACCATCCCGGATATGCCGACCGCAGCCAGGAGACGCAACGAGCGAACCGGTAGGTCGACCGTTTTGGGGCCTGTCGCCGCCCCGTCGGCTTTTGCAGACGGCACGAAAATCAACCCGGCGACAAGCGCACAAATCAGATATAGGCCACTGATTTTGACGAGAAACGACAAACCGCACAGCCCACCTGCCACCACCAGTAGGGCCCTGTTGCCGGATTGGTTGTATCGAAGAAAGCAGGCAAGGGCGCCGACGCCGCAGAAGGTCACATACCAGGAGGAGAGCCCGGCGAAGTACATCGGGGTCATCCATGCAGCAGCTAGCAGCGTCAAAAGAGCGGCTGCGCCGGGTGTCAGCAGGGACCGAAACACGCGGGCCGCGACTAAAACTGACACCAGTGAGAACAGCAGCAGTATAAACCGCATCGACCAGATACTGACGCCGAAGAGCTTGAAGGACAACGCGTGCAGGTAGCTCAAACCGCCGGTGTAGGGGTCGACGAAGTCAGTGTGTGGCACCATGCCGTGAAGTACACGCTCAGCAGAGTTCCCGAGGGTGCCCTCGTCGTGGGGTATCCAGCCCTTGAAGGCCATCGCGACGAAGTAAAGAAGGACGAATAGACCCGTTAAGCCCCAGATCAGGTACTTGAATCGCTTCCCATCCCAGCGAGACTCAAACATCGGACCAGTGGTGGGTTAGGTGTGGGAGGTCATGCATCGTGCCCGAGGTATACCGGGCAGAACAAGTCGAGACAAGCCCGGGAGGCCCCTTCGGGCCCGTCGGTGGCTAGAGACTTCGAACTGCATCCGGTTCTAGAAAGCCGGCAACCTCACGACGAATCAAATCGCCTGGTTCCGACGGTACCCAAGCGCCGCACGAGCCATCTACGACAAGAGTACGGCGGCCCGGGACGTCGTAGACCACCATGTCGTCGATCGCGGTGGTGTAGAGGTGGAGGGTCATCAACGGGCCCTGCGAATCACGGTCCACCATTGCGTGTACAAGTTCAGAGCTCACGTTGAGGATTTCGCCGCCCGTGACAACGTGTTGTGACGCCAGCTCGAGGCCGCCGTCTCTGATGCGAAACAGGCTGTGTTGTCCGCAGCCTCGCAACACCAGGACCGCACCGACCGAACCCCCGTGATCGTGGGGCGCACACGAGATACCAGCAGTCCAGGTCGCGACCATCACTTCGAGGGAGGGCGACCTGAGGATTACGTTGCGTCCGTACGGTTGGCTCGAGTCCGGCAGTTCCAGCTCCTCCAAGGCTACGTCACTCAGCCGAACCGTAGAAAGGACGTCCCGCAAATCAGTCTCGTCGAGACTTGGCCGCTCTGAAAGACGACGACAGCGCGAAAGGAGTGTATGGGTGTCGACCACGAGCATGGTGGGCTTATAATGCCAACCGAAGTTTCGAGCAATGTGGAAAGGGCAGTGGAACGAACGGTACAGAATCAGGCTTATCCCGACTACCAGCAGCTCGAGATGATGTTCGATGGGGTCACTCGGACGGTCTTCAAGGCCGGGAGCGGGCCCGCAGTCATTGTGATGCACGAAGTGCCCGGCCTGTATCCGGGCGTCGCCGACTTCGGCCGCCGCGTTGTCAAAGCGGGGTTTACGGTTTACCTGCCGTCATTGATTGGTACCCCCGGCAAGCCGATGGGCCTGCGCTACTCAGCCTCCACACTCGTGCGGGCCTGCATCGCCCGCGAGTTTTCTGTCTGGGCCACGGGAAAAAACAGCCAGATCACCGACTGGTTGAGGAAGTTGGCTCGATACGCCCACGAACAGTGCGGCGGGCCCGGAGTTGGCGCGGTAGGTATGTGTCTTACGGGTGGCTTTGCGCTGGCCATGATGGTCGAGGACTGTGTGGTCGCACCCGTTCTGAGCCAGCCTTCCCTTCCCTTTGCGGTTACAAAGAGCCAGAGACGCGACCTCGGGATCGACGAGCAGACGCTCGCTCGGGTGAAAGAACGCACAGCTGACGGTATTTGCGTGATGGGGTTGCGCTTCACCAAGGATCGAATGGTGCCTCGAGAGCGCTTCCAGCGGCTGGCAGACGAACTGGGAGACAACTTCATCGCGGTCGAGATCGATTCCGCGCGGGGCAACCCTCATGGGATCTCTCGGTTGGCTCACTCGGTACTCGTCTTTGACCTAGTCGACGAGCCGGGACATCCCACCCGCCAAGCACTAGACCAAGTGATTCAGTTCTTTTCGGACTCCCTCGAATAAGGCGAGTGGCGCGCTCTTCCATCGAAAAAGCGCGCAGACTCGCCTGTTTGGTGTGTGTGGCTGTACTACTGTAAATTTCCGCTGGATCTGTTGGTTTGGTTTGTGTAGGTTTAAGACGTACCTAGTGGGCGGTTGTGGTTTTTCCACCGCAGCTAGGAGAGAGCGTTACCTATGCAGCCCAAAAATCTGAGCTACTTCATGCTACTAGGGACTTTGTGTTTCTTTGCGGCATGCGGGGACCTGCCCGACAACAGGCTTGTCGACATCGGTTCGGTCGAGTCTGCGGCGCAAGAGACTCGACAGCGCTCAGTCGAGCCTGAGAGCACCACCCCAGCAGAAGAATCCGAGATTGTCACTCATCTGAGCTTCTGGTCCGAAGACCCAACCCAAATGTCGCCGCATATCCCGGCGCCCAACGCCGCGGAGCAAGACACGACATCTTTCTGTGGCAACGGGATCATGGAGGGTTCGGAACAGTGCGACGATGGTGCCCCCAACGGGGACGATGGGTGCGTCTCTTGTAGCCTGACCACCGCTCATTCGGTCTTTCTCAAGATCTCGTCGATTCCTGATCGAGCGGAACGGCTCTTTGTGGCGGTAGATGGCGGTGAACTCGCAACCCCGCTGGTTCACGTCGCTCCGGTCAGGCCGTATCTAGAGCGGCAATACGTCCACGTGCCTACCGGAACAGGCGGTCCGTTCCGAGCCCGAGTCATTTCCGTCGTGGGTACCGGCCTCCCAGTGGCAATCGCAGGCGGTGCGGTGCGGGAAATCGAAATTGGCTTTGGTGAATCGGCTGGGTTCCAAGTCGAGCTTCAAGAGTTCGGCGCCGAGGTCGCCAGCGATACACCAGTCGCCATTCAGGTCGGCGACCGACTGCACCTGAAAATGACGATCATCGACCCGGCGGATGCTCTCTCAGGCCAACGCTGGGGCCGAATCTGGTACGCTCAGGAACCGTTCGAGGACCTGTCGGCCCGTCGGACCTCTGGCTTTCTCGAGCAGATGGCACCGGGTTCGGTCGATCTTACGGCAGAATTGGCCGATTGGGGACCCAACCAGGAACGAGTTCTCTATTTTCAGGTCGGCCAACCGATCGAGCACTTCCGCTCCAAGGGAGAGATTCCCTACATCGTCAGTCCGAGCACTGAAGCCGGTGAGTCGTTGTACTCCGTCTTTGTCGATCCACTGCCGTAGAGAGACAGGGTCGCGTTGAATACCCTTTGCATTCCTTCACTCGGTCGGTAGAACGAGTCCCCAACTCGAAACCCGGAGTCGGTTTGGATTCACACGAGACGCTGGACCGCGCCTGGCTCACCGAGGTCAGCCGCCGTTGGCAACACATCAACGAGACCTCACTAGCGAGTCAGCTGTCGCTGCCGACCTTCGCTCTCTCAGACTCAGCGACTGTTCTCGGTTCCTGGACCCCGGCGACCCGCACACTGGCTATCAGCCGAGCTCATATCGCCGACGCGACTTGGATAGAAATCGACGATACGCTACGGCATGAGATGGCTCATCAGGTCGTGTCTGAGCTGTTGGCCGAGTCCGACAGTAGGCCGCACGGACCGATGTTCAAGAAGGCCTGTGAGATGCTGCAAATCGGGGCCAGCCCCCGGGTTCAGAGCGGCCTCGATCAGCGGGCAAAGACGGTGTTGCGTCGAGTGCAGAAGCTGTTGAGCCTCGCCCAATCCGACAACCCACACGAGTCAGAAGCGGCTACTGCCGCAGCCAACCGCCTGTTGCTCCAGTACAACCTCGAACTCGATCAAAGTGCACCAGCGGGATATTCGTACCGTCGAATCGGCCCCGCAATCGCACGGGTGCCCGCGGAGCGTAAACTCCTCTCGGCGATCCTGCAGGAGCACTTCTTCGTGCGTTGCATTTGGCTGCGAACCACGCGAAGCAAAGACAACAAGCCGGCGACCGTCCTCGAAATCATGGGAACGCCAGCCAACATTGAGATCGCGGCCTACGTTCACGACGCGCTGTTGCGAAAGGTCGACGACCTGTGGACGAGCTACCGCCAGTCCAACTCAGTAACCCGCTCTGGCCGTCGCAGCTTTCGGGTCGGAATCATGATGGGCTTTCGAGATCGGCTCGACTCCCAGCGAGTCTCACACGAAGAGACGGGCCTGGTCTGGTCGGGCGATCCGGCAATCCAGGCATTCTACGCAAAGCGGTACCCTCGCACCTCTCGGATGTCGGCGAGTGGATATCGAAATGGCGCAGCGCACGACGCCGGACGACAAGAGGGACGGCGGCTGCGCATCGAGCCGGGAGTGGGTAGCGAAAAGAGCTCAACGGGAATCAGGGAACTCACGGAATGACTTCCGGTCTGGTTGGAACGCCGTGGTTATCGCGGGCGCCTTCGATTTCTCTCGTTCCGATCGCGCCGCTGTTGTCGATCTCGATTGCCGCGCGCGGGAGGGGAATCGTGCGAGGGATCCTCGCCCTCGGCCAAGGGTTGTAGCACCCGTGCAGCGCTTTGGTCTCCCTCGATCATGTCGATGGCGACTCGGCCGGGACGGTGCCCATCCTTTCGTATCCAGATGACCGGGCTGTGTGACTGAGCAACCACGACCCCATCGAAAGGCGTCTCTCCAACGATGTTGCCGTCGTAAAAGATCTCACCGGGCGGGACGCTATCTAGGCGAATTCGCGTCCAATGATTCGGGTTAGTCGGGTCGGGCACATCGCCCAATATGAGAAGGGGTTGGTCTTCCGGCGGACTCTGCGTCCTAGCCCGGGCCCGTGGAGGCGTGGCCCGCGCATTCGTACCTTCGTCGGAGGATGCCATGCCCCGAGGCGGAAGGGCCTCATCACGAGCGGCGAAGGCCCCTGGTCGGTCGAGTAGCGGATCGCGGTATGTCTCGGCACGGTCTTCGACTTCGCCATTTTGTCCAGCAGGCTCAGCCGCCGCGACCTCTTGCGTTGGCTCGGGCGGAACCGGCGGCGTAACCGAGAGTGGCTCGGGTTCAGATCCGCCGGGCAGAAGTAGTAGGGCAGCGACCAGCGCGACGACTGCGGCGCCCACGACTGCCATTAGAACCATCCCTCTTCCCGACTCTTTGGGATCCAGTTTTGGCTTTGCCTGGGCTGGTCCGCTAGCTAGTAGCTGGGTAGAGCTCTCGTCAGCAAGTTCCAGAGCCGGCGCCCTGAGTTCGGCCAATGTCGAATCGGGCTGCGGTGGCAGGGCGTTGAGGTCGGCCAGCATCTCGAGCGCGGTCTGGTAGCGCTCCGAGAGCACCTTCGACGTCGCCTTGCTGAGGATCGTGCCCAGGGCGATTCCCCTGAGTTGATTTGGGAGCGGGATCTCGTCGTCGGAGACCTGGTTCATGATGATGTCGACCATCGAGCTGCCACTAACCATTGTCTGCCCAGTGATCGCCTCCAGTAGGACCAAGCCGAGGGAATAGATGTCGCTTGCGGGTTGGATGTTTCGCTCGCGCAGCACCTCTGGCGCGGCGTAGGTCGGCGTGCACATCACGTTGCCGGTACGGGTTTCGACCATCGAGACGGTGCCCGATACGACCTTGGCAATTCCAAAATCGAGTACCTTCACATAGTCCTTATCCCCCTCGAGCTGACAGACCATGATGTTCGCGGGCTTCAGATCGCGGTGCACGATTCCGGCCTTGTGGGCCTCAGCCAGACTTCGCAGAACCTGTTTTGCGATCCGTACGACCCGGTTCAGGGCGATTCCGCCGGTCTTGCGGATGACCGTGTGTAGCTCTTCGCCCTCGACGAATTCGGTTGCCATGTAGAGGCAGCCCGACTCGGAAATGCTGGCATCCCAGACCTTAATTGTATTGTGGTGCCGCAGCCGCGCGACCAGATTGACCTCCAATGAGAAGCGTTTCTTGAAGTCTGCGTCACGGCTTTTTTCAGGGGCAAGGACCTTGAGGGCGACGATTCCCCCGGTCTTCCTATCGAGGGCCTGGAAGACCACAGCAAAGCCACCCACACCAAGCACTTTCCGAAGCCGGTATCGCTTGCGAACGACGTCGCCTACCTTCGGTATTCGCGTATCGCGAAGCAGGCCGTCCTTGATTGATGTGCGAAGATCGTCGGCCAAACCGCCCTCTCTGCCAGTTCGTAACGGTCTTTCTCGCTCTTTCTGGATTGTGACCCAACTCATGCTAGCAGTCGACACCTGTCGAGCCGGTCACGTTAAAATAATTAGTAAATTGGCGAGCTTGGGCGCGGTTCTAGAAGTGTCGGAGGCCCGGGATAATCCGCTTTGAGATGACAACCCGTTGGATCTGGCCGGTACCCTCGAAGATGTCGAAGACCTTGATGTCGCGGTAGAACTTTTCGATGATGTGGTCTCGCAACACACCGTGTGCTCCCAAGAAGGAAACAGCGTCCGAGAGCGCGATCGTGGCGACCTGAGCCGCGTAGGCTTTGGACATGCTGGCTTCCTTCGCGTTCGGGAGACCGCGATCGGCCATCCAAGCCGCCCTCCAACACAACAGTCGAGCCGCCTGAATTTTTCGGAAGTGATCGGCGACACGGTCGCGTAGTGCTGCGTAGCGCGGAATTGGGCGGGCCATATAGTTCGCTTTGAAGAAGTCTCGCACTTCTTCGACCGCCGCGCGGGCCATACCCACGGCCATCGCACCGACGATGGGGCGCGTGGAGTCGAAGGTCTTCATGGCGCCCATGAAGCCTTCCTTCTTCACGTAGTGAGACTCCCCGCCCAACAAGTTGTCTTCGTGGACTCGACAATCCTCGAGAATGAGCTCGGCGGTTTCACTGGCGCGCAGACCGAGCTTCTCCTCGATATGTCCAACCGAGAAGCCCGGTGTGCCCCGCTCAACCACGAATGCACGTTGTCCAGCCCGGCCAAGCTCTGGGTCTACCGTCGCAAAAATCACGACCCAGTCGGCCCGAGCCCCATTCGTGATGAAGCACTTGGTGCCGTTCAGGACATAGTGATTTCCGTCCTTGCGAGCCGAAGCCTTTATGGCCTTTGCGTCGCTGCCAGCACCGGGCTCCGTGAGGCCGTAGGCGCCCCACCGAAGTACGCCGTCCTTTTTGTTGAACATGCCGAGGAACCGCTCTCGCTGCTCGGATGTCCCCATGAAGCGGACCGGTGGGCCTCCCAACCCGGGTCCCGGAAATGTGAGCACGATGGCCGGATCGCCCCAAGCCATTTCTTCGGACAGAATGACACCCGTGCGGTTGGTCTGCTTCTCCCCCTTCTTCTCCTTCTTCGTGTCGGAGCCCATCACCCCGGCGCCCTGGCTGAGGCCCATTTGGTCGACGCGCTGAAGGAAGTCCTCGGGTACCGCGTGGTTGCGGTCCGCTTCGATGGCGATTTTTCGCAGCTGCTCCTTGGCAAACCACCTGGCCATCTGCTGATTTTGCTTCTGTGTCTTGGTCAGTTCGAAGTTAATCATGGCAGTGTTCCTTAGGTCAGCACGGGCTGAAGCGTTGACAGGGGTAGCAGGTCGTCGAGTTCGGCCGTCGCAGTGCTCCGCATCAACTCGTGCCCTACGCAGCGAATGGCAAGATCGAAACTGCCGTAGGACAACGAAAGAGAGCGCGCGTCCCGCATCCACCTTTCGCACGGATGATCCATGACGAATCCTGCGCCACCCAGTATCTGAACCGCGTCCTCGGTGAGTCGGTTGGCGTTCTCGAAGGCGTTGGATACTGCACAAGCCGCATCCCGAAGGGCCGTCTTTGCCCCGCGGTCGAGCGAGTCGGCGGCTTGCCAGACCGACCACCGAGAGGCGTCTGTGAGGGTCGCCATATCCGAGAGCATGAAGGCGATGGCTTGAAAGTGGGCGATCGGTTTACCGAATGCCTCTCGTTCCGCCGCGTAATCGCGTGCGTAGGTCCAGGCGGACTCCATTACGCCCACGCAGCGAGCGGCGTTCATGAGAGCCAGTCGGGCAAACAGCCTCCGCAACCCCATGGGGTAATCGTCGCTCGCCTGGAGAAGGCCGCTCTCAGGCACAACGACCGATTCGAGTCGAACCCGATAGGATGGTGCCGCCAGCAGACCCGTACCGGTCGTCTCTGCCTCGACTGTCATACCCTCAGGCGTTCCAACCAGTGCAAACCCGCGGACACCAGCCAAACCCTCAGCGAGGTCTGTTTGTGCAAAGACGATGGTGAGCGCAGACCCCTCGGCGAGTCGGACGAATCGCTTCTCGCCTGTGACCGTATAGCCCTCGGCCGTTCTAACCGCCTGCGTCGTCCAGGTACTCGGGTCATCGCCCGGGCTGCCCTCCGTCCAAGCGATGGATCCCCAATTGCCCGCCTGTGCGAGGCCCAGCACATCAGTCGTCTGCTGTTCGCTGCCGAGCTCCTGAAGCGTCATTGCGATAGAGTCCCAGCTCTGTAGGGCAACCGAGGCACCTGCGTCACCGCGGGCCTGGCGGCCATCGGCAAGCCCCGCGAGGCGGTGCGCGTGGCCGTGGCCCACATCCTGTTCAACATCATGGGCGTGCTGATCCTCCTGCCCTTCATCCCCTGGTTCGCCGAGTTCGTGCGCGAGATCTCGCCCGCCGGTGACTCCACGCTGACCGGCCAGGCGCTCCTGGCCGACATCGTCCCCCGCCAGGTCGCCAACGCCCACAGCCTGTTCAACGTCGGCGTGGCGATCCTCTTCCTGCCCTTCACCACGCTCTTCGCGCGGCTGGTCATGAAGATGGTGCCCGATCGCCCGCTGGCCGAGGAGGAGGCCATCATCGAGGCGCGCTTCCTCGACGACATCCTCCTGCAGACCCCCGCGCTGGCCCTGAACGCCGTCCGGCACGAGATGAAGCGCGTGGGCAAGCGGGTCCAGTCGATGGTCGACGACGTGCTGCCCGCGATGCTGCACGCCGACCGCGAGCAGCTCAAGGAGCTCTCCGGGCGGGATGAAGAGGTCG
>CAZDBH010000206.1:0-14373 GCA_964503485.1 uncultured Bradymonadales bacterium | reverse complement strand
GGCCGAGTTCCCTGCGGCGGTACGCTCGGCCGAGTTCCCTGCGGCGGTACGCTGACCGAATTGCTTACACGGGTCAGCAGGCCACCAAGAGAAGCGGGAGTCGTGTCGTTGATTGAGTCCCAACGAAATGCGGCCCGCCGCTCGACTGACGTAGAAGAGATTGTCTTCGCCGCGTGGAAACTGCACGACGCCTGCGGCAAGCGACTCGCTATCGCCGATGACCGACTCGGGGACAAGCTCATGCTCACGGATGTCGCTCCGGGACGAGTTGGGAGTCCAGCAATGCGCCGCAGGGCGGCATTGAAGCTAATCGCGGCTGGGACGGTGCTCCCGCTGGCGGCGTGTGCTCGGGTAGAGAGGGACAATCGCAACGCCGGCGAGAGTCCCGCACCGACGGTCGAAGAGCCGGCAGCGAGCAGTGCCGCCAATGCCGCGGTCAGCGCCGTCACGCCGTTGGGCGGAGCGCAGTGGACCACGACAGACCCCTTTATCTTCTGCGCTCACCATCTCGACGACTACCCCGAAGGGAACGATTCGATGGGACCGGCTGCGTCGCTGGAGGGTCGCCAGCTTGGACGGGATTTCGTCGGAAGAGACAACTGGCGCATGTACCATGGTCGCACTGTGCCAGGCTTTCCCCGTCACCCCCACCGCGGCTTCGAAACCGTGACGTTTGTGCGTTCGGGGCGACTCGATCACTCCGATTCGATGGGTGCCACGGCGCGCTACGGTGATGGCGATGTCCAGTGGCTCACGGCAGGCGGTGGCATTCAGCACGCCGAGATGTTCCCCTTGTTGCGGTCCGACTCGCCCAATCCGCTGCACTTGTACCAGATTTGGCTGAACCTTCCGGCCGTGGACAAAATGGTCGACCCCCATTTCGCCATGTTGTGGAACGAGCATATTCCCCGAGTGGTCGAACGCGACTCAGAAGGACGCGCCATCGAACTCACACTCGCAGCAGGGCGCTACCAGAGCCACGAACCACCTTCGCCCCCGCCGAACTCCTGGGCCTCGAAAGCTGATTCCGACCTTGCGATTTGGACGATTCGAATGGAGAGCGGAGCCACCTTCGAGCTGCCGGAAGTGTCCGCGGGAACCAAGCGGTCCCTGTACCTCCACCGCGGCGCTGGGATGCGAGTTGCCGACCAGGAAGTACCTGCCGACCATCGCGTCGAGGTCGACGACCACGGGCCGCTCGCGCTGGTCGCCGGTTCGGAGGAGACTGAGATGCTGCTGCTCCAAGGCCGCCCAATCGGCGAACCAGTCGCCAGGCGGGGTCCCTTCGTGATGAACAATCAGCAGGAAATCGAACAGGCGTACAGCGATTACCGCGCCACCCAGTTTGGCGGCTGGCCCTGGCCTGCGAACGATCCGGTTCATGCTCGGGAGCAAGGTCGTTTCGCCCTTCACATCGATGGAACTTTCGAGGAACCAACCTGAGGGCGGCCGCCCAGAAGCCTAGCCCAGCCTAGCCGCCACCCGCGCTTGAAAACGTGGCCAGCTCCCTGTATCACCGAGGCGCGAGATCAAGAAAACTAGGCTGGGGGATATGCTCGAGAACTTCCTTGAGAAAATCCAGGACATACGAGCGGAGGAACTGCTCCAAGCCGCCCTGACCATCGATTCCAATCGAACGGCCGAGGCTGGAACGGCGCTCATCAACCACCATGGGTTTGCCGATTCCGGTCTCATGCTGACCCCATTCGAATATCAGGCTGGCCTGGTGGCGATGGAGCGCGGTGTATTCGCGTGGGACCGCACGGAGAGGCACTTCATCCCGCCCATTCCGGCGGATATCCATCCAAATCTCAGCCCGTCGGACTATACGCTTCAAATCAAAAACGGCGCTTGCGAAGCGCCGACGATGTGGCCGTTCCGCGACGATTCACCGATCGCGGATTTCGAGCGGGGCACGTTGCTTCGCTGGTGGAGCCACGGCTTGCTTCACACAACACTCGGGTTTGGTTGGTGGCCCGAGCTCACCGAAATGGAGCTCCTGCACACTGCTCGACTGTCCGAGAATATTGCCGCTTGGCACTGGTATTGGTTGTGCGATCTGGGCCGAAAATACTGTCCTGCCCACGAGCGACAGGTGTCGAAAACCTTCGGTGCCTGCCCACATTGCTTTGCCCTCGAGCAGCAGACGGCCGATCCCGCTGTCAGAAGGGAGCGTATCAACGGCGAAGAGGGTCTCTGGAAGGCATCGGGCGGACTGAAATTGCTCGTCAACGAGGCTAAAGCCTTCGTCCGAGGAGCTGAAGGCAGCTTGGTTGTTCCGCCGCTCGGCACAGCCCTAGGTTCGGGAGAGGCCGCTGAATACACGGTTTGGCACCACCGCAGAATGCGTGGGCAGGCTTTCCAGCGGTGGGCCGAGCACTGCTTGACGGCCAAAATCGACTATGCGCCCTCGATGGCAGACTTCGCAGAGGGCGTACTCGCGATTCTGGACAGACTCCTGACCTGGCAGGAACCCGCGGAACCATCGGCTCAACCGCGGGCCGTCCGGGTGCTACAAGACTTGGGATATCGGCTGACACAAATCGCCGGCCATCTAGGAGACCACCGCCAACTGCAGAGCCCGCTCACGGTTGTGGCGGACGGTATTGAGACGCTGCGCTCCGACTCTGAGGCCGACCCCGAGCAGGTGGTATTTTATGCGCTTCAGGCCTGCGTGGAAGCCGAGGCTGATCTGAACGGCTATCAGGGGTCGCTTTTCGCGCTCGGGTACCGGCCGACCACTGACTGGAGCAAAGAACCGCAGCCCTGTCGTCTCGAACGGGAAGCGGCTTACCGAGGCCTTATCGACAGCACTGTCTGGCCGACCGTTCTGGCTGACTTGGCTCCACCAGTTGTTTCGCTGCCTCGGCAAGCTGACCTGATTCAAGAATTGCAGACGGCAGCGGTAGCCAGCGGAAGACACGAACTCCTGTTTCTCTTCGGTTGGCTGACCGCCTTGAAGAGCCAATTGAATATCAACGCGGCTTTGATGGACGAGCTGGTCTGGCACTATCGATTCAGTCTGCGCTCCCTTCCGAGTCCGGAGGACCGGGATAGCTACACGCTACATGTGAATCCAGCCCTGGTTCAGATTCCGGGGTTCTTCAGCCGGGCGTGGGTTTCCGACTTCTTCGATGGCAAGGCGACATTGCCGCCGGCCTTGCCCGGGCCGGGGGAGACTGCCGCGTCAGTTCTAGCCGGGATGACACCGGATGGGCCACTCCTAATGCCTGTGGTCGGTGACTTCGAAACCATTTTCCAGCTGGCCCAGAACGGGTCGACATTGGGGCAAGCCATTGACCAAACCTCCGAAGATGCGGTTGGTTTCGCGCTTGACCGACGGGCCATTATGGCTGTTTGGGGAGAACTACATGTTTGAGAGAATCGCGAGAGGGATCGTTCTGTTCGGCGTTGTTGGCGCCTGCTTGGTCGGCTGCTCAAAGGACTCCGGGTCATCGAACGAGAGCCCCGACGAAGCGGAGACAACAACTGATGAGTCGAACGGCGACCAGGCCACCGACGATCAGGCTGAGGTCGACTCCGAGCAGACCGACTGGGCCAACGCCGAAAACGCCGATGCCGCGTTTGAGGCACTTTCGTGGCAGACGATGCGCACGAACATGGACTACCTGGCGGCCGACGAGCGTGGCGGCCGTGTCGGCGGTTCACCCGGTCATGCTGAAGGCGTCGACTACATAGCCGCCCAGCTCGAAAGTTATGGCGTGACTCCCTTCGGCGACGAGGGGACGTTCCTTCATACCTACGACAGCGAGGGCGGTGGTGACCTGATGGTTAACGAGGACGGCGACATCGTCGCTAATAGCTACGCCACCGGCATCAATGTCGTCGGACTGATCGAAGGATCTGACGAGGCGTTGGCCGACGAATACGTCGTGTTCATGGCCCACCACGATCATCTGGGTGTCGACTCGGACGGCGCGGTCTTCAACGGCGCTTTCGATGATGCAGGTGGTGTCGTGGTCGGCTTGGAACTCGCCAGGGTGCTCACCAGCGAGAACGCGGCTCCTCGGCGATCTGTCATCTTTTTGTTCACAGATGAGGAGGAACAGGGCCTGAACGGCGCTGCCCAGTGGATCGCGAACCCGCCTGTTCCGGTGGCTGACATTATCATGGGCATTTCTGCGGACCCGCTGGGCCGAGGCGTCCTGCCGGACTACCACGCCCACGTGATTGCCGGCCTCGAAAAGAGCCCTGAACTTCGGGAGTTCTGGGAGGGCACTGCTGACCTGACCGAAACTGACGTCTCACTCATCAACAGGAGCATGATTATTGGCTTCGCGAGTGACCAGGACCGTTTTCACGAAGCCGGCGTGCCGGCCCTTTGGTACAACAACATTGGTTTCAGCTACTACCATACGGTGAACGACGCGGCCGAGACGATCGACTATCGGGTCTTGCTCGACGATGCCCGCTACATGCTCCGTTGCTTGTGGCTGGTTGGAAACACCGACCAACGCTTTCCCTATACGGGCACCTCTGATCTGTCGGTGGCCGACGCCACGGGAGCAAAGGTGCTGTTCGAGGGCATTGGCACATCGACAGTACTGACAGAGGACGAGCGGGAGCAGCTGGACAGTATCATCGAGAGGCTGACCGAGATCGAAGAGGCTGGCAGTTGGGACGTCATGCAAAGCCCAACATTGTTCTTTGTGGAAGCGCTCTCGTTTGGCGTATTCGAGCTGAGTCGAGCCCATGTCGGGGAAATCCCACCGCCCACACCAAGTGAGTAGTTTGGGCACGATGTGCGAGCCTCTTCGCTCTGGGTCAGTTCACAGGGCCCGGAATCGCCTCATCTCCGGCATCGACACCAGCAACTCCATGACCTCGTCGAGAAGACCGTCGGCCTCGAACTTGGCCACCAGGGCCTGGTGGGCCTCCTCACTGTCCCAAACCGAGATCTCGAGGAAATGGTCGGGATTTCCTTCAGCCTGATAGAAAGTCGCACCTTGATTGCCGGGTAGCCCCTTCATCACCTCCATCGCTGCGCGCAGATGTTCCCGCATGGCGCCGCTCTTTCCGGGCTTGCACATGAAGTCTACGACCATCGTTGTCGGCATCTTGGCCCTTCCCTTCTGAAGCGAAGACATCTTCCAGTTGTGTGATTCTCTATCACAGAGAGCGATTTCTTCGATAGGTTCGACTCGATCGTTGGCTCGACGCTGTCGTTCTAGCCGCCAAGCTGGTATGGGTTGGATGCGAACGTCGGGAAGGTGAACCTGGATGGCTGGATTTTGGATGCGTCGGGTGAGGGATGGCATTGGTGCCACCTCGGAGGTCATGTTTCCCGGCGACTCAAAGGGCGCTCCTGACTGGCGCGAGACTGAGATGGTCGAGCGCACCCTCGACTATCTCACCGAACTTTCACCGCGAATGCGCCGTTTGATCATGTTTCTGTTCATCTTCTTCGAGTTCGGATCCCCCCTCCTGCTGGCAGGCATTCGGCGTTTCTCGAAGCTCAGCCCTGACCGTCGCCTGCGCGCTTTAATGCGATGGCGAAAGTCTCGCTTCTATCCCCTCAAGATACTGATCGACGCGCTGAAAGCTCAGTTGAGCATGATGTATATGTCTCACCAGCTCGTTCAGGACTATATGAGGGTCTTCAAGACCTGCGATCGGCCAAACGACACGCTCAAACTCGAGATTAGGAGAAACGTCTTCAGTGCGACGACAGCCAACGGGATGAAGGAGCATCCATCGTGATCCATCATTTCGAAGACGTAAAAGTCGGATTCGACGTCTCGGCAGACGCCATCGTAGTGGGTACCGGTGCCGGTGGGGCGGTCGCTGCGGCCAACCTAGCTCGGGCAGGCCTGAACACGGTGGTGCTGGAAGCAGGCCCGCAAGTCAGTCCCGAGATGATGACCCGCGATGCGCCGCGATCTCTGGCCAGGTACTTCTGGGACGGTGGGCTGCGATTGTTGTCGGGAAGCGCCCCCATTCCAACGATGCAGGGACGCTGTCTGGGTGGGAGCACCGTGTCGAACTCGGCAATCATGCTGAAGCTTCCCGACTACGTGCGCCAGGAGTGGATAACCAACGACGGTTTGACTCATCTCGAGGGCCCAGCGTTCGACGCCTCATTCGATCGGATCTTCGAAGAGACCCGTACGCAACCAACGCCACTCGATGCGATGGGCCCCCGCAACTTCTCGATCAGAAACGCTCTGACCGCGATGGGCGAAGAGAGCGGCCCCTTGCCACGCGCGGTAGACGGCTGCGAGGGCTGCGCCGACTGCCTGGTTGGATGTGCCTGCGGCGCCAAACAATCGGTCGACCGATCGCATATCCCAAAAGCTGTCGCCGATGGCGCCGAGGTCTTCACCTGCGCCCAGGTCGATACAATCCTGATGGATGGCACCCGGGCGGTGGGAGTCGAGGGCCGAGTGATTGCCGTCCATGGACGTCGAGTCATCTCGCGTTTTCGCGTCCACGCGCCTCTGGTGGTGCTGGCGGCGAGCGCGATGGGCACACCGTGCATCCTCCAGAAGAGCGGCATCAACCCGCGCGGGTTGGTGGGCGCTACGCTCAAAGCCCACATTACCAGTGGGGTGTTCGCTATCATGCACGAGCCTATGGAACCCTGGATCGGGGCGACTCAGGGCTGGGGAGCAATCAGCAGCACCATCAAAGGTATGAAATTCGAGTCGCTGTGGGCCGACCCCGCCGCGATGCTCGTCAAGTTTGGCGGTTTCGGCTCTGATTTCATGGAGAAGCTCACCCACATTCGACATGCAACCGTGGGCGCTGTGGTCTACCGGGGCAAATGTACAGGTCGGGTGAAGGTACGTCGTGATGGGTCTGCACGAATGAGCCTGCGAATCCCGAAGAGCGAGGCGCAGACGGTGCTTCGCGGCTGCAAGCTCTTTGCGGACGGACTACTCGAGACGGGCGCAGACTACGTCTTCGCAGGCGTCATACCGGGTGTACCAGAAGAGATGCGCACCAAAGAGGACACCGAAACCCTGCTGTCACCGAAACTCAACGCGCGCCATCTGGCCATGACGGCGAACCACGTCTTCACTTCGTGTCGCATGACGGCGGACCCAAAGGCTGGCCCCGTCGCGCCCGATGGAAGCGTGCGGGGCGTAGAGGGTGTCTACGTGTGTGACGCAAGCATCTTCCCGAGCCCGAGCGCGGTGAATCCTCAGGCTACTGTCATGGCCCTCAGCGACATGATCAGCAGGCGTCTGGGCGAGTTCGAGGGACCCTGACGAAGCGGTGGTCAGTGTGCCCTGGTCGTTGTACAAGGTTGACAACGAGAGGAACGAAAATGCCACCCAATTTCTCCACCGAATCGACTGCCGCCAGAACCTGCAACTTCTCACTCTATCGCGAGGGGCAGAAGAAAGGTCATTACGAAAGCTACTTCCAACGCGCCAACCATCCGACTCGACCGCTGGCCTTCTGGATTCGCTATACGATTTTCGTCCCAAATGGTGCCCCCGACCGAGCGATCGGCGAGCTCTGGGCAATCTACTTCGACGGCGAAAAGGGGGAGCACACGGCGGTGAAGAGGGAGCTCCCAATCGCGAAGTGCCACTTCGGCGGCGACGCGTTCTCTGTCGACGTCGGCGGTTCGACCCTCGACGGGTCCAAGCTGGCAGGCGAGGCCGAAAGCGGAGGTCACACAATCAGTTGGGATCTGGCGTACGCGAGTGATGCGGCGCCGCTGCTGCTGTTCCCGCTGAAGTACTACGACTTCCCGCTTCCCAAGGCCAAGGCCCTGGTGGGAAGCCCGTTTGCCGCCTACACCGGCTCCATCACGGTCGACGGCGAAGAGATCGAGATCGATGGCTGGATCGGGAGTCAGAATCACAACTGGGGTTCAAAACACACCGACCACTACGCCTGGGCCCAGGTCGCCGGATTCGACAATCACCCTGACGCGTTCCTCGAGTTGGGTACGGGGCGCCTCAAGTTCGGTCCAGTGTGGACACCGTTCATGACCATCGTGAAACTTCGTCTCGGTGACCAGCTGCTGGCTTCGAGTACCATCTTGAAGGGCTTCAAGAACTGGGGCCGATTCAGCTACTTCGATTGGTCTTTTCGGATCCGACACCCAGAAGCCACGATCTCGGGTCGAGTGCGTGCCAAGAAGGAGGATTTTGTGGCCCTGACCTACTACAACCCACCGGGTGGCAACAAGACCTGCATCAACAGCAAAATCGCCGCATGCGAGGTGCTGGTTACCTACAAAGATGATCGTGCACCGGTCAGATTGACCACCAACAACCGCGCCGCCTTTGAGCTTCTCGTGGACGACTCTGACCACGGGCTGACCCCGCGGGTTTGATGGTGCGACTCGCCTCATGACCAACAAATCGACTCGGGCTGCTAGGCGGCCTGGATATTGGGTCCTCACCCACCCGTCGTCACTGTTCGTCGGTGTTTTCTTCGGGGGCGGCTACGGGAGCTTCGGAGGGCTCTTCGGTCTCAGTTGGTTCGTCAGTTGGTTCTTCAACTGATTCGTGAACTGGGGCCTCTTCAGGCGCTACCTCGGTCGGCTCCTCGGATGGCCCCTCGGTCGGCTCTTCCGTCGCTTCTTCCGGTTCGTCACCGGGAATGGAATGGACTATCTCTAGGACTCGTTCATCGTAGTCAAAGCCTGCGAAGGTCGGACTTTCTGAGTTGTGGCATCGGGTGCAGACTTCTTCGCCGGGAGACGAGGTGAGTCCAGCTGCAGCGCCTGCCTCGGGGTCTTCAGAGTGGACACCGCGTGGTTTGTAGTCGTCGCCAGGTCCGTGGCACGACTCGCATTGGACACCTCGAGTGCGGTCAAATCGATCGCTGAGGTACGAATCCGAGACGCCCCAGGCTGTCGTATGGCACCGCAAACACTCCGCGGCCTCCTGAGGGTTGCCTTCAATACCCGCTGCTGCGGCCAACTCGGCGGCTTCAGCGGTCCCAAGCGTTTCATAGGCTTGTGCATGTGGGCCGTCGGTCCAGATTCCCAGCTGATCGCCTATCTGATCTCTGGAGTGGCAGCGCCGGGCGCACGTCGACACTCCGACGTATTCATGCTCGGGGACTACCTCGCCCTCTGCGGGGGGTGAGTCCTGGGCATCTACGAGAAGTGGGGTTGAGACCAGGAATGCAGCCAAAGCACTTGCGAAGACAATTGCGGTCACTTTGATGATGTAACGCACTGTTCTACCTCCGAACCGTTTACCTCGAACCGAAGAGCAATGTGACCATTGCACCTTCTGCATATTGGACGTCGAAGTCTTTAATTCCACACAAAACTTCTTTCGAAATGTTGCCGATGGGTCGACCGACGGCGATTCCTGGCCCAGCATGCATTTCTAGGTGTCTCGGATCTCAGTGAAGCAGTTGGGATTGCGGACCCGATACTGGAGTGGAGGCGGATACGGTGCTTTCGTCACCCCCGGGCCGGGTCCCGTTGGCCGTGGGTTGCAGCCTTGTTCATTGCTACCTCAGTCGGATAAAACTCGGGAATGGAAGAGCACACCGAGTATCAGACCCTCACGACCAATAAGGACGGTCGTATTGCCACCATCACACTCAACCGGCCAGACCGGCTGAACGCCATCGACACGGTCATGCCTGGGGAAATCCGGGCCGCGGTTGAGCAGGCCGACATGGACGCCGACGTGCACGTGATTGTCGTCGCAGGCGCTGGGCGTGCTTTCTGCGCTGGTTACGACCTGAAGGCATTCGCTGAAGACCCAGACAACGTCTACACCCAGGCAATGCCCTGGGACCCGATCTCTGACTATCGATTCATGCACCGTTGTACCGAGAACTTCATGAGCCTGTGGCGCTGCTCGAAGCCAACGATTGCCCGGGTCCAGGGTCATGCCGTCGCCGGAGGTAGCGACATTGCGATGTGTTGCGATCTCATCGTGATGGGCGAGGATGCGAGGATCGGCTACCCGCCCGCGCGAGTGTGGGGATGTCCAACGACGGCCATGTGGGTTTATCGAGTCGGCGTAAACCGCGCCAAGCGCATGCTGCTGACGGGCGAAACCATCTCAGGTCAGGCCGCCTACGATATCGGACTCGCCGCGGCAGTAGCGCCCGAGTCCGGATTGGATGAAGCCGTGGGGCAACTGGCCGAACACATCGCTGCTGTGCCGCGCAACCAGCTGGCAATGCAGAAGCTCGTTATCAACCAGGCGATTGACGCGCAGGGCCTTCCAAACAGTCAGCTGCTCGCGACCATTTTCGATGGCATCACGCGTCATTCACCCGAGGGCCTTTGGTTCAAGCGGTATGCAGAGGAGCACGGTTTTCACGAGGCTGTGAAATGGCGCGATTCAGGCCGGAACATCCCTGACGGGGACGAAACCAAGAAGGGCGGAGGCTGACTGCGGTTGCGGGTCAGATCGTCGTTTTTGCTAAGGACTTGCCACGATGGGCTGGGGCAGAAGATCGATATGAAGAGTACTCCAATGATAGAGGCATCACCCATGAAGGTCATACTGGCCACCGCTATTCTTTTGTCTGTTTCGGGGGCAAGTCTTCGTGCGACCGCTGATGAACCGAGCAATGAAGCAAGGACATACGAGAGCGGGGCGGCCTGCTCGGGAGCCGCACTGCGGGTCTGGAATTTCTGGTCGGGTGAATACCCGCAACCTGTGGTCCAAGTCATCTCTACGGTGACACTCAATGCGGTCTCAGATGTGTGTGTGCCTGGAGAGCGGTTCTCCTGCAGCGTACCCGCGGGCCTGTATCATCCCTGGTCCGAACTGGAGTACGGGTACGTTACTGTCCGGGGTTCGTACCTCTACGTCGCCGTAGCCCCGTTCACCGTCACTGTTTATGAGGACGAACGAGAGGTCGATGTCCCATATCCCGCCGGAACACGGGTGGAGGTGCCGACCTATCTATCAGAAGGTCTCTGTAGGTTCTGGCTGCCCGATCGGAGGCTCGATGAAGAATTGTGTCCTGAGTCGTGGACGACGGCCAGTGGCGAATCCATCTTCACAGCCCTTCCGGCCGCGAAGGCCCCAACTGGTGGACAGTACTTCCGGGCACTCTGCGCGGAGGGCAGGTCGGGCTGGATCCGCGCCGACGAGTCTCTCTTCGAACATGCCGAGGTGATCGAAGGTGAACTTCGCGGGTGGGGGGCAGTCGGCCCCGCTACGGAGTAGGCCGGAGTCGCGTTTGGAAAGAACCGCGTGCAAACGCGTTCACAGACGCTCGCATTGGCACTCGATCTCTTCGTCGCTGTAGCGAAGCCGACGAAGCTCCTGCAACTGGCTCAATTCGTCGCGTCCCCTCCGCGCGGGATTGGATAGCGAAGACCCCGGTGTTACTGTGCCCGCGGAGGTCGATATGGGGAACGATTCGGTAGCTCTTCGGGACGCGACTCCCGATGACTCGCGGGCGGTGTTGGCGATCGCGCGAGCGCTCGTCCGCGAGGGTGACACGTACAACTTTGATCCAGACATCGATGACGACTCGCTCGGCGCGTATTGGTGGCCCGACCCGGGCTGCACGCGCGTCGCCGAAGTAGATGGCGAGGTTGTTGGCGGGTACTTCATCAAGCCCAACCAGCCCGGACCTGGCGCGCATGTCGCAAACGCCTCGTATCTCGTCTCGTCCCACCATCGCGGCCGGGGAATCGGCCGCAAGATGGGGGAAGACAGCCTCGTCGTAGCCCGAGAGCTCGGCTACTCGGCGATGCAATTCAACTTCGTGGTCTCGACCAACAACGCGGCAGTGGGGTTGTGGCACAGCCTCGGCTTCGAGACCGTGGGAGTCGTGCCCGAGGCCTTTCGCCATCCGACATTGGGCCTCGTAGACGCCCTAATCATGCATCGGTCATTGGTCGAGTCAGAGGAATCGGCGGGTGAGTCCCCTTATGACATCCAAATGGAGCCGCTGTTCGAGGGGCTGCAACTCATGGACGTCGACGAGGTGTCCCGCTCCAGCGACCACCCCTGGTTCAACCGAACGCTGTGCAAGGTCAACAGCTGTCTGGTCAGGCTGGGCGTGTTCGAAGGCGAGTTTCACTGGCACGAACATCCGGCCGAAGACGAGTTGTTCTACGTTGTGACGGGCGAGCTGTTCATCGACTTTGAAGACGAGTCTTTCTCGCTGGGCCCGGGACAGGGGTTGCTCGTACCGCGAGGGGAGCAGCACCGCCCCCGCGCACCGAAGAAGACAGTCGTTTTGATGGTCGAGGCTGCATCCGTGACGCCGACTGGTAGCTGATTAGAACTTGGAGAAGCGAAAGAAATGAAAACAGGATCCTGTCATTGCGGCGCCGTTACGATCGAGGTTCCTTCGATTCCCGAGAAGCTCACGTCGTGCAACTGTTCAATCTGTCGGCGGCTCGGCAACCTGATGGCCTACTACCATCCGTCGAATGTCACGATTCGAGCCGAGGAGGGAGCGACGGTACCTTACATCTGGGGCGACAAGATGTTGGCCTTCCACCACTGCGGGACCTGCGGCTGCACCACCCACTGGCTGGGGCTCGACCCGAAGAGCCAGGAGCGGATGGGCATCAACGTCCGCATGTTCGACCCAGCTGAAATCGAGGGGCTCCGCATTCGCCGCTTCGACGGAGCCGAGACCTGGAAGTTTCTGGACTGACGTTCAGGACCGGGGTTTTCGGAGATGATGATCCTGATCACCGGTAAAATATTGCCCCCAGCAGCCCTTTCCATAGCAGGCTGGCATGTTCTAGACTGGGCCCTCAGCGAAGGAGGTCACTAATGTCTGACAAACTGATCCTGATCACTGGCGCTAACAAGGGTATTGGCCGAGCCACCGTCGCTTCGGTGCTCGAGGCGCGCGCCGATACATCCGTTCTGCTGGGCTCGCGGGACCGCGACCGCGGCGAAGAGGCGCGATCGGCACTGATCGGCAACGAGCCGAGTTGGGAGGAGCGAATCCGTGTGCTTCAGCTCGACGTTGGCGACGATCATTCGGTCGAAGCGGCTGCTGCGGAGGTGGCCAGCCGGTTTGGGACCGATCCGGCGCCGCTTCACGGCATCGTCAACAACGCGGGCATCGGATTCGGCGCCGGCGATATGTGGACCGTATTCAACGTCAACACCTATGGACCGCGGCGTGTGTGCAACCAGTTTCTGCCACTCGTTCGAGCGGGTGGTCGAATCGTGAACGTGTCTTCAGCATCGGGCCCCAACTTCGTGGCCGCTTGCGACCCAGAGCGTCAGCGTCTTCTCACCAACCCGTCGGTGACCTGGAAACAGATCGAAACGCTCATGGACGAGTCTCTGTCGATTGACCGAGACGGCGGTTCGTTTCGTACGGCAGGGCTGGGCGACGGCTCAGCATACGGCCTCTCAAAGGCCTGCCTCAACGCCTACACCATCGATCTCGCCCGCTCTCATCCCGAGCTATTCGTCAACGCGTGCACCCCGGGCTGGATCGAGACCGACCTCACCCGCCCTTACGCAGTCGCCCAGGGCTCCGACCCGAAGGCGATGGGGATGAAATCTCCGTCGGAAGGCACAAAAGCTGCCGTGCACCTACTCTTTGGGGAGCTACAGGGCAGTGGCTGGTACTTCGGCAGCGACGCCGTTCGCAGCCCACTCGATCGCTACCGCTCGCCGGGGGACCCGCCCTACACCGGAGACTGAGCCAACCCCATCGATACGACTCGAGCCTGGTGACGTCTGAAGGCTCTGATTCTGTCGGGCGCTAGCCTGGACTGTTCATGAGTCGATTCTTGGCTCTCCGGTTTCCGACCTCCGCTCTCCGTTTTTCGTTCGCCTTCTTCATTTCAAATTCTGTTGGTCTAAACCGGGCACATCGGAGATTCGGAATAGGGTCGGAATTCGGAATTCGGACGAACTGAAACCGGAAATCCAAATCAGATTCACCCTTTAGGCTTGGTTTTGTTGTTCCTGGCGGTTTGAAGTGAGGCGGTGAGAATCGCAGTGAGCTGCTGGCCTTCGTCAATGAGCCAAGCGATGTCACGCTTGACGAATCGTGCATAGACGGAGGTTTGGAGCCAGTGGACTGACTCGCGCGCCTCTTTCGCAGCGAGGGCCACCTTGTGGATGAAGTCCGCGGTGCTTTGCCCGCTTCTGGCCTCGGCATAGTGCGCACCCGGGGCTGTCGCGGACCTCAAAAGCTGGTCGAGGACAACCACTTCAGTCTCTATGCCCAAAGAGGCTACGTAGCTGTCTTCCAAGTGGTTGAGAACCTCCCTTGGTGATTGCCCCGCTACACCGTTTTCGAGTCGACTGAGTGTGGGCTGTGAGCTTAGCCCCGAGTCCTCTGCATCCCTGTCGCACGCCAGTTTGAACAGACGATCGTCCCTCAAATACGTTGCGTCGTTACAATCTTCATAGCCCTGCGCGATCTGATAGATGCGCTGCCTGACCTGCTCCACTCGTGTATGCCGCGTTC
>CAZDBH010000205.1:0-14419 GCA_964503485.1 uncultured Bradymonadales bacterium | reverse complement strand
CGCTAAAAGCCAATGGCGGAGCCTGGAGCGCTATGCGCGACAGGCTCCTAGTCTAACCAAAGTTGCCTGTCGAAATCTGCAGCCACGAGATGGGATTGGCTGGCACGTAACCGAGTTCTTGTTTCGTCTTTCGGCCGTCTAACACGCCGCTGAAATGAAGTCGCCACTGGTTGAGATCGTAGCGAAAGTCCGACCCGACAGCGAGCGAGCGCAGGTAGTACAACGGTTTCAGACTGGGTCCGGGCAGCGGCACATCGGCACGACCGGCATAGCGGATCACCTCTGACAACGGCATCGTGTCGTGGCCGGGTACGCAGAAAACGCCTGATTTCTTGGTCGACCAAGCCGCGTACAATGCCTCGACGATGTCCGCAACTGAGATGAGGTTCATCATCGGGTCGTAGCCCAGTGGTCGAAGGCACACCCGGCCGGTGAGATAGTCGTACAACTGACTGCCAACCCGTGGCGCAATACACTCGGCGCAGCGCAGTACAGCAATTCCCAGTGGTGAGACGCCCATACTCGTGCAGGCCAGCAGGTCGGCTTCGACCCGATCGCGAACCCACTGCGGTGCCTTCGGCGAGAGGTTGAGTGGGTGGTCCTCACAGATCAAAGAGGGCAGCTCGGCATTGACGTCGTAGACCTCTGCGTAACTGCGCAGGACGAAGTGGTTGATCGTCGGGTGCGCCCTACACATTTCCAATAGGGCGCGAGTTGCTTCAACGTTGAGGCGTCGGACCGAGCGGCCGAAGTCGCGAGCCCGACGGTGCATCGCCAGGTGGATGACCGAGTCGATTCCGGCTTCTTTGACCCGTCCGAACAAGAGCCGTCTGAGTCGCCGTTGCCGCCGAATATCCACCGAATGATACTCAATTCCAGGGGGCCACATACTGCTGAATCCGCTGGTCTCGCGACCTACAGCGATGATTGTGCAGTCGGGCTGACGGCTAGAGATCTGGCGAACCAGAGCCCGACCAATGGGGGTGGTTGCCCCGATGATCAAAACGCCGCTCACGAGAAAACCCCCGTTCGTTCTCGTAGGCCGCGTGCTAACAGGCTTTGAACAGCGGCTTTTACCTGGGCCGCCAAACGAGACACCTCATCGGGCGAATCAGCCGCCTCAGAGTCCCATTGGCCGGCTACGTCGATGGGCTCTCCATAATAAATCCGATAGCGCACTGGCAGCGGCACGAGTGTGGCGGTGATCGGAAAATAGGGCGCCCCGAAGAGCTTGATCGGCAAGCGGGCGATCTGGGGCATCTGCTCCTCAGCGCCAACAATACCAACCGGTACGATCGGTACCTGATGTCGAATCGCCAGTTCGGCGTGTCCCACACGCCAGTTCTGCAGTTGATAGCGTTGCGCAAACGCCTTCCCGATGCCTGGTGTGCCCTCGGGGAAGATCATGAGCAACTCGCCCCGTTCCAACAGGGCCCGAACGTTTCCTCGAGTACCGCTCACGACCCCAACCCGCGCGAAGAAGGTGCTGACAAACGGCAGCACCGGCACAAACCGATCTGCGATGGGACGGGGTAGTCTGGGCGGATCCGTTTGTCGAACCACGTCGGAGTAGAGCATTACGCCATCAAACGGCAACGATCCGGAGTGGTTCGACGCTAGGATTGCCGGACCGCTCGTAGGAAGACGGTCAGCGTCGAATGACAGCACCCTGAAGTAGTGTTCGTACAGCCAGTTTGTCGCAGCGAGTGCGTTCTCTACCCAGTGTGGGTTGGCACCGAAGACATCGTAACCGTGACCAGCGTCTATAACGGCCATTCTGGTTAGACGTTCCCGGAGCGTGTCGGGTAGCGCCCGAAGGACGATTCGTTTTGCAAAGTGACGCAATTCTTCTCCAGTCTAGAACTGGCCACCGACCCAGAGACCAGTCGCACCGGAAGGTCCGTTGAACTCCAGATTCCAGCACAAGCCTTCGCAGTCGACGTCCCCCCCCGGCGCCGATCTGAGCGAACTGAGCCACATGACGGTGCCGGTGAGAAAGAGGAGCGAACCGCTTCCGTACAGTACCAGCGACGCCGTTCGACGGTTGCTGACCTGCTCTCGCAATGCGTCGTACGCATCCACATCACCAGTGTCCGCCGCCGCGTCCAGGTCGTCGAGCACCGGCTGACTCAGCAGATCGTGAACAACAGCGCCCAAAAGCACTAGGGCGCCTCCGCCCGTCAGTCCCATCCCGATCAGCCGCTGAGTGCTTGTCCCTTCTTCGTGACTAGCGAGAATCTCCTCCTGCTCGACCAGGCAATTGTGTTGTCGCTCCTCACAATCGACCGCGGATCCGCAGTCGTTCTCTGCGCGCTCCAGGTCCGCTTCGACGATCGAGAGTTGGGTCGCACTCAGAAATTCCATCGGCAGTTGTGAGAGGACTTCGACGGCCTGGCTGCAGCGACCCGTGTCGATCAGGGTCTCTCCGTAGACGATTCGGGCCACCGGTTCTTCGCTGATCGACACGGCCGTAGAGAGGTGTTCGAGGGCCTCTCCGAGGTTTCCCTCGCTCCGCTCGGCGTCGGCTCTGGCCATCGCTGCTTCATAGCGCGAAGCGCATTCTGCGGTGGCGGCCTCAGAGTCCATGGCCTGAGCCCGGGCCGTCGAATCGCCCGTCTCGAGGTAGTCCCGGAAAGCGCTCGATGCGGCGACGCAACGGCCGGCCTCCTGATAGGCGCGCCCGATGTCGTAGAGTAGCGAGTCAACCGGCTCGCACGCATAGGCCGTTTCGAGGATTGATGCCGCTCCCAGAAAGTTCCCGTCGTCGAACAGGTCGGCGCCCTCTTCAGAGAGGTCCTCGACGCCATCTTCGCAGGGATCATCGTCCGCCAAGACAGGACTGGCAGACACAGCCAGTGTGAAAGCCACCCCGAGGGCGATTGCAGATCGACCGCTGTTCACTGAGCCCCCTTGGTCGAGAGCGTGATATCAGTGTCGAGCGGGGTGGTCCCATCGAGAATATCGGCGTTGGAGTCGTCACCCCACAGGTGATAGCGCAGAAATGCGAGCGAGTAGCTGTTGATGGCCTCATGAGCCCGAGGCGGATCGATAAACGATGGGCTACATCCGTCGTCGATTCCAATGGACGGCAGGAAGTCGCAGGCATTCGAGAAGGTGAAATGACCGGCTGAGGCGAAGTCGATTCGCATGTGCTGCCCGCCGACGAGCCCATCCCAGACGGGATCGCCGTCTCGCTGATTGGTTGTCGTGCCGTCCCTAGCGCCAGTAATCAGAAGAGTCGGGGCTTCAATCTCGTCGAACCCACCGCCGAGAAAAATCGACGACCAAGGCGCCATCGGAATGGCGACGTCCACCCGGGAGTCGAGGAAGCCCCCGCCGAGCCGCTCGTTGGTGGTCTCGGTTCGCCAATAGTCACAAGCCGCCGAGTCGTCGCCGGCACATTGACCCTCGATGAGGTTGGTCGCGAATTTCGCCCCCGACACCGCCAGCGTCGTAAAACCGCCAAAGCTGTGTCCACTCACTGCGAGTTCGTCGGCCTGATGGCCTGCGAGCGGGTGATCGGAAGTCAAGTTCTCGAGACTGTCGATCACGGTGCTGATGTCCTGGGGCCGCCAATCCATAATGAAATGGAACGGCGTGGTGGCGTTCATCGCCGTATTGCCGGTGTGTTCTGGAGCCACGACGATCCAGCCATGCGAGGCGAGAAACTCGGTGAAAAAGTAACTCTGCTCCGCAATTCCCTGGTTGCCATGCGAGAAGACCAGTACGGGGAAGGGACCGTCGTCGGAAATAGCGGCATCCTGAAAGGCCTCGGGGCGCCCCACGAGCCCGGCGTACAAGGCGGCGGTACCGCTCTCGTCTTCGGTCGGGTACCAGTACGCGACCCGTAACGAGCGCTCGGCCTCGGAATCCTCGGGAGTGTAATCGATGAACCAATCGCCGAACCCGACGTTGTATGGGCCGGGTTGGGTAACGTCCACAGCCTGTTCGTCGGTATCTGCTGTGATGGCGTCTGCGGCATCAGAGTCCGGAGTCGATACACTGTCGTTGTCCGCTCCGTCATTTTCGGACACCGCAGAATCCGATTGGACATCTGCTTCATCGGAATTCGAGCTGGGGTCATCACTACAAGACAGCGCGCCCAAAAGGCACAGGAGCAGGACGCTTGTGAGAGCAGTTTGAATTTTCATGAGGGTTCTTTAATACAATTGCCAGACAACGTTCAAGCTCAGATTGTGCACTGAGCCTTCGCTATAGAAGCCCGCGCCCCACTGAATCCCAACCTGGAAGGCCTGCTCTCGAGTCGACCAAAAGGGCACGGCAGCGCCCATGGTCAGAGCGACACCGGTATCGGAGTCACTGAGGGTTTCGCCACTTGGATTGCCGTCGAGGTCGAGCTCGTCGACCCAGACGTTGACGATCGCCACACCTGCACCAAACTCGAGCTTGAGCAAGTCGGTCGTCCAAAGTTGAACACCGACGACCAGTTCAGAGGCGACACGCACGACTGAGACGTTATCGACGAAGTCGACGTCGTCGAAGGACACCATCTGGGCCGAGTATCGCAAGATAACGGCCAGACGTTCGCTGAGGAACTGGCCCAGTGAGACGGCCAACGAGGGAAAGCCGAGCTCGAGCTGTTCCTCGAAGTCACTCACGAAGACTTGATAGCCGACGCCGACGCCGGCGGTGAATGTGAGCCCTTCGCGTTGTGCTTGGCTAGGGCCAGCAAAGGTGGTGCTGGGCCACAAAAGCATAGAGATCGCGAGAATGGAGAGACACAGCCTGAGCATGGTTCAAAGGTGTACCGGATCGTCTCCTTAGAAGCCACCCCGAGGTGTGCACGACCTCGCAGGAGGTCGGTTGGTTCTCACGAAAGCGGGAGTTCCCGAAGCTTCCACGCGGTGCGAGTTGCCATGGTCATGACGGTTTCCTGCGGATTCACACCGAGGCTGGTTGGAATCACGCCGCCGTCACCGATGAAGAGCTCTTTGATACCCCACACTTTGGCATCTTCGTCCACGACGGAGTGGTCTTTGTTCGTGCCCATCCTGCAGGTTCCCAGGGGGTGCTGCGAGGCACACTCTAGGCGCCGCATGGGAACCCGTGAGAAATCGAACTCATCGAAGCGTTCGACATTGAGCGGTTCGAGTCCGAGCACAGGAAGAAAGATCTCTCTGGCGCCGGCAGCTTTGAAGGTCTCAGCCATGATTCGAAGAGCCCTCGGCACGGCCGCACGCTCCTGTTTAGCCATCCGGAATGTCGCTCGCGGTTCCCGGCCAAAACCTGGTTTTACGACCCCGCCCCCAGCATCGTGAATCAGGCCGCCGAACATCGCCATGTGAGGAATCTTGCGAGCCCGTTCGACGTGCTCGGGACCAAAACCAGGCATGGTGGCGCCGATGACAGATGGCGGAACATATACTCCGACCATAGTGAGGTGTTCGTGGTCGGGATGTTCGGCGAAAGCCGGCTGTAGCGCGCCTTGCCAGCCCTTCACTTCCTCTTCGAAGCGGCCGATCATGCGAAACGAGGGATGCAGGGTCATGTTTCGACCGATTTGTCGCAGGCCTTTGCCCAGACCCGAACGCTGCAGGAGTACCGGCGTGTGGTAGGCGCCCGCGGCCACAACCACTCGCTTAGCATGAACGGTAAAGGCACGCCCCGGCTTCCCCAGTTCACTCAGGACTCGACCCGACACGCCCGTCGCTCGGTCTCCGTCGAGCAACACCTTCTCGACCAGACAGTCAGAGAGTACTTGCGCGCCCGCAGCGATCGCACGCGGCAGATACGAGACATCGACACTGCGTTTGGCGCCGCACGGGCAACCAAAATTGCATCTGCCACACCCATTGCAGTCGACCGTGTTTCGTTTGATGGGTTTGAGCCCAAAACCGAGTTTCTTCGCCCCTTCCCCGAAGAGCTGAACGCCGCGCGAGCGCATCGAGGCGGGCACCTCGGTCACGTTGATATGCTTCTCGACGGCCTCGAAAAAGGGCTCCATATCTCGCCTGTTGAGGCTCTTGAGTCCCCGCTCGCCCGTCCACTGATCATGCACCACCTGCGGCGGGCGAAAACACACGCCGCCCGTCAGCGCCGACGATCCGCCAATGCACCGTCCCATGGTTACGTTCACCATGGGCGAGCGACCCAGTCCCCAGGCGACCGTCATGGCGCCGTCCCGCCACATTGTGCGAATGGACTCGCTCGGTCGCATTTTGGCGTACTGGGAGGGCTTGATGTGGGGCCCTTCTTCGAGAACGACTACCGAGAATCCCGCCTCGGCTAGCTCAGTCGCGATGACAGAGCCACCTGCTCCCGAGCCCACGACGACCACATCGGTCGACAGGGTCGCATCCGTGCCGAGATCGCGGCCGCTTCCGATGGAACCGGCGCTCATTGCGGTCCTCCAGTCTCAGGGGCGGTGTTGGGTGTGCGCTTGAGGCACTGACCGTCGAAACCGATCTCTTTCGCGGCTTCAGGGTGCTCATAATAGAGGATGCACATGATCGCTTTGACGGCGAGCAGAGCCGGGCCGAGTGTACTGCGTTCGATTCGGTTGTAGAGACGGATTCTGCGCTCCACCGAGCCCCACTTACCCGGCAGCGGGCGCAGCACCCAGAGCGGGGCGATCCAGATAACCGCGAAGACAGCGAAGCGATACAAGAAGCGAGGCTTTGGGCCGATCCGGGCGACAAAGTCACCGAGTTCGGCGCAAAGCCAGCGCAAACGCCGTTCATTTGGAGGGCCTTCCGGAGCGGAGAAGAGGGCTTCCGCGATTGCGTAAGCCCCTTTCAGCCAGCCTTTGGGGGCCGGGTGCTCCAGCTCTGCAGAGTCGTGGGCCGCCCAATGAGTCGGGATAGACGATACAGCGAATTTATCTGATGCAGCCGACATGGGAAGCCACCTTAGGATCCCGACAACCATCCTTCAAGTGGGGTATGTGCCAAAACCTGCGGGCTGCCCGCCCATTGCCCGCGGGCGCGCCCACAGCTGAGCTCCGCTACAGTAGGCTGTGCCCGCGGAATATGTCAGCCTGTGGGGTTTGTTGACCCCATGTCGGTGTGTGTAGGTTGACAGGTGTGGGGCATCGGGACCTCACATTGTGCCCAAAGTTACACACAGTGTCTTGTAAGATGCTGAAAACTAAGAATGGAGCTGTTGGCACGAAGGTTGCGATAGGGCTGTGTTAGTGAAATCGTTGGCCGCTATGGAGGCGAGACCATGAAGTACGATGGATTTGGATTCACACATGTCGGACGAAGGGCGCAGAATGAGGACGCGCTTTGGTACGACCCCGAGCTCGGCGTGTTCTCAGTAGCCGACGGTATGGGGGGCCACAAAGGTGGCGCCTTGGCAAGCCGGTTGGCAGTGAGCTCCGTCGCCGATGTCTTCTCGCAGGCCCGCAATGGCCTCGAATTGACTTGGCCAGTGGGCTTCAATGCCACACTCAATTTTGAAGAGAGCCTGCTCGACCTGGCGATGCGAACTGCCAATCGCTCCGTGTGCAACCGCTGCGACGGCCAACTCAAGAAAATGGGGACGACCCTCGCGGTGCTGGTCCTCCGTGACAACAAAGCGATCGTCGGTCACGTTGGCGACAGTCGCGTCTATCGACTGCGCGACGGTCTACTGGAGCAGCTGACCGAGGACCACTCACTTTATAATGAACTGCTGCAGGGTGGTGCGCCGAATCTTCCGCCCAAGAGCAGATTTCCGATGGCCAATGTCATCACCCGAGCCATCGGGCGCCCGAGCAACGCCGAACCGGACACCACCGTCTTCGACGTCGAAGAGGGGGATACGTTCCTACTCTGTACCGACGGTTTGAGCGAAGTTCTGGAGCCTGACGTCATCGCAACGATTCTCGAGCTGTTGCCACCCGAAGAAGCGGCCAAATCGCTGGTCTTGGAGTCATACTCGGCGGGCAGCCGAGACAACATCACGGCGTTGGTCGTGAAAGCAGAACGCTCGGTCTACCGCGGTCGCCTCTACGACACGCAAGAGGTCATGCCCGCGGGCTGACGCCGACTCTCTTTCCCTACCAGGTATCCCCATTATCGTCGCTACGAATGAAGCGAAGGGAATCGTCATCGGCATTGTGATAGGTGATCACCACCACCGTTTCATCGGTGACCTCGGTCTCGAATATAGCAATGGCCGTGTGACTCCCTGTAGCGGTTGAGCTACCGGTGTCGGCCACCGACACGGGTGTGTTCCACGTATCGCCCTCATCGTCGCTCCTGGCAAAGCGAACGGTGTCGTCATCGCTGTCTAGGTAAGCCAGATACACCCTGTCACCCAGAAATGAGACCGCCATCGACGGGAGTAGGCCGAGGCGGTTACCATTTTCTTCGACAACAGTCGTGACTCCGTCTTCGCCTGACCACGAGAACCCATTGTCGTCGCTACGCGAGAACATCATGGCCTCATCGTCTCCGTCCCAGGCGTCCCTCATATAGGCAACGTACACAGAGTGCGGGGCTATACTCCCCACTGCCGCAATTGCCGGCCGATAGAAGGGGGGGCCGCTGGTATTGACGTCGTTGCAGTTTGGGGCGATGCCACCGAACGTAGCACCGCCATCGAAGCTCGCCGCGAGATGAATGCCGCGCTCTCCACGCACCCGGCCGGAAATGTAGATGGTCGGTTCCTCGATTCCGTTGTCCGCGAAGGTGAGTCCACCGGGGTGATCAAGGCACGGGCTCGCGTGCCCGAAGTCCTCTTGGTTCCAGGTTTCACCCGCGTTAAAGCTCCGGGCCAGGACGGTTTCGTAGAGTGTTTCAGGCCCGGGGGTTCGTTCCTGGAACGCAAGATAGATGTTTGGGCCGCGCAGCGCGATGTGTAGTTCTGCCTCGGGAAACGTGCCGTCCGGGACGTAGGCTGTGACCGGATCCCAACTGGAACCACGATTGGCACCGCGTTGGACCGCGACGTTCGACGGGTTGCCTCCACCGGGGCCCGCGAAATAGCCGACTGTTGGGCGGAGCCCATCAACCGCCATGGTGAGGTCGGTCAATGAGGGCGCGAGATCGAGGGTGGCGCCGCTCCAAGTCGCTCCCCCATCTAGGCTCGTGGCAAAACGCAGCTCGTCATCGGCCGTGTTGTCTGGAAACTCACGGCGGTATGCGAGCATCACGGTCTCGCCATCATCGACCAGTGCGACTCGCGATTCATAGGTGTCGTAGCCGTCGGCGTCGTCAACCGTGGCGGCAAAATGCACAGCGTATGACAACGTGCTGTCGTCGGCATTGCCCGCGAGGTCCGCAAAGGAAACATCGAGTTCTCGGGAATCGCCAAAGTTCCAGGTGCTCTCAGGCGTCAGCCGAGCCCGCGTATCGCCATCTGACCACTCGACTGTGACGGTGCCAGCGCCGGTCGTAGCATCCCCACTGAACTCGAGAGCCTCTGTGTCCATGGTCTCGTCGAATAACAGGACCAAGGTCGCGCCTGGCAGCAGTGTGCCCCCACTTGCGGGCGTCGGTGTTAGCTCAGGGACAACGCCATCCACGTCATAGTTGAGGTTCAGCGGTGATCCGAGCCCAGCGAGATCGGTTGCGGCAACTGTCAGAGTCGCCGTCTCGTTGTCCTCCCAGGCGCCACTGCTCGGAACGATTGTCAGGATGGTATCGCCCTCGCTCCAACTACTCTGCGCCTGGCTGCCCATCGTCCCGCCGAGTGTCACAGCGTCCGAACCGGTGTACATGGGTTCGTCGTACTCGATCTGGATTTCGGATGTCCGGTGCAGCTGGCTACCCGATTCGGGTGTGGCCTCGCGCTGCGGTGGGGTTAAGTCCACTGAATAGATGAGTTCTGTCCCGTCGCTCAGATTGCTCAGCAAGTCGGCGACCTCGACGTTCAAAGTCTGATCGTTGCCCTCGTGCCAATCGAGCGTGACGTTCGGTTGAAGGGTAACAGTCGCGCCATCGTAGAACTGGAAGGCGACGTGCGAGCTCAGGCCGCCGGTCAGGTTGTGCGAATCCTCCATGAGTTCCTCATCGAAGGTGAGGACGATCGACTGCTCTCCCCCAATCCGGGAACCCGAGGCAGGCTGGACGTCTTGCAGTACGGGACCCGTCCTGTCGACCGCGTACGTGAGCGTCTTGGGGCCCTCGTCGAGTCCGTTTCCGGCCAAATCACTCGCCGAGACCGTCATCTGAAGGGACTCCCCCTCGTTCCAAACACCGTCTGGGGTTACCGTGACCCGTGAATTGGCTGTGGTGCCCTCATCCGCTGAGGACCATGCTACATCGAAATCTCCGACCATGGATCCGGTTACGGACAACGAATCGGGGTCCATTACAGAGTCGAAGTCGACCACAATCGGATGGGAACCATTCACGGTAGCACCGCTTTCTGGGTCACTGGCGGCGAACTCAGGCGCTGTTGCGTCGACGGTGAAGGTGAGCGGGTGTGTGCCCTCGTAGCTACGAAGGTCGTCGAACACCAGGTTCAATGAACCACCCGCCCCCGGCCATGCGACGTCCGGCGTCAACTCCAGTTTTGGGGGTTCATCGGTGGTCCAAAACCGAGTCGACGCGTCGCCCAAGGTACCCGACAGTACAACGGAATCCTGATCGACTTCCTCTGAGAACGTCACAACGATTTTCGTGGTGGCGCCGAGCAAGCTGTTGTTCCCCGGGGCGACATCGCTGACTTCCGGTGCAGTCCCGTCGACCACGTAGCTGAGCGTATCGACCGTGCCCGCGCCGTTGCCAAACTGGTCACGGGTGTCGATTCCGAGCTGGGCAACGGCACCGTCGCTGTCTGCCCAGCCGTCTTCTGGGGCCCGGATGGTCAACACGAGTTTGTCTGAACTGACCTCGACCGGGTCACCAGCCGCCTCCCCGAGCGTCCCCGACAGGGCGATATTCTCGAGGTTGTGATCGATCTCCTCACCGAATGTCACCTCAATGTCCGCGTCAGCTCGAATTGTTGCTAGGTCGACCGGGTCGGCGCCCGTGATCTGGGGTCGATTTTCGTCGACGTCAAACGTCAGGGCGAAAGTCGAGGTGGATATCGGGTTACCAGCTACATCTGTTCCACTGATATGCAACTCGCGGTCCTCACCAGCGCTCCAACTGCCCTCGGGCGACAGTGTTTGGCGCGAGTTTGGGGTCGTACCGCCGTCGGCCGACGAAAAGACCGCTACGAGTGAGGTACTGACGATCGAACCGCCGAACTCGATCGATTCTGTGTCCATTTCCTCGCTGTAGTCGATAACGATTTCGCTGAAAACGCCGAGTGTACCGTCATCTTCGGGAACACTGCCCGCGATCGAGGGGCTGATTGCATCGATGTCGAAAGTCAACTCGTGGTGGGAGGTGTTCCCCAGCGTATCTGCTACGTCCAGGACCAAGGATTGACCGTCACCATCTGACCAGGCCGATTCTGGGTCGATCGTCAGCACCGTGTCATCGACAGACCAGGAGTAATCTGCTTCGGCGGCGATACCGCTGTCAGCGGACTCGAAGGCGGCTGTATTGATGGACTCATCGAATGTGAGCACGATCGTCGAATTGGCGTTCAGGAGACTCTCGTCGACGGGGTCAGCTTGCTCGAGCACCGGCCCTGATCCATCCACGTGAAACGTCAGCGTCTGGACGTCACCCTCCATGGGATTACCGACGTAGTCGGCCCCACGAATCTCGAGTGTTGCGCTTGTTCCAGTGACCCAGTCGCTGTTGGGATTGAGCGTCAGCCGGGACTCGGGCGTTGTGCCCCCGTCTCGCGAGGTCCAACTCTGGAACGGTGCAGCAGCAACCATCGTTCCGGAAATCGACACCGAGCCCGGGCGAACCTGTTTGCTGAACTCGATCACGATCTCTTGGTTTGGAAGAATACGGGTCGCACTCGGCGTGTGGTCGATTATCCGCGGTCCTACGGTGTCGACGTGGTAGTTGAGGTTTTCGTCGCCGACGTTACCCAGTCGATCTGCCACAGTGATGACGAGTGTACCGTTGGTACCCACCCAACTACTCGAAGGCTCAATTCTGAGGACCGGCCGGTCTTCTGTTCCTGCCCACTCGGTGTTGGTGTCTCCACTCAACGTACCCGAGACAGCGAGGGTCTCTTCGTTCACCGGTTCGTCGAAGGTCAGATTGACGACGGTGTGTCTACCCAAGACGGCATCTCGAGGCGGATTGATCTCAACCGCGATCGGTCCCGTACCGTCCACGATAAAACTGAAGATGTCGGTCTCGTCTGCGCCGTTGCCCTCCAGGTCCTGTACCCCGACCTGAAACTGGGCGGCAGCTCCGTCGGAATCAGCCCATGATGTGGCTGGGGAGATTGTGAGTGTGGTGTCAGATTCGCTGAGTACGGGGTCTCCAGCCGCCGCCGCGGCTCCTTGGAGGCGAATCTCGTCTGGATCGATCGCCTCGTCGTACACGATAGTAATAGTCTGAGCGGTTCCGATGACCGACGATACGTGCTCACCGCCACTCGACCTCGCGAGGAAATCGCGTCGACGAAGCACAGCGCGACGCCGCAGAAAATCAGCATGTCGGCGATATTGAAGGTTGGCCAGTAAAAGCCCGGGTGAAAGGCGATGAAGTCGACCACAAAACCGTGCCGGACCCGGTCGATCGTGTTGCCGAGAGCGCCGGCTATAGCGAGAGCGAGACCGATTCGCAGCCAGACGTGCTTTTGGGCGATCCGCGTCAGGGCCCAACCGACCACGGCTACTGCGATCAATCCAGTAGTAAGGAAGAACGTCAACCGGAATCCGCTGGGCCAGTTCGCCCCGAGACTCCAGGCAGCGCCTCTGTTTTCAGCGTACTGAAGCGCGAAAACGTCGGGGATCAAAATCAACCCGTTCGGCCTGGGCAGTTGACGTTCGACCACGAATTTCGTCGCGAGATCGAGCGTCAGCCCGCAGGCGATGAGAATTCCCAGGCGTTTCTTGTCCTTCATATCCATCTCCCAAGGCAACGGAGCATGCAACACGGTTCGAGGGTGCCCCATTCCCGATATCGGCGGGCAGGCTCCGGGTCGAGGTCGGGATCAGGTTTCGGGTTCTGGGACTCAGGCTCGGTGTCGGGATCAGTTTCTCTGCCTGACACCAGTTGTGGCTGGAAGGCGATTAACCTGGGGTGCTGCCCGACGGACACCTTTGACCCTGTTGCGGAGTGGCGCTACAGTGCGCTCGCCCTTGCCCGGGCCTGATTCGCAATTAACGGAGGAGCATTATGCGCTCGTGGGTGGTCTTTGCAGTTTTGACTTCGCTCATAGCGGGTTGTGGCGATTTGAATTCATCCAGTAGCTCATCTGATGATCAGGATGAAACGACCGCATCCGGAGATACCGTCGCCGACAGCGGCGCTGGCGACGCAGTCGAGGACGTCGCAGTGGCGCCCGGTTGCGAAGAAGCGACCGGTGAGACGGACATCGGACTCGTCAATCTGAACGCAGAAGGGTTCAGCGACCGGATCTTTTTCGACATACCCGAATGCGCCGTCAGTTTTGCGGTGATACTGGAAGGTCCAGATCAGGTCCATCTGATCCTAGACAGTCTAATTGGACCCAACGGCGACGTGATCGTCACCGGCGAGGGTGGTTCTGGGGGCATGGCTCTGATGGGGCCCTTTCCCGGCCAAATGGAAAGCCCTCAGCGCATGGCGTCAGGGGGCGGTGTTTCGACTGTCTTGGTCCCCAGTTCGACGGGTATCGCGATCCAGGCAGGCCCCTGGGAGATGGTCGTACAGGGAGGAACGCCCGGCGGCGGTTTTGGGGGCTCCGCCGTGACGCCCTACTCGGGCGGGGTTACGGTTGGAGTGATTTGGAAGAACGTCGACACGGCCACCGAGGGCGGCGTTCTCGATCTCAACCTCCACTTCACTGGGGCCGGCGAGCTCACTGCCACCAACGCCCCCGACTCCCTTCTAATGCAGGGTGCCTTGACTGAACTCAGCGCCATTTACGGCGAAGCCGGTGTGACGATTGGCGAGATTCGCTACTTCGACATCGACGAGAGTTTCAGTACGATTCGCTCGATCGAGGGTCCGAGCAACATGCTGTCGAATATGTTTCGGCTCAGCGAGGGCAACGAGCCGGGTCTGAACTTCTTCTTCGTCGACCGATTCGAGCTACAGGGCATGCCCGGTGGTGCGATTGGAGGTATCTCGGGAGGTGTTCCAGGGCCGCCACTGCGACCCGGCACAGGCAAGTCTGGCGTCGCGGTATCGATGGCAGCAGTCCAGCGCAACTCGGCGACCATGGCGCATATCATGGGGCATGAGGGCGGACACTTCCTCGGGCTCTTTCACGTGGTCGAGATAATCGGCACCTCTGACGCCCTCGACGACACGCCGATAGGTCGCGACGCAGACTCGAATTTGATGTACCCGGCAGTCGGCGGTGACACCACCCTGACGCCAGAACAATCGTGGGTCTTTCACGGTAACCCGGAGGTGACGGAATGAGACAACGTACCCTGATTGGATGCACATTCCTACTC
>CAZDBH010000204.1:0-14434 GCA_964503485.1 uncultured Bradymonadales bacterium | reverse complement strand
CGCTAAAAGCTAACGGCTGGAGTCCGGGGCGTTATACCCGACGGGCTCCTAGTCCTACTCAACCTCGGCCAGCTCGGCTTCGAGCCTGGCGACCTCCGCCCGATGCTCCTCTAACTGTTCTTCGAGTTCCGCAACATCGGCCTTTTGCGCTTCGAGTTCACGGCCCAGAGACTCCCTCTTTGTCACCCGGTTGGCTAGTTGCTCATCGATACCCTCCAACTCAGCCACGAGCAGTCGGCGCTTCTCCTCGGCGGCAGCGAGCTGGCGATTGTTCTCTTCGAGGTCGGCACTCAGCTGATCACGCCCTTGCTGGGCTTGGTCCTTCTTTAGCTGCCTGACGGCCAGCAGATCCCCAAGCTCCGCGAGGCGTTCCTGCTTGCGAACACGCTCAGGGTCAGGCTTCGCTGCCTTTTCCTCTTCGATCTGGTGCGGTTCCTCGACTGGTTCCTCGGGCACAGCCTCGGGCACTTCGACCGGCGGTGTCACCTTCAGGAACGGCGGAGCCTTACGGCGGGGAGCAGGCGTCGGTGGCGCCGGTTTTGGGGGGCGGGTCGGTAGGCTGGCGGCCAGCGCCGCGAATACTCCGAACCCAACCGCTTCGAGGTCCTTCGTGAGGCGTCCTGGTGGTGGGTCGCAGGTTGCCAAACCATGACCGGCGATAACCTCGAGCGTCGTCTCGATACGGCGCATTGTAGCGGGGGTTGCTGCATGCGCTGCGTTGAACAGCAGCCTCTCAGCCCAGCGGACAAGGGCAAACTGCGCCTCGCGCTTCTTGCGGGTCGCTGCAGCCACCGCTTTCGCATCGCCCGATCCACTGACCAGATCGGACTGAGCTCCTTTGACGGCTTCTCCGGCTTCTGAGAGGTCGCGGAATGCCTCCGGTTGAGTCCAGTACAACTGGTTGACCGCCCAAGCCGAAACACTCGGTTTCAACAAGGCTTTGATCCCGGCCGCGGCGGCTTTGTCGAGCGTTTTGACTCGTTTGACTAGCTCGTTGCGCGCCGCGACGAACTCACCGAGAGGCAGCTTGTAGAGGGCGTCGATATCGCTCGAGAAGTCGCCGTCACTCACGTTGTTGACCGCTCCGCAACCGTGATTTCGAGGACCTCTACAAGCGCGGAGCGCAACCTCGAGAGGTCCCATCCGCCGTGCTCCAACTTGGGCGGTACATGGACAAATCCCGCGGTCTGAACCAGACCGAGCCTGTGGGCCGCCATCAGGTGGTAGAAACAGAGGTTGCAAAGATAGTCGCCAGCTGAGCCCGAGATCGTCGATGCGTGTCCGGCCTCGCTCAGTGCCCTGTGTATCGCTTCGAGAGGCAGGGTAGTGCTGTAGGCGATAGGCCCATCCGCAGAGATTTGCTCCTGCGGCGGAGGTTGCTGACCGCAATCGAGACGTGTTGCCCCACAGAAATTGACCGCGATCCGTTCCAGTCGGACGAGTGCGTCACGACTCATCCCCAATCCGACCGCGGCGTATGGCCTCAATTCGGCGAGCAGTTCGTTCAGCTGGGGACCTGTCGCCTGCCAGTCGACTGGCAGGGTACGCGTGACGACCTTGTGCCTGCCGACCTCTTCAGGCAACAGCGCCAAGACCTCGGCCGACGAGTTATAACCCCGCTCATCGAAGGGCTCAAATCCGGTTACGAGGATCATCTAGTGGTCCTCCCAACTCTGAATCTGCAACATTTGGATCACCCCCGAGGAGTACTCCTCGGGCTGAAGCTCCGAATTCACATTCGCCCCGAGGGTGATGGGTACATCGTTGGCTGTCACGTCGCCGAAGGGAAAGCTGGTCGCTACGAAGTCTGTATCAAAGTCGACCAATAGGTGGACCTTTCCGTCGCCGCCGTAGGCGCCGATTATCGCGTAGCTCCGGTCTTCGTTGAACAGGGCGGTCGGATAGGTTGCGTAGACCCACTCATCGTCGACGTAAACACCGAAACGTAGCACGCCGCCGCGAATGTCGAACGTCCAACCATCGGCCTCGCCTGCTTTGCTCACGAGCCCGCGCTCCTCGCGGGTGCCTATACCATCCAAGTCGCCGAACTGAGCAACCATCGCCACGAATACACCGGCGGTGTGGTCGCCATCGTAGAGCGAGAGCACCTGCTCCTTCTCGTGGTCGAACGCCAAGGCTGTGCCGAATAGAGGCCCTCCGCTGCCAAAGTCTTGCAGAGTGGGTTCACCGGTGCCGCCGACCGACACACTGTGACGTTCAGCGTCAGTTCGCTGGTAGTCGATTTGAAAGGCATCTGTTTCGACAGACGACGTGTTCAAGTACACCAACTGGTTGTCGGCTCCGATCGCGGCGCGCGGCTCCGCGAGGTTGCTCTGTAAGGCGATGGCGTCCACATCTTCCCGCAGCATTGCGGTCACGAGTGAAGCGTCGTCCTCGGGGAGGTCAGAGACCTCGATCGCGAGACCGAGGCTCCTCGCGGTCTGGAGCAGCGCGAACAACTCAGTCTGGTGGGCGTGGAACACGACTGCTCCAGCCCCCTCATCTGCCAGGGCAGTCAGGGCGGTCTGAAAGTCGGCTGTACTGGGTAGTTCGTCGAGATCGAACGATACGTGCAAGCGTACGTATCGCTCGATGAACGGGTAGGTCCCACCGCTCAACTCGGTGACGAAGATGGGTAGATACTCGCGCTTGGCGTAGGGCAACTGAACGATGATCGGGCGGCCGTTTCGGGCCACCCGCTCCCGTTCTGAGTCGATCAAGTCGAGTACCGACTCGGCAAAACTGGCCTCAATGGTCTCTTCGGAGACCGTGAGTCGGATCAAGAACTCCGCGCTCGTCGTGGTCGCTGCCGACATAATGTCCGCCAACAGGACACCGTCCGTCCCGCCGGTGTCCAGGTCATCGACGTACAGGTTGCCACCCTCACCTTTGATCCACAGGTCGACTATGTCTACGCCCTGCCCCATTGCTGTAAGGATGTCCCCAATCGTCTCGTCTCGACTAGCGCCTGCTTCCACGGTGAAACACTGCTGACAGACAGCCAAGACGGGGCGGCCGAGGGGAGTTCCGGAGACATCGCGGGCAACACCTGTCCAATAACCAGTTCTTGGGAACCGTTCGACGACGGTGGTGAAGCGCGCCGAGAATGACCAGGCGTCTTGCACGTTTTTCGCCTGCACTTCGAAGACGTGAGAACCGAGTTCGAGATCCACTTCGGCGGTATAGAGGCGCACGTCGAGGGGCAGTTCTGTCCACTCGCCCTCGTCGATCCGGACGCGATATCCGGCAGTCGACTCTGGTTCTAACCAGATCCAGCTGGGTCGGCTCGTGTTTGTGCTGGCCTCACCTCGGGTCCTGGGTGGCAGCGGAATTGCCACGCATTCCGACGGTTCGCCATCGCAGCTCCAACCCCGCTCGATCAGACAGTCGACTGAACACCCGTCGTTGGGAAAGTCATCTCCGTCGTCGCACTCCTCGAGGCGCTCGATCGTGCCGCTCGGACAATCGCGATCCGGAGGCTCATCTTCCACGTCCACTTCATCGGCTACCTCGTCAGCGACGACCTCGTCCGGGGTTGAGTCGCCATCGGGTTGCTCGGTGGGGTCGAGAACCTCCCGTGTGTCGGTTAGCTCGGGGCTCTGGTCTGTGGGGGGCAAATCCTCGGCCGGGTCAGTATCGACGACGTCGACGGGCGGCAGATCGGGATCGTTCGACACCTCGTGTGCAACGAGGTCCGGCTCGAGGTCGAGGGGTGTTTCGTCGTCGGTTACGGTATCCACCGCCGCATCAGTCGTGTCGCTCGGAAGCGCGGGCAACCCTTTGGCGCAGCTCGACACCGCGCACACTGCGATGAGCGAGGCCGTTGCAATCACTAGAGATGGTGTCAAGTGGTCACGCATCGCGCGAATTATGCTGAAGTTCCCGCGTCAGAGCAATCTTGCCCGGCAATTGGCGACGGGACAGCCATGGTGAGCTGGCAGATTAGAAGCTATAGGACAGCGCGCTGCTGAAATCGGTTCCCTGCCCGCTGTTGTTGGCCCAAACGATTCGCCCAACTGCGATGGTGAGACCGAGTTCGGGCACCCAGGGTGCAGCCGTGAAGGTAGCGGAACCTTGAATATAGGCCCACTCTTTGGTCGCGAGCTCATCCGGATTTGTGTCGTCTTGCACGTTGACGACAGCGTTACCGTAGACACTCAAGGCGATGTGTTCCCGCCAAACCCAACCGCCGATGCCAAGCGAGCTGTATATTCCGTCAGCGAAACCCGACAACCGTGCTCGGTAGCCCAGCTCGGCTGAAAGCCACACGGGAAAGGTCTGAAATGCGTGTCCGATCATGACCTTTGGAGTGAGGTCGATGTTGTCGTCGCCCACCTCGGGGAATATCTCTGTGGGCCACACGTCGCCCTCGACCTCAATCACGCCTCCATCACCCTGCTCCGCCACTGCGTTATAGAGCGGAATCTTGCTCTCTAAGCCGATCGTGAACGGGAAACCTTCGATGGGTGCGAAGTCCAACTCAACGCGTCCGTCCCCCAGCGTGTGATTGCGGTATTCGGTGTCGGTCGAGGAGGTATTCGTCGCAACCACGTAGGGCAGATCCATGATGAACTGCAGTCGGCCCGGGAGCCCCAGTTCGGCGTAGACATTTGTCGTCACGGAGCGATAGCCCATGTCCACCGGGTTGCCGCGCACGAAGGACTGGCTTGCAGAGAAGAAATTCACGCCAGCTTTGATGTACCCGTGGCCGAAGCCCTGGACCCATGGCCCGGCTGTTGCGCTCGGAGCAGCGAGCCCGAGAGTGACCAATGCGATGGCGAAACTCTTGGATAGCCTACTCATAGAGGTGCGCCACATAGTCTTGGTAACCGTTGTACGGCAGTGTATCCACCCGTTCGTCGATTCCGATGAGCCGTTCGGTCGCCTGCGACCATCGAGGGTGGTCGACATCCGGTCGGACGTTGCTCAAGAAGTCGTATTCGTGAGGGACCAGATCATTCCAGAAGGTCGGCGGCTCGTTCTCCATGAATTCGATTTCGACGATACTCTTGATGCTCTTGTATCCGTACTTCCAGGGTATAATGAGCCGGAACGGCGCGCCGTTCTGCCGGGGGAGTGGCTCGCCGTACAAGCCGGTAACGATCATCGCCAGTTCGTTCATGGCTTCGTCCATGCGAAGCCCTTCGTAGTAGGGCCACGGATAGCTCGGGGCCGCAGCGATGCCGGGCATTTCATCGGGACGGTTCGCCGAGACGAAGCGAATGTAGTTTGCGTTGCTCATGGGCTCGACGAGATTGATCAACTCGCTCAACGGAAAGCCCGTCCAGGGCACCGTCATCGCCCACGCTTCGACGCATCGGAACCGGTAGATCCGCTCTTCGAGTGTGACCTGGCGCAGAAGCTGCTCGAGATCGATTGTCTGCGGCCGGTGAACGTTGCCCTTCACTTCGATGGTCCACGGATTGGTCTCGAAGCGATCCACCAACTGCCAAACCCGATCTTTGGCCACGGTGAACTCGTAGAAGTTGTTGTATTTGGTGACGATATCAATATCGGTCAGGTCGCGCTCGGGTACCTCGTAAGCCTCGTTGCGGACCGCCGGATACAGTTCGGTGTCGTTTTCGAAGGTGTTTCCAGCACCCAGGCCGTTCGGGTCGTCCACCGACAGGTAGCAACCATTGGCAAGAGCAGAAAACCCGGCCAAGCCGAAACCGGCCTGCTTGAGGAACTGGCGACGGTTCCGATAGGCAGACTCCGGCGTGACTGCGGACTCGGGCAACTCCCAACCTTTTAGCGATTTTATCAGTGTCATTCGCTCCCTCCTGCGGAACCAAAACATCGTACGCGTTACGCCAGCAGAAACAAATTGGTTACACGGGAGCCGACAGGCTGCAAAGCGGGGCTCAGAAGCCGCTACACCAGGAATAGTCGGAGCGATTGACGTGAAATACGTCGCCCAACTCGGTCAGCGTCTCGCTAGGCCACTCGAGCCTTGCTACGTTCCAGGTGTCGTCAGTACCACCGAGATGGACCGGCCCAAAGGTTTGGCGCAGGGTGCCACCGAGGTACACGTCGACGGTCGCATTGGCCGATTCGGAACTACTGAAGTCTTCTTCACCACCGCCCGAACCCGTGTCGGAATAGTAGTGGACCGCGATGATATAGGTTCCGGGCTGCAACTCGTCGACGTTGATGTTCTCAGGTCCCGGTCCCTCGAGATCGTCGTAGTCGAGGAACGGGTCATCGATGATATCTCCGGCAGTTCCCCAGTCGGGCGACATATTCGAATAGAAACAATCGTCGCAGGAAAAGAGTGTGCCTGACTCGGGGTAGAAGTGGAAATCGACATCCGACCCACCCTCTACATCCCAGTTTAGGATGAGATGCACGTCCAGGTCGGCGATGGGGGGCGGCTCGCTCACCGCAGACAGATTCACCGTCGTTCGTTCTGAGCCCGTTACGTTCGAGACTACCTCCATCGCGCCCGATTGTGGCCCGGCCCGACCGGCTGTGTAGGTCATCACCACCCCGGTACTCTCGCCGGGGTCCAGCACGATCGGAAGCGGGTCCGAAGACCACTGAAACGAGTCGGGGGTAGGAAGAAAAAAGACCCTGCCCCGATCGAGACGTAGGATGTTGATCTGGGCCTCACCGCAATTGGTAATGTTCACCGGCCGCCGTACCGGGGCCGAGCCTCGGGCAACGGTTCCAAAGTTGATCGAAGTGGGAACCACCGAGACACACCCGTTCTCCTCCACTTTGTCGGCGACCGTGACGGGAATCACGACGGCCTCACCAAACGAGTGGTTCACGATGATCGTCGCGTCGACATTCGCTTCAGATGCAGGCTCGTAAACTAACTTGAAGCCGACCACGCCACCTGGCTCACGCACCACGTTCACGGGCGGCTGGACGAGAGAGAAACCAGGCGCCGTGGACTCCACTGTCGCGGAAGTGAAGGTCACGAGTTGGTCAGTCTCGTTATAGATTCGAATGACCTGTTCTTGGGTCGCACTGCCGGCGCCGAATAGAATGCTCTCGGGCTCGGGTCGAATCGAGCCACCTCGACCAGGATCCGTCCCCTCCCCCGCGTCCCCCGAAAGGTCCAAACCCGTGTCGCTAACGGTCCCATCACTGCTCGAGTCTCGCAAGGCAGCGTCGCCTGTGGCGGAATCAGTGGTGGTGGTGGTGTCTTCGGTCGGGTTTCGCCGAGAGCGATCGCTGGCGACGGTGGCGTCACCGCAATCCGAGCAATCTCCGCCTGAATCGGCTGGGTCCGAGCAGGCGGACGTGATCATAAGTACCGCGATGCCCGCGAACACGAGTCGTGAGGAGACTATTTTCATATTGTGACCTGCCGTTCAGACGCGCCGACATTGTATTGGGCGCGGCGTCGTTTGCAAGGGCGAGAGGACTGAAGGCGGACGGGGGTGTTGCCGGGTTACTTCTTGGTTTGCCACTTCTTTGCGTTGATCTTGGCCAGCTTCTTCTGCAGCTCTTTCGGCATCGGTATGTGGGGGCTGGGTTTTGCGTTCACGCCGTATTTCATGATGCAGTAGATTGCGTTCACGCCATCCTTCCAACCGATCTTTTTGCCTTCCTCGTAGGTACGCCCGTAGTACGATATCCCTACCTCGTAGAATCGAATGTCTCGAATGCGAGCTAGCTTGATGGTTACCTCTGGCTCGAACCCAAAACGATCCTGCTCGAGGTCCAGCGATTTCAACAGATCGGCTCGGATGACTTTGTAGCAGGTCTCCATGTCCGTCAGGTTGAGATTCGAGAACATGTTCGACATCTGCGTCAGGAAGTTGTTTCCGATCGAGTGCCAGAAGAAGAGAACACGGTGCGGGCCCGTGCCCAAGAAGCGCGAGCCATAGACCACGTCAGCTTTTTGTTTTTCGATCGGTTCGAGCAGTTTCTCCCACTCGTTGGGATCGTATTCGAGATCGGCGTCCTGCACGAGAATGAAGTCGCCGGTTGCTGCCTGGAAGCCCGTTCGCAAAGCGGCGCCCTTGCCTTTGTTCACGTCGTGAAGGATGACGGTGGCTCCATCGGCCTCCAGTTTTGCGAGCTTGTCACGCGTTCCGTCGGTCGAACCGTCGTCGACCAAAATCACTTCCTTCTTCCAATAAGGCAGTTTGACGGCCTGAACGCTCTCGAACACAGTCTCGATTGTATCTGTTTCGTTGTAGCAGGGGATGATGATCGACAGCTTCATAGGCACCTGTCAGCGAACTTTCAATCAAAGTCAGTTGGCTCGCGAGGGTAGTGTACGGCGCACCGAGTGGCAAGAATCCTGGCCCTTGACACACCGACTGCTCTGGCCGGCAGACGGCCCACTGGGACGCCCGTTAGGGGCCTGTGAACCCACTCGAGCCCTTCGAAAGAAACGCGGCTGATGCGTCTTGAAACCAGGCCGAGAGGGAGGTAAGTCTGCTTTCGCTCGAGTGTACCAACGACAAATCTAGCGCGGAGATGACGGTGACAGCGACGACTTCCATCGACGGCAAGTTTCCAGAACTGCAAGGCAAATCAATCGAGGAGTTGACCATCAATACGGTCCGCACTCTCTCGATGGATGCGATTCAGAAGGCCAACTCGGGACATCCCGGGACACCCATGGCGCTGGCTCCCCTAGCGTACGTGCTGTACCAGAAGGTCCTGTCCCACAACCCGGCCAACCCACACTGGGTCGACCGCGATCGGTTCGTGCTCTCGATTGGCCACGCCTCGATGCTGCTCTATTCGATGCTGCATTTGACTGGCTACGACCTTTCCCTGCAGGACATTATCGACTTTCGTCAGCTCGGCTCCAAAACACCCGGGCATCCGGAGTACGGTCATACCGTAGGAGTCGAAACCACAACGGGCCCGCTTGGTCAGGGAATCGCCAACGCGGTCGGTATGGCGCTGGCCGAGGCACACCTCGCCGCTCGCTACAACCGACCGGGGCACGCGATCGTCGACCACTACACCTATTCCTTTGCGGGCGATGGCGACCTCATGGAGGGCGTGTCCCACGAAGCCGCTTCTCTGGCCGGGCACCTCGGCCTAGGCAAATTGGTGGTTGTCTACGACGACAACAAGATCACGATCGATGGCGGCACCGATCTATCGTTCTCAGAAGACGTGGCAATGCGTTTTCAGAGCTACGGTTGGCATGTGAACGACCTGGGCGACTCCGCCAACGACCTCGACGCCATGGAAAAGGCCATCAACGAGGCCAAAGCAGAAGAATCCCGACCGAGTCTGATTCTCCTTCGAAGCCATATCGGTTACGGCGCACCCAACAAGCAAGACACCTCCTCTGCCCACGGTTCACCCCTAGGAGAGGACGAGATTCGGGCCGCAAAACAGTTCTACGGCTGGCCCCAAGATGAGAAGTTCCTCGTACCCAGCAGCGTTGTCGAACATATGTCGGCGCTCACGACTGGTCGCCAACGCGAAGAAGCCTGGAACGAGAGCTTCGCCGCCTACGCTGAGGACCATCCAGAGCTAGCCGCCGAGTTCAATCGAGCCATGGCTGGCGAACTGGTGGACGGTTGGGATGCCGACCTGGCCACCTTCGACGGTGGTTCCATCGCGACTCGTGCGGCTTCGGGCAAGGTGCTGAACTCCTTCGCAGCGAACGTTACCCGACTTGTCGGCGGCAGCGCTGACTTGACCGGCTCTACAAAGACGTGGATCAACGGCTCAGGGACGATTAGCCGCGAGGACTACAGCGGCCAGAACATGTACTGGGGAATTCGAGAGCACGGCATGGCCGGCGTCTGCAACGGCATGGCTGTGCACGGCGGCGTGACACCGTACTGCGCGACGTTCCTCGTTTTCACGGACTACTGCAAGCCGTCGATCCGACTTGCGGCCATGATGGAACAGCAAGTCGTTTACGTGATGACTCACGATTCGATCGGACTGGGCGAGGACGGGCCAACCCACCAACCGATTGAACATCTGTCTGCTCTGCGGGCGATCCCCAATCTGCGCACGATTCGCCCAGCCGATGGCAACGAGACGGGTCAGGCTTGGAAAGCTGCCCTGGAGCACACCGGGGGACCCACGGTCCTCGTGCTGAGCCGCCAGGGGCTGCCCAACCTCGACCAGCAAGCTTTGGGCTCAGCACAGGGATTACTCCGCGGTGGCTACATCCTGTCGGAGGCCTCGGGAGACCCTACGGTAATCCTCATCGCGACCGGCTCGGAGGTTGCGCTGGCTTTGGACTCTCAAGCGGCATTAGAAGCGTCAGGCGTAGCGACTCGGGTCGTCAGTCTTCCCTGCTGGGAGCTGTTCCGCGCTCAGGGAGACGACTACAGGGAATCAGTGCTTCCAAGCGCTGTCTCTGCGCGAGTTGCCATCGAAGCGGCGGGAACTCAGGGCTGGCTCGAATGGGTCGGCGGACAGGGTGCTGTAATCGGCATGACAGGATTCGGCGCCAGCGCGCCGGCCAACCAGCTTTTCGAGAAATTCGGTTTCACCGTCGAGCGCGTCGTCGAAACCGTCAATTCCCTGCTCGACTGAACCCAATCTCCAAAGTCATATTCTTCGACTTTCCGTCCAAACTGGAGCACCCTTCATCCAGTTTGGCGGACTAGACAGACACTTCTGCCCGGCTCCGCATCTCGCTGGGCAGTCGGTGCCTTCGCATGGCACCGTCTGCGGGTCTGGTACGGTCCTTGCGAAACCTGGCATTGCCGCTGCCCGTTTTGGAGGAAAAATGTTTCGTCGACTTGCAATACCAGCACTTGTCCTGTGCCTTTTGCCCCTGTTCGGCTCGGGCTGCACCACGCTCGGTCCCATGCCCGGGGTTACGATGACTGACCCCGTCCCCGAGAGCCGAATGAGCGGCGAGGTGGGAGGTGGCTTGGTCCCCGGCTATTACCTTAGTGACACAACTCAAGAGGACCCGGACCGAGACCGACTCGTAGCCGCCCATGGTCTGTTCGATACCAGTGGGCTGTTACCGTTCGACGGCTTGTCTGTCGGAGGTCGCTGGATCGCGGGCGGTGATGAGACGGGTTACTTCGAACCAATGGTTCGCTATCGGATGTACCTCGACGAAGAGCAACGCATCTCAACCAGCATCGTCGGCTTCGGAACCTTCGCAAAGGGCTCGGCAAACGGCGCCTCATACGAGGTCGGGCGCGGCGGTGCGGAGTTTTCCACCGATATTCGCGTCACCCCGCCAAATGACATCATCGAGCTGCACGTGCTGGGAGGCGCGTCCTTTACACTGGTCGGTGGAAGCGGGAACTACTGCATGGACGAGGAATCCGGCTACGGTATCGATTGTGGCGAAGGAGAGGTTGGCTCCACCTCAGCTGACTTGTTCGGCCTGTACCCGTCGGCCTTCGTCGGCTTTGCAGTCGACCTGGGAAATCATCTCGACAGCGTGTTTCACGGCGTTCGGCTGGGTGGCTACACCGCGGGCGGAACCATGCCGAGAATTCGATTCGCTGAGAACACCGACAGCCCGGAGAGTTGGTTTACCTGGGGTGGAAATCTCAGCGTAGCCTTTGGTGCTGTCGATTAGCCCTCCTCGTCCACGCGAGCTCTCGATCATCAGCCGCCTTTACTCCGCTTCGAGGGATTGGCTCAACTCCGTCAACTCTCCCGAACAAACCGAGGCTGTGAGTGTGAGCGTGGAAAACCCCTCGGCGGCAACGGAAATCGCGACGTCTCCTTGCGGTGCGCTCGAAAAGTATCGACCGTCAGCCGCGGTGTGAGTTGTCAGGTCCCCAACCACGACTTCGGCGCCACGGATGGGACGGAGCGAATCACTGTCGACGATGGTTCCCTGCACGAAACCGATGCCATTGGGTTCGTCTAGAATCGGCTCGGTTTCGACGTAACCTCGGTCAGCCTGCTGCCCGTTGGATTCGAGCCAGTAACCGTCGAGGATCTGGTCTCGGATGAAGTCCAGGTCTGTAGTTCCCCACCAGTTGTTGCGGATCTGAGTATCTTCTTGTTCGGCGTCGATCCAGCGTCCATACCAGGGCAGAGCAAGCAGATTGTTATTGGAAACGACCACCGAATCATCGCCCCAGTCGGTGTCGAAGCCCCCTGCTCTGACCGTGTTCCAAGTAAACTCGGTGTCCGTTACGAGGTGGCCTGGATGGAGCTGATAGGCCTGTTCAGAGGTGTATTCGATCAGATTGTGAGACAGCTCGTTGCCACCATTGAAGGGCTGTATACCGCTCCCCGATACCGAACCCATCAAATGGTTGTTGCGGAAGACGAGGTTGGCCAAACCGGGTGTGCCGCCGCCCACCCCGCGAAATCCGTATTCGGCAATATTGTGTTCGTAGCGTACTCCCACACCGGACTCCGGCGGTGCCCCGCTCTCCGACTCGACGATCAGGCCGCTGGCGTAGAGATAGCCCGTGCTGTTCTCGATAAACGTGATCGCAGGAACATTGACACCGTCGCCCAGCGTGATTTTAAGGCCGACGCCGCCAGACTGCTCCAAGCGGTTTCCGCGTAGCTCGATGGCGTTGTAGTCGCCTGGCTCTCTCAGCTGAAAGAACAGGGGGTCGACTCCCGCCTTTTGAATCGTACAGCCGACAATGGGTTGAATAACAACGTCCTCGAACTTGAGACCGTCGGTTGCGTAGAGAACGTCGACGTAGCGCAACACGGAGTTGTGTGACCCCGGACTGAAGCTGAAACCGCCCCAGCTGTCGAGGGGCCCGATGTGCGTGAATAGAATCGGGGCGTCCGGCTCGCCTTCTGCGATGAGAGTACCCGCGACACCGAAGGTCTGTCCGATATAAACCTCGACACCTGCCTCAATGGTCAGCGTGTGTCCTTCGGGAACACCGAAACCGCTTTCGAGTTTGTAGGGGGACTCCGCGAGGGTCCAGGTTGCCGTAGTGCTGTCCATATTGGCGGGCACCGTGAAGGTGTCGGTGTCGAGATACCGGTTCTGTGGGTCGAGCGGAATCGTCGGCAGCTCTTTTATCTTGTAAATGCGGCGGGTCACCCAGTCGTACACCCAGAGATGTGTCTCAGAGGCAGTGATACCGAAAGGCTGGGCCACAATACTATAGCGATCCACTAGCTCGAGACTGTCTGGGTCGTATCGCTCGATAAAACCGCCTGAACGATTCGAAACCCACAGATCTTCCTCAAAAAACGTCATCCCTACCACCGATCCCCAGAGGTCGACACCATGGGTTGTTTCGACTGTATGGTCGTCGGTGGAGTGCTCGTACAAGGCGCCGGATAGAGCGCTCCACAGGCGCGTGCCATCCCAGGCGATGGCTCGCATATGATGCAAATTCGGGGAGCCGATTTCCCCTTCAGTCACCCATGTGTCGACCGATAAATCGCTCGAGTTGTGGCGAATCAGGCTGCCCCAGTCGATTGTCCAGAGTTTCTCATCGTCGAATGTCATGTCGCGCGCCTGGCCAAATGGATCCCGTGGGGGCTCGTCGACTCGAAGCAGCTCGAGGCCGTCGTCGGTCTCGTTGAATTCAGCGATGTAGCCCCGAAGCAGATCGGACACCCACAGGTGGTCGTTTCCCCAGGCCAGCGAGAGGGCAAATGGCGAAGGACTCTCGTAGGCCACCCAATAAGCGGTCTCTTCGACGACCGGAAGTAGGAGGCCAACCGCGGGCAGTACGTCGTTTGAACAACGATTACGAGCGGCACACGCACAGGGACCGGTTTCGATGACCTCCTCATCATCACGAGTGTCCCCAGTATCCGTCTCGTCACTGTCACTGTCGCCGACTTCCGTTTCATCGCTCCCTGTATCGACCTCCTCGACACCATCTCGACCGGTATCGACGGTGTTTGAGTCGCCATCTGCGACCGTGTCGCCCGGAAGCACATCTAGGACAGCGTCCGTAGCAGGATCGGGCGGGCCTGGGCTGCTCTCGTCCGATGAACACGAAGCCAGGCCGAAGACAACGGCCAAACAACCGAGCGTCTGAATCGTTATGTTTTGCATGGCCGAATGGTACGAAGTGGCCAACGGACATACAAGTCCTCAATGAACCGCAGCGTTGGCAGCGGCCTCTCTCCACGGAAGTGTGGGTGCGCTTCTAGTCAGCTGACAACAATTCGAAGCACCCTGACGACTGATAGGACTCGCGGTTCTCGTCAACGAGTATCGCTTCCACCCCTTCGAGTCCTTCGACGACCTCCATCGCAAGTTGCGGACCCAGCACGAAGAGCCCGGTGGCCAGCGCATCTGCGCCGGCAGCGTCTTGTGCTATGACCGTTACACCGATCAGGCTGGTGGCGGGCTGTCCCGTCCGGGGGTCGAATATGTGTGGTATCCGCTCCCCTGTTGTTTCAGAGAACGACTCGTAGTCGCCTGAAGTGGCGACGGCAGCCCCTGCTGAGGGAAGAGACAACACGCCGAGCAAGTCACCCGGTTCGCCACGCGGATCCTGAACACCGACTCGCCAGGACTCGCCAGCTTGGGTTCCCGAAGCCAGGACATCGCCACCGCCATCGACGACAT
>CAZDBH010000203.1:0-14491 GCA_964503485.1 uncultured Bradymonadales bacterium | reverse complement strand
ATGGGTGTCCACTTTGCCGTGGAATGAGTGACCACCTTGCCGTGGAATATGCAAACCGCCTGGATTCGACAATTTGTCCAACAGAGAGTTCGACGAGTTGCTCCGTGAGGAGGTTTTCTTGAAAGAACGCGAGCTCAATCGCAAGCGGCGTAAGGCTGGCAAGCGGGTGCTGGGCCGGGCACACATACTCAAGCAGAACCCGCTCAGTTCACCCAAAACCCCAGCACCTCGCCGCCAGCTCAACCCGAAGGTTAAGTCGAGCAAGTCTCATTTTGACGGTAAGTTCAGGGTAGATGGGGTGAAGAGGCCCCTATTCAGGACAGGTGTAATCGTCGGGGTCGATCTGATCGAACGTGAAGATGTTGGGTTCGGCATCGTAGTCGGTCCGCCAGATGTCGACGACCTCGGTGTAGCTAGCAAAGATGACGCTGCCTTCGTCCACGAGCGGTTGCAGCTCTTGCAGCGCATCGAAGAGCATCTCTTGTTCCTCCAAATCACCGAACAGAACGCCCTGGGGAACGCCGATGCTGAGGGTGTAGATCTTTCCTGCCGGGATCACACCCTGGTCGATGTAGTCTAGCAAAACGTTGATATAGTCGGCGGGTGTCGCGAAATCGTGCTGACATCGGTTTGGGTTCCAGTTGAAGTGGTGAAGGCCCGGTCCCACGTAGGCCATCCGACTGTCCGAATCGTGGGTGTAGAAGTCATCGAGCGGACCGGCGGGGATCCAGACTCCGGAGGTGCGGTCGTCATCACTGAAATCACCATCATGGTGGGCCCAGCCGGCCCCCATCGTGAGAATCTCTGGAAACCAGGTCAGGGTCGTTTCATCCAGGTAGCCAGTCTCACCGTCATTGAGCCTGGGAAGCTGGTCGGGATCGTCCCAAATGAATCCACCCACCACTTCGGTAACGCCCCGAGTGATCTCACCAGCCAGCTGCCGAACATCCGCGTAGTTGGGCTCCTCAGGAGCCTCGTATCCCCCGCTGCGATGAGCGTCGATCTCGACCCCGTGGGCCCTGACTAGATAGTCCACCACGTTGAAAGCGCGGGTCCCAGCATAGTCTTCAATCATCTCGTCCGTTTCGCAGGCCCCGGCTCCCAGTAGGAATGGGCGGTCTATTTGTAGGTTGAGTTTGGCTCCTGTCTCGGCAAAGCGCTCCATGAAGGCCATCAGCCCATCGCGATTGCCGGAGTAGGGACGACAATTGGCCCAGGCATCGACTGCTTCGATATGTCCCGCGAGTGTGACGTAAATCGGCGTTGCCCGATCCTCTGCAGTATCGCCAACGGTGTCGGTGACCGAACCATCCGAGGACACGTCTGCGTCTCGAGAGCTGTCCTCTGGCCGAGAGGTATCGGCGGTCTCGACGTCCGGCGTTGCGTCAACTTCGGCGGTCTCTTGCGAAGCGTCAGTGGTCGAATCGTCGCTCGAGCTGTCTACACCACAGCTCAGCGCCAAAAACAGAACAGGAATACACATTCTTTGCGCCAACATTGTTCATCTCCAGAACCCCCTGCACTGGAAGTACCGACATGTGAACGCCCGGTTTGTTAAATCCTCTGTAACAGAGGCTTCGGGGTTACCTCTCGCTGACGCTCGTCCCCCCAAAAAGGGGGACAGTTGATCCTTCGTAGAAGGAGCTTGGGGTTTGCCTCGAGCTCGCGCCCTATGCCCGAGCCTTCTTCACAACCACTCGATCTTCGGCAGCCAACGCCGCAGGAATCGGTTCGTCCACCATCTTTTTCACCGCGTCGAACTTGGGCGGACACACGTAGAAGCAGGTGCCGCAGTGGGTGCAGTTCTCCTGGTCGATGACGTGGATGGTCTTCTTTGCACCGTCGATTGCCGTTGCAGGGCACTTCCTGTGACAGATCAGACAGGCTTTGCACTTGTCCGGGTCAATCCAGTAGGCCGGGAGTTCCTCAGCGATCGAGGCGGGGTCATCGAAGAACGCTTCCAATAGGTTGTTGACCCTGGGATTCGAGTAGAGCTCGTCGTAGGCCTCCACCGACTTGACCTTGACCTGCAATCTCTCGCGAGCCAACAGCTTGAGTTGGGGGACCATGTTGTTTGCCCCCTGCAACCTGTTCTTCAATTCCGATTGGTCGAGTTCTTCGACTTCGCCGAGCGGACCCAGTGTGGTCAGCTCGTCGATAAAGCCGTCCATGACCTCAGCGAAGCGGCTGCCTTCGGATGCAGCGATCCATTCGAGTCGCAGCCGTCTCTTATCGATTCCGATGTGCTCCATCAGCTTCTGTAAGAGATGCATGTTGCCAAGGGCATCGTAGTTGCCCTCTGTGATGTAGTGACATTCGCCCGGCCAGCAGCCACCGATGAAGACCCCATCTGCGCCGTTGAGCAGCGCGCGGAGGGGAAAAGACAGGTCGACCCTGCCGGTGCACATGAGCCGGATGTACTTGATTTCAGCTGTGTATTGTCGTCTGGAAACTCCAGCGAGGTCTGCTGCCGAGTACGCTCACCAGTTGCACAGAAAGCCGATGACTTTCAGCTTGGGTTTGAGTCCGGTTGGCTTCTTTGGCTCGGTTCGAGCTTGGCTCACGTCACATCTCTCAAAATGAAAAGGCGGCATCAATCTGGCTGAAGATCGCCTCATCGGTGTAGTGATCGAGGACGATGGCGGCCGTCGGGCATTTCGCACAACAGAGGCCATCGCCTTTGCAAAGAACTGGGTTCACCTCGGCCTTCTTACCGAGGGGTGTGTCTTTCATCTGGACCGCGCCGTAGGTGCATGCTGTTACGCAGGCGCCGCACGAGATGCAGTCGACCTCCGCGACTCGGCAAACAGAGCCCGACGCCGTCACGGTATCCTGGCTGAGCAGGCTCACCGCTCGACCGGCTGCGCCGTACGCCGAGCTGATCGTTTCGCCGAAATGCTTCGGATAGTGGGCGTTACCGCACAGGAAGATGCCGTCAGCGCCCGCGTCGACGGGTCGCAGCTTCACGTGAGCTTCCTGAAAGAACCCGTCTGGATTCTTGGCAACCTTGAAGAGTGAGGCTGCCTCGTCGCTGCCCTCTGAAGGAACGACGGCAGCGGATAGAACCAGCATGTCGGCGTCGATTGCGAGGTTGTGGCCGAGGATTGGGTCGGGGGTTGTTATGCGAAGGACCTCTTTTCCCCGCTCTTTGACGGCTTCGACCTTCGGCTGCTCGTCCGGCTCGTAGCGCACGAATCGAACGCCCTTTTCGGCTGCCTCTCGGTAGTAGTCTTCACTGTATCCGTAGGTCCTCATGTCCCTGAAGAAGACGGTAAGTTCGGTCTCTGGGTCGCGCTCTTTGAGATGAAGTGCGTTCTTGATGGCTTGGCTACAACAGATTCGAGAACAGTAGTTCCTGTCGTCGTTTCTACAGCCAACGCATTGAATCATCGCAAGTGATTTGGTTTGGCTCAGGCGTTCGTCTCCGAAAGCGATTTGCCCCTCCAACTCGAGCTGGGTGAGCACCCTTTCGTCCTCGCCGTAGAGGAACTCGGTTGGTTTGTGCTCAGCGGCTCCGGTGGCCAGGACGGCCACGCCGTGCTCAACCTGTCTGACCCGTCCCTCATACTCGATTGTTGTCACGAAGTTGCCCACGTAGCCCGAGACGTCGGTGATGGTCGCACTGTGGCAGACTTGAATCAGCTGGTGGCGGTAGACCTTTTTGACCAGACTGACCAGTGTCTCCTGAACGTCCAAGCCGTCGAGCGTGCGATGAACGCGGCGCGCCATCCCTCCCAAGTCCTTGTCTTTCTCGACCAGAACGACCTCGAAACCTTGGTTGGCTACACTCAGTGCACTTGTCAGACCGGCCAAACCACCGCCCACGACTAGGGCGCGCTTGGTGACGGGCAACTCGTACTCGTTCAGCGGCTCGAGTTGGGTGGTTCGAGCCACGGACATGCGCACAATGTCTTTGGCCTTGGCGGTCGCTTCTTCTTTCTGCTTGGTGTGAACCCACGAGCAGTGCTCGCGGATGTTGGCCATGTCGAAGAAGTACTGGTTGAGCCCACCTTCTCGGAGCGTGTCTCTGAACAACGGCTCGTGAGTTCTCGGCGTGCAGGCCGCGACAACCACACGGTTGAGTTGCTTCTCTTCGATCGTCTTCGATATCTGCGCCGCCGCGTCGGTAGAGCAGATGAAGAGCCCGTCCTCGGCGTGGGCCACGTTGTCCAGCTCCTGGGCGTAGTCGACCAACGACGGAATATCGACGGTTCTGCCGATATTGGCCCCGCAGTGGCAGGCAAATACGCCGACCCGCAATTCTTCTTCGGAGACATCGCGCTCGGGCGGATAGACACGCTCTTTGGCCATCTCACCGCGACGGTAGTTGAGCAAGGCGCCGGCTTGGGCTGCCGCTCCGCTCGCCGTAACGACTGACTCGGGAATGTCCATTGGCCCCGTGAAGGCGCCGCTGACGAAAACACCGGGGCGTGTCGTCTCGATGGGATTCGTAGGATTGGTTTGGCAGAATCCATGGTGATTGAGTTCAATGCCAAACTGTTCGGCGAGCCGCTGATTGTCGCGGGGTGGACTCAAGCCAACACCGAGCACGACCAGATCGAACTCTTCTTCCTTTACGCCGTCGCCCTCAGTGGCGTAGCGGATGGTGACGTTCTTACTCGACTCGATCTCTTTACCGATCGACACGTAGCTGCGAATAAACTCGACCCCCGGCAACTGCTCGGCCCGCTGATAGAAGCGCTCGAAGTCTTTGCCGTATGACCGAATATCGTTGTGAAAGATGGTCGCCTCGGTGTCGGCGCTGTGCTCTTTTGCCAGAATCACCTGTTTTTGGATGTACGAGCAGCAAACCGACGAGCAGTATGTGTTGGCACCTTCCGTGACCTGCCGAGAACCAACACAGTGAATCCATGCGATCTTGTGGGCGTGCTTGTGGTCAGACGGACGCAGCACCTCACCCTCGTGTGGGCCGGTGGCGCAGAGCAGACGCTCGAAGTCCATACTGGTGACCACGTTCTCGATCGTGCCGTAGCCGTAGTCGCCCCGCGGTTTGGGATCGTATGGGGTGTATCCCGGTGACAGGATGATCGCACCGACCTTGATCTCGATCTCTTCAGGCAGCTGATGCAAGTCGATGGCGCCGTTCTTACAGGCTCCGACGCAAATTGAGCACTTCTCGTCTTCGAGATAGAGGCATTTTTCGTCGATGTAGGGGACCAGTGGAACGGCCTGCGAGAAGTAGATGTGAACGGCCTTGTTCTCAGACAGGTCTTGATTGAACGGGTCGGGGATGTTGACCGGACAGTACTCGACGCAGGTCGTGCAGCCGGTGCACAGCTCCTCTTTGACGTACCTGGGTTTGCGTGTGAGCGTGACGGTGAAGTCCCCCGCGCTACCCACGACCTCATCGACCTCGGTATAGGTCAGAATCTCGATATTCGGATGGCGGTCGCATTCAATGAACTTGGGCGACTCGATGCACATCGAGCAGTCATTGGTCGGAAAAGTCTTGTCGAGTTGCGACATCTTTCCGCCAATGGTCGGCGCCTTCTCGATCAAATAGACCTTGTATCCAGAAGTCGCCATGTCGAGTGCGGCCTGAATCCCACTGATCCCGGCACCGACGATCATGACGTCGCCGAAAGTGGCGTCACTGCTTCTCATGGCGCCACCTCCGCGGAACAGAGCGCCTCGTGCAGAACTTCAACCAGGTCTTTGACGACCAGGTTCTCGTCTTCAGCCAGCGAGAGCGCGCTCTCCTCGAAGTTGCTGATGCAGTACGGACACGACGTGACCAACACCTCGGCGCCCACTTCCTTGGCTTGGTCCATCCTGACGTCTGACAGGCGTTCGCCTTTGGGTGTGTCCATCCAGATTCGGCCGCCACCGCCACCGCAGCAAAGACTCTTGTCGCGACACTCCGACATCTCGCGAAGCTCTAGGCCCTGCAGCTTGTTCAAGAGGTCGCGAGGCTGTTCGAAGATGCCGTTGTGTCGGCCCAGGTAGCAGGGGTCGTGGAAGGTGACCTTCTTCGAGAAGCTTCCGTTGAGTTCGAGGCGTCCGGCTTCGACAAGCTCGGCGAGGTATTCAGTGATATGAACCACCTCGAAGCTCACCATGAACTCCGGGTATTCGTTCACCAGCGTGTGATAACAGTGTGGTGAGGAAACCAAGATGCGCTTCACGCCCTGATCGATGAAGGTCTTGATGTTCTCCTTGGCGAGGGTCCTGAAGGTCTTCTCGTTGCCTGTTTTGCGGATGCTCTCGCCGCAGCAGTTTTCCTTCTCACCGAGAATGCCGAAATCGACTCCGGCTCGCTTCAGCAAGTCGACTGTGGCGACCGCGACCTTTTTCATGCGCGGGTCGTAGCTGAGGTAGCAGCCGACGAAGTAGAGGACCTCCATGCCCTCGGCGAAGGGTTTGACCGACAGATCGGCAGCCCAGGCACCGCGGTTCTCGCGCTCGCCGCCGATTGGGTTTCCGTCACTGATAAGGCTTCCTGCGGCGGCTCGAACCCCGCGCACTGCCGTTGGAAACACCTGATATTCGGTCGCGATGCGGCGAAGCGACATGCCCACTGCGATCTGATCGACGCCTCTTGGGCACTCGGATGGGCACATGCCGCAGGTCGTGCAGCGCCACATGTCTTCGCTTTCGATTTCGGGTACACCGAAGGTGGCCTGTCGAATAATCTTGCGGATGCTGAAGTTCGTCACCTTGTTCCAGGGACAGACCACGTCGCATTTCCCGCATTGGTAGCAGTACTTGTAGGCGTCGCCACCGGCGGCCTTGATTTCATCGACGATCTCTTGAATGGGCGCGATAGTCTCCATGCGCTCAGTCCTTGTCCGCTTTGCGATTGATCGCGTCGAGCAGTTTGGCCCAACCGTGTTTGTTGGCGAGCGCTTCGAGGCCCACATCGAGGTCTTCGACGGGCTCTTCGATCGGTACCTCTTCTTCGCGCTCCTCGTAGACGAGCGCGTCGGCCAGACACCACTGAACACACCAGGGCTCGGTCACGGTTGGGTCCGATTCGCACATGTCGCATTTTAACGGCAGATCGGAGTCAGGCTCTTTGAAGAGGTCTCGCGAGGGGCAAGCTGCCCGGCAGAATGCGCACTCATCGAATTCTCGGCCGTCGATCACGTACTTGTCCCGCCCGGCGCATTCGGCGGCTGTGTACTCGCCCGCGTAGACGGGCAGATAGATGTCTTGCAATGGGTCGCGAATCACGCGAATTCGTGCGCGGGCCGGGTTGACTCCACTGTAGCGCGGCGCTGCATGAAATGACGAACAGATCACCTCACAGGCCCGGCAGCCGTTACATTTGTTGACGTCGATTCGGATCGACTTGACGATTTTGGTTCTGGTTTGAGGCTTCACGGTGCGCTTGCCCCCTGCTGTGGCTGATGGGCCTTGCGGCCGCCGCCAGCTTTCAGAATACCGCGCTCCTCGAAGTCGTCGGCTACGTAGCCCAGGTCGAGATCTTCCAGGGTCTCACGGGTTGGGATGCCTTCGTTGTTCCAGCCTTTGAACTTGTAGTAGGCGTCGAGCAACTGTTGTTCGAGTTCGGGGTATCGTCGCCGCCAGTGATTTTCTGGTGGTTTTTCATCGGGTCGTCGAAGGCCGCGGCGCAGGTTGTTGGCCCTGACCAGGTTGCGGTTCCGTTTGGTGAGATGAACGAGCGTTTCCTCGTCGATATCCAGCCCGGTCGCCGCCGAGATGACCTTGGGTAAGTTGTGGATGTGAAATGGGGGTTTGAGCGGGAATGAAGACAACCCGGCGCACATCCCGGTGCTGTCGTCGATGTAGTGCATTTGCTCTTGCCAGTGCACCAGCTCGCAGCTGGCATCAATGCCCGGGTAAAAGGGGATGGATTTCTCGCCGCGCAACTCCCACTCGATGAACCACTCTTTGAAGCGTTCGTCGGGAACGTGTGGCCAATCTTCGCAGAAAGCCTCTCGCTCTTCTCGGGTGGCGAACGGTGCCTGTGGGAAGTTGCCCTCGATTTGGGTGATGCTCGCCTTCTCACCGGTGGCGTACATCAGAAAGTACATCGGGTTGAGCATTCCGAGTTTCAAGGGCAACTGCTCGTGCTTTCTGATGTTGTTGTGGGCGAATGCTTCGGCGCCGTTCCCGATCTTCTCGGCGGCCCAGTGGGTACCGTCAGCCAAGATGTCGCCGATACCCTCGCGTTTCACGATCTTGTCGAGCAGGTAGTAGAAGCGGCCTTCGCTGTCGGGCGGCATGTCGGGAAAATCGTCGTCGCTGAGTATGCCCGCGTCGAGCAACTCGATGGCGAACGCCATGGTTTGCGGGGCTGTGAATGCGTCCACGCCATGTTCGGTGGCTTTTTGGGCGATTCGCAGTCCGAAATCCAGGTCGGAGTAGGCTCCCATTGTGTAGGTGAGCTTCGAGAAGCACTTCATCATATATGAGCAGAACCGGGTATCGACAGCGATCGATGCGCCGCATTTCATCGGACAGTTGTGGCAGCTCAGCAACCGAGTGCGCATCGTCTCCATGGTGTTGGTCCATGTGGCGGCGATTTCTTCGGTCCAAAACCCCTTTCTGCGGGTACGGGCATTGCCCCACATGAAGTTCTCTGTGTGCCACTTCTCGTCGTGCACCTGCATTTCTTGTGGTGAGCCGAGCCCGGCAAGGATGGGCATGACGCCTTCGATCGGGTTCTTCTCGCGCTTTTTGATGTATTGCAGCGACTCGTTGCAGAGCTGCAAAAACTCTAGTGGTTTTGCGATGTTGAGGTCTTTGGTTCCGCGGACGGCGATCGCCTTGAGGTTCTTGTCGCCCATCACGGCGCCCATACCGAGTCGGCTGGCGCTAGAACGACCCTGCTCGATGGATGCGAACAGCACCTTGCTCTCGCCCGCCATTCCGATCGACGCCACCGCGGCGCCCGGCTCCTCGAGCTCCTGCTTGATCAACTCTTGAGTCTCGAGGGTGCCCATACCCGTGTAAATGGATGCGTCTCGAATCTCGACCTTGTCGTCGTGGATCCAGATGTAGACGAGGTCTGGCGACTTACCGCGAATGATGATCTTGTCGTACCCGGCGTGTTTCAGCTCGGGTCCCCAGAACCCCCCCATCATCGAGAACGCAAACAGCCCTGTTTGTGGGGATATTGCAGAGACGACGGTACGGTTGGTTCCGGGTGCCGGAGTCCCGGCCAGCAGACCGGTTCCAAACACGAGTACGTTCTCTTCATCGAAGGCCTGAACCTCGGGCGGAATCAGGTCCCACAGCATTTTGGCGTTGGTGCCGAGGCCACCAAGATGAAGTTCGGTAAGGCTCGGGTCCGTGGGCACACGTTCGATGCTTCCGCGAGTGAGATTGATCTCGAGATTGAACCCTGTCTCTGCGTACCTCATTGGTTGCCTCTATCGTCGTCGGCAGTAGAGCCGGAAGCAGTGAATCCATCGAGAAAGAGCGCGGTCTGTTGCGCTGCGAGATCGTCCAAGCTGACCGGGCTGCGCTCGGCGTCGTACCACTGGTAGAACCAGTTGAGCATGCCGAAGAGGTTCGCCGTCGCCAGCCAGGGCGCAAGCTGGGCGCCCTCGGCGGGCTGTACCGCTTTGACCAACTCGAGTACCGCGTCGAAGTAGGCGCGACGACGTTCGTAGACGGCGTCGTAGGCCTCACCCTCGAGGGTCTCTAGCTCGCGCGCACAGACCTTGAGCTCCTCCATGTTCTCGCCAAAGTGGCGGACGTGACTTCGGATGGCCGCAGCAAGACGTTCACGCGGGTCGGTTATGCCGTCGATGCTGGCGACCAAGCCCTCGAGGAGTGAGTCGAACGTGTGGTATTGAATCCAATACAACAGCTCATCTTTGCCGGCCACATAGTGGTAAATCCCGGCCAAACTGACCTCAGCCTCGGCCGCAACGCGTCGCATCGACGCTTTGCCGTACCCTACATCTGAGAAGACTCGCGCCGATGCATCGAGCAAGTGAAGCAGCTTGTTGTCGAAGGTTGGAGTTCGATTTCGTGCTGTCGCAAGTGGTGTCATGATCTTCCCGTTCGAACGTTCGTTCGAACTTTAGTGTCTCACCTATAGATGGTCAAGGGTTCATATAGGAGTTATTGGTTTTAAAACCCCGAAACGACGTTATTGCGGCTCTTGGCGACAGGCGAGGTGAATATCGCCTTAAGCCCGAGGCCTTGCCGCATCTCGATTCAACACAAAGGCAGAGGCGCAGAACGGCTAGGCAGGATTGAGACAAAGCACTGAACGCCAGGGTCGTGTTGGCTTTGGTGATGCTCGTTGGCATGATTTCAGATCGCTGGTGTCAACTGACCCCACCAAAGGACAACCTAACCCCAACCAACGGGGTCTAACGACCCCACCCCGAAGGGACTTCTCTCGGGCAGACCAACTTTGGTTTGGATTATTTACCCAGCAATACAAGCAGCTTAGACATTCCCATCACATATTGGCACAGCCATTGCGTTAGGGTTCAGCATCGACGCGACGGAGGAAGCCAACGGCTCTTCCCGAGTGTGACGAACCGAAGCTGAACTCTTACACTTTCCGCTTCTGTTGCAGCCAATGACGCTACATCGCTGGCAGCAAAATTCGTTACCGAACGTGTCGGTGAATCGAAGTGACTAGCTGACTTTGCTAAGTGACTTAAATTTATTGGTTTTAGTGACTGCCGCCCCCCAATCCACGTAGGGTCGGCTAGTCACTTCGATTCGTTTCCCCCACCGCCACCGGCTCGACACCCAGAACTGCACCGATCACCAGATCAGCCGAGTCATATGACCCAGACCCAGGACCAGAACGCCCACGGCGACCGAAGAGACTGCGGCCGCTGCGACCCAGAAGTTCGTGCCCAGGCAGGCACTCACGACAGTCAGGCTGGCGTAGATGAATGGCAGGAACATTAGGGGCCACAGAACTCCTTGACTTTAATTAGACATTCATCTAAATAGACAAACGTCTAATTAAGTATTCCCAATGAATGGAGACTGACCATGCCACCCGAAACACTCGAAGTACTCGTCGACTTTTTCAAGGCGTTGGCTGATGCCAGTCGCCTGCAAATCATCGGTCTGCTTGCCCAGCAGGAGCGAACCGTAGAGGAGATCGCGACGATGTTGGAGCTACGCGCTCCCACGGTTTCGCATCATCTGAAACGCCTCAAGAGTCTGAATCTGGTCTCGGTCAGAGCGGAGGGGACATCGCGCTACTACAAGCTAGACGAGCATGGGCTCCGGTTCCTGAGCAAAGAGGTTCTTCAGACCGAGGCGATCGTCAGTGCCGGTGGTGCTGACAAGGTCGGTTCCTTCGAACGGAAGGTGCTCAAGGCCTTCATCAAAGACGGTAAGCTGGTACAGATTCCCTCTCAACACAAAAAGCGGGCCGTGATTCTCAATCATATCCTGGAACTTTTCGAGTGGGACCGGCGCTATCCTGAGGCCGAGTTGAATGCGATCATCGCGGAACTCCACCCGGATACGGCGACACTGCGTCGAGAGTTGATCGGAGCCCGCCTCATGGAACGGGAGCGAAACGTCTACTGGCGTGTGTGAACTGAAGTTGACAGGTGGCCCGTTCTATTGGGGAGCTGGAGGACTTAGCGACACACCACGAGTGTGAGGACGGCGGACCCACTTGGGCGAGTCTGCTCTCTGAAGAGATTGACCGTCTCGACGTCACCGTGAGACCGCAGACCTGTGCCGACCTCGGTTTCGTGCCCCAACCGTTTGCAAACTTCTTCGCCGGCCGCGCTGCCATCGCTACAGTTGTCTTCGTAGCGGCAGGCGCTGATCGCCTCGCCGTTGAGGAGTAGATTCTCGTAGCGATGACCGTATTCGTCTTCAGAATAGGTGAACGTGAAACCGGCCCGACTGTCGTGTCCAGAGTTGTTCCCTGTGAGGGGCGAGTCTGATGGGTCATCGGGTAGGGGCTCGGCAGAGCCACATCGGTTCTCGACGTCGGTGGCGCGTACGTCGTTGAGGGTGTCCTGGCTACCGGCTATCACCGCTCGTACTCGGCTTGGTCGACGCCTTCGTTGAGTGTTACCACCATGGGCGTGGCGTGGTTGACCATGCTGTGCTCAGTCGCCCACAACGTGAGCCGGTCAGCCTGGGCCGGGTATCTGCCCGTCAGTTCGAGCAGCGCTCTCAGTGTCCGAATCCCACTGTCGAGGCGCAGCGCTTGAGCCTCCAACACGTGACGGGCGTCCCGTTCCAGCTGGCAGCTGGCAGCAGCAATCAGATAGTAGTTGCCGTCGGCCCTCGTCATTTCGGTGTAAAACTGCCGAGTCTCGGTCAACCCACGAACCACTTCGTCGAATTCGGCTGTGATACTGTCGGCCGTGCTCTCGAAACAGGTACGGAAGGCAAGCATGCGATCCATTTCAGCCACAGCGAGATGTTCCTGACAGGCTTCCCAGGGGGTATTGTCGGCTGCCCAAACGAAAGTTGATGGAAGGCTTAGAGAAAGCAGGACAAAGAGACTAACGCAGCGCTGTTGCATACCGATTCCCCCCGAAGACACGTTGAAGTCTTCTGATACCATTCTTCGAGAATTCACGCCACCCAGCGCGCCAACGCGGGGACTGAAGCCTATCCAGCGGCAGCCGCCTGACCGTAGGTCTGGTGCAAGTACTCGACAATGTCATCGCTCGTACATCTGCGTGTCGGTGTTGGGATCGACCAGAAATGGCACCTGCATCTTGCCTCCCAACGCGACCAGATCGGGGCGTCGTCTACCCCGCTTCCCGACGTTGTGAACGAGGTGAGGCAGATCCAGTTCACAGAGGGCTTCGCGCGCCTTTCTGCAGTAAGGGGAGGCCTCGAAATTGTATAGGACCAAGCGTTCAGAGGGCGTCGGTCGTTCTCGGACCTTTGGCGATACACGTCGTCCGCGCGGTCTCATCGCGGAGGCCAAGCCAGCACCTATTGTGTTGAGCGGCGCCAGTGCCCGCGACGACGACGCGCGGCCCGACCCGTAGGTTTCCAGTAGATAAGTGATGATGTCTTCCGATTCGTACATCGAGGTGCCCGTGTTCGGATCGACGAGGTAGGGGAACATCTCCTTACCGCCCAGTTCGCGCACCACATCGCGATGTCGCGAACCCTTGCCGCTGGGATAGCACACATAGTCGATGTCCACTTCGCTCAGCACCTCTCGGACCTTGCGACAGAACGGGCAGGCCTCGAATTCGTAGAGCTCGATTGGCTGTTCGGGCTCGGTGATTTTCGATGAGGCGATCATTCCTCGACCCAATCGGACGATTGACGCCAACCAAGAGTGAGCGTTGTTGATGTGCATATCTAGTCTTCCTTCTGCGTCGTGTGCGAGTCCACATACTCGCTACTGCCTGAGTTGATCGCGAGGGCGCCCTCTGAGTTCTCTAGAGCGAGCTGTCCGTGCTCGGCTGAGCCACCATCGACGGCGAGACCACCTTCGGCCTGCTTCAGACGGCCTTCTATACTTCTTATGGACGCTCGCACCTTGGAATGGAAGTTCACGTGTTTCGGATCGGGAGATCTCTCGCGATCTCGTTTGATCTCCCTCAATCGATCGAGTGCGGCAGAGGAACCAACCTTGCCGATTGCTACGACCACTGGAATCGAAGACTCGGTGCGTTCGAGTAGGTGCAGGAGAGCGGTTTCAGCGTCCGAGCCGCCGATTTTACCGAGCGACGTACCGATTGCGTTCAGTTTCGTTTGCTCATCCGTTTCGTCTACGCGGTCGAGCAGGATGGCGAGCGCCTCAGAATCACCACACTTCCCAAGCCAGTAGATGACTTCGGTTTGTAGTCGCGCCGACGGATGATCCAGCAAACTGACGACCGATTCTCTGGTCTCGGTACCCGCCGGAAGTGGGTGCAGTCCGGTGAGTGCGTCGGCTCGAAACTTCTCTGGTGTCTCCGATGACAAAACCAACTTCGTTAGGCGGCTTTGCATTCGCGTGCCGGCGTGGTTCGCGATATAGCCGACCAGGACCTCGCTTTCGATCTCGAGGGCGTAGTCGAGTGCTTCGATCGCTTCGTCCGAGTCTGGGCTGTACATCAATTCGCCCGCGGCCATCAGCCGCTGCACGTCGTCTTCTGCGTTTAGCGTTTTCTGCAGCGCCCTTCGTCGACCCTCTGGCGTGATGAGCTCGGAATAGTTGTCTGGCTTGAAATCCCGCTTTGGCATGAGCTGGAGTTCCTGCGCTTTTAGAAGGAGGTCTGTGGTCTCGTCCATCCCATCCAGCAACCGATTGAGGTCGATCGGTTTGGGCTTTCGTGTCAGAAGCCAGAAAAGGCCGAAGCCGATGACAATAACGAGGATGGGGGCGGCCATGAGGGGATGTGTTCAGTCCAACTGTAGCGTGCGTCTGCCGGCGAAATATGGCGTCTAGGCTGCACGGAATACCAAAGAAATGCAACCGAGGGAAAGCGGAGGGCCCGAAACGAAACACGGGAGATGCGTAAAGAGTTCCTCACCGGCTACCGGGAGGTAGCGGGGCCACTCCCCCCGAGTTGGGAGGAGGCGTCCAAACTGGTCGACCTAG
>CAZDBH010000202.1:0-14597 GCA_964503485.1 uncultured Bradymonadales bacterium | reverse complement strand
ATCGCTAAAAGCCAATGGCGGAGCCTGGAGCGCTATGCGCGACAGGCTCCTAGGTTACGACTTTCCGCCCGGCAGGGTCTCGTTGATCAAGGCAATCGCACTGGATGGTTCGGCCTTCGTCAGCCATTTATTGGCGGGTTGCACCCCGACGATTGGCCCTCGTTCGCAGATACCGATGCATTTGGACTCTACCAGCATGGTCGTCTTGCGGCGCTTGGTATCTTTCAAATGACGTTTGCACTTCTTGAAAATCGACTTCGCACCGGCGGTGCGACAGTCGCCATCGGTGCAGACGATGATGACGTTGCGGACCTTGTCGAGCTTTGTTCCCACCCACCCCTCGTTTCGTCCTAGTGGTCGTAGTGCATCTCGATCTGTTCTGGGTCGTCGGTTTTGTCGATCACTTCTGAGCAGAGACGACACACCCAGCTGATTCCACGCGGCGTGACACTCGCGCCAAAGAGCAGCCACACCATATTCCAAAAGGAGTATTTTGCCTGCAACGAGACCATTCGGTGTTCACGCGAGTGGCCACAGCGGCATTGTTTGTCGGCCTGGTCAGTCAAGATGGACCTCATGCTTCTCGTTTGAGCTAACACATTCCTGCTCGTGACCGCAATGAGCCCCACTGGCCTCGGGCGGTCCAAATGGGTCGGTGCCTCTCTTACGAGTTTACACTTGCGCCTGACTCGTCAGTCAGTTAGATTTCCACGCGGCGGTTACTGAGACTCGGAACAAGCGGTAGGTTTTATGACACGTTTGTGTGTTGGTCTCATCGCCCTACTCACCATTGGCTGTTCGGTAGACAGCCCTCTCAATGACGTCTCAAACCAAGACACTGAGTCAGCGGACGCCGGTCGGGCCGATTCCAGCGCTGACCTGTCCTCAACAAACGACGCCGCTTCTCCCGATATGTCACCCGAGGACACCCGACTCGAACCAGACTCCGTCGAGAATGACATACCGGGCGACTCTACACAGGACGACGATGCTGAGGCCGACACCGACTCGTCCGCTGCCGACGGGACTGAGGAGCCAGACCTGGTTGAAGACCCGTTGCCCGCAGCCCCCACCTTCTCCTTCTTTGACGACTTGGTCGACAGCATCCGAGGAACTACGCCGGCGTGGGCCAGCTTCATCTATATTACGGGAGAACCGGATTCCGAGGCCGTGTTTCACCACGTCGACTACGCTGACACAGGGTCACAAGTGGACTTCTGGCCAGCCAGTGTAATCAAAATCTACACCGCCACCGCGGCCCTGGAGCTGCTCAACGAAATGGACTTCTCGATCGAGGCCGAAGCGACCTTCTACCACCAGGAGGGCTCCACTTGGGTCGAGGACACCACAGTGTCGTTCCGGCAAATGATTGAAGACGTCTTCGACCACTCGTCGAACAGCGACTACACCCTCCTCCTCAGATTCTGTGGGGTGGAATGGCTCAACACCGACTTCTTCACTGAGGACAACGGTTTCACCGCCACCGCATTGATGACCGGATACGTCGACGATCGACACCATCGCTACCGTCTCACCCAAGCACAGCGAATCGTCGTCAGTGAGGGCGAGCGGGACGTGCAGCGAGAGCACGTGGGGGACGGTACGTCCTACAGCGACCGGGTTGGTTGCACGATTTATAACGGCGACCACATCGCCAACTGCAGCCCCACTCAGGACATGGTCGAGCACATGCGGCGAATCATGTTCCACGAACAGCTCGCAGCGGAGTTGCAGTTCGATATTCGGCCCGATGATGTGGATTGGTATCGCTACGGCGGGCCGGCGGATGTACTGCGCACCCGAGATCACATGTACTTGAGTCGCATCCAGCGGGTCTTTCCGAACGCGGTCTACTACCACAAAGCGGGTCGGGTGACCAACTACGCCCTCGATTTACAGTACGTCGACGACCCCGACACAGGGATTCGCTACATCGCCGCGTTCGGAACCTATGACAGGTCGTCCTCGGTAGCTCAGGACCTCTCGGAAGGCTTCGCCTTGCTGGCTCAGAATCCGTGGGGCTTCGCTTCGATGCGAAACCTCCCCGACAACGTCAATCCCGTGACCGCCCAGGCGACGGTCCACAATTCGCTTCCGGCCACCGTGTCGTTGATCGTGAAACCGCGCAGCGAGGAATTCGTGATCGACGATTCCTGGACTGTTCTGCCCGGCACCGAAGTGGACATCGAACCAGGCGTGCACGAACTGAGTTTCGTATCTGACTGCCTAGACGCCGACGCTGAGTATCACATCCTAGCTCGGGTCGAGATGGGAGATGAGACGGCACCGATTTACTCTGACTATCACTACGTCATTGTCGACGCCGACGTGTCGTGCGAGTAGCTGGTCTAGCTTGCTGCCTCTGATTTCGAGAGCGCCTGCCACGCTTTCTCGAACCGGAGTCCCCGAGCACGCGATGCGATCTGCGTGAGCCCACGATCGCGTTCCCAGCGCGCTTTGGCCTCCTCGGGAAGCGCACTCATATCCAGGGTGTCCATCAGCCGATGGGCTGCTTGTATGGCACCATGAAGAATCACGTGCGTTTCCGGGCTCAGCGGAGGGCTCTGAGACACCCTTTCCAAGTTACCCAAGAGACTCAGCAGCTCGGCGGAAACTGCTGCCCCCCAGCCAGCCGAGCGGGACAGGCGCAGCATGTAGGCGATCAGTGCCGCAAAGACGAAGGTGTCCTCGACGGTTCGGAACGGTTTGATCAACTGAATATAGCCATCCCCCGCAAACACAGCCTCATTCGCCACAGGTACGGCGTCGAAGGTCAATTTGAAGTGCTTGATCTCGGGGGCGAAGGGTGTGTCGGGCATCTGTTCGATGGTGAGTCCCGAGCTATTCCTGGCGACTTTGGCGATTCGAATTTGGTTCCTGGAACCGTTGGAGCCAACGGAAGCGGCCACTAGGATATGGTCGGAGAAACCCGCCATGGTCGCCCACTTTTTCTTTCCGCTGAGCCAAAACCCTGACTCACCGGCCGAAAGTGCGGCTTTGATTGCTTTGGGGTGACCACCACCCTCCTCCGTCACCGACAGACAGAGGCGCTCGGCGGCGCTAGCTCCGGTAATTGATCTCAAGGCATTCTGGTAGCCCGCGACGAAGGCGAACCCGACCCTATCTGCAAACGCACCACCTCGAACTGCGGTTTCGAATGGACCCAGGCCCGCAGCTTCGGCCGACAGCTTAGCGAGGAAGTCGTCGAGCTGCTCCCAGTTCGCCTGTTGCTCGGCGATATCGAGAAGCGAGTGCAGTTGAAATGGTCGTTCTGTATCCAAAAGCGCGGCTCACTTTTGGCCTCTCGAAGAGGGCTCTAGCGGTTGCAGAGCAGCAACTTCTGTCCGCCAGCGAATAGCACTTCCATCTTGCCTGGCCCCTTGCGGTTCGTGACGAGGCCAACTCCCAACGTAGGATGAGAGATCAGTTGATCAGGATCGTAGTCGTCTTTCGCGCTATAAGCGACCGCAGTGTCTGCGTCTCGCTTGGCCATGATCAACTCGTACTCAGTAGGTTTCGGCGGCTTTTTGGCTCGGGGCTTCTTTGTCCCGGGCTTGGCGGCCCTGTGCACGTGCTTGTGTTCACAGGTCTTACACTGAACTCTGTACGGTTTATCATTCTTGAGTGCGATGACGACGTGGGCAAGCATCAGCCCGCAGGGATTACACCATCCATCGAGATCCTTTCCGACTAAGGACTCTTCAGCCAAAACATCCTCCTCCGGTGACTTGGTCTCGCCTAACTGGCGGAGCCTTCGACACCCCGGCCACCGTTTGTACCCGGCGAGGACAACAATAGCCAGCCCTATTATTAATTGCCTGAAACTAGAGGCTGCCTCGGCAAAACGCACCATAAGCGGTAATTCACGGAGAACCGACGGGGTTGTAAACGACGCGAAGCGCCACACTCCGTGAGCGGCATGGAATTCGCTAAAGCACAAACCGGGATGTGTACATCACGTAGGAGATAAGGGAGAGTCATCGCTATGGTCATGTTCAAAAAAGGGAAGAGTACGAGTAGCCCGGCGCCACGAGTCAGTCCCCACTTGCTCGTGCTGTTGTCGCTCGCGCTCGGTGCGGGTGCTTGCCAATGTGGATCCGAGAATCAAACCCAGGATCTAAGCTCAAACGAAGAAACACTGCCACCCATCGGCAGACCTGGACTCAGCTGGGGCGTGACATCGGAGTGTGCCTCTCTCCCATCACCCGGACTCGGTGATTGGCAGGGCGCCCTGCTCGTGCACGGCGATTCTGACCGGGAGCAGGCCAACGCCGAGTGGCTGTCCCAGTTCTACCCAGGCCTGGAGCTGCGGGCTTGGTCTGATTTTCGCGAATCGGACCGCAATCGTGACCTGTTCATTGTTGGAACACCCGAGTCTATTCCTCTTCTTGTCGAGCTGAACGGCATACTACCGGTCTGGTTTGAAGAGGGAGGTTTCACATTCGGGGGCTACCGCTACGATGAGCCGGGGAATGGCATCGCCCTGGTTCATCCGAGTCCGTTCTCGCCAAGCCACAGGGTGAGACTTCATGTCGGAAACTCGTTCGCTGGTGCTTTCTCGACCTTCACGATTTCGACGGGGTCGCTCGACTTCTACACAACCCGAGGCCGGAGCACGGTGCAGCAAGAGGGCTCACTGTGTCGCGGCGCCGACCGCTGGCTGTTCGTTGGAGACTGGGCCTCTGACTACCGGGCCGAATGGGAACTTTATCTCGCCTCGACTGAAACGTCTGCCGGCGACACCCATTTGCTCCACTACGGGGCAGGTTCCGCGGCCGAGAGAGACTCCACTGCCCTCGTGGCGGCTCTGACGCGTGACTACGGAGAGGTCTTGAGTGCTCTCGAAGTGCCTGCTATCGAGCACACCATCCAGACGTTCTACTACCCGGATAGCGAGACCAAGGAACGAGTCACTGGCGACGCGGGGAACGCCCACTCGAATCCACTCAACTACGAGGTGCACGCGATCTATAGTGACCAACTGCAGGCAATCGGGCCACACGAGGATGTTCACGTGGTCGCTTGGCACCAAATCGGTGAGGCCGGCAGCGAGTTGTTCGGCGAAGGGCTCGCTGTCCACGTGACCGGCCCTTGGTGGGGACAGACCCTCGAACAGATTGCCAGCGCCCACAAAGCCGCGGGGACCCTGCCCTACCTGCAGACACTCATCAGCGATTTCTGGTCGATTGACCAACGCGTGAGTTATCCAGTCTCCGGCCACTTCGTGCGGTATCTTATCGCCACCCATGGACTCGATACGGTCAAAGCGATCTATACGGCCACAGACGTCGAGCAAGCGTTCCGGGCGGAGCTGGGAATCTCGACCTATGCCGTTCAGCAAGCCTGGATTCAGTCCATCGATTGACCGATCTCCACCTTCCTGGTAATTCCCCACTCGGACATGGGCCAATCTGCGGGGGCAGCAACAACGAAACACGGTCAGTCCAGGCGGTGCTATCGTGAAAATGCCTCGATATCAGAGTCTTCTGATACTCACGCTCCTCTTTTCTCTCGCCTGCAGCGACGACGCCCCGGTCGATGAGTCGGTCGCGGACACCACACCCGACGAAACCGATACCAACGAACCAGAGCTGGCCAGCAGCGACGGGTCCGAAGAACCGGACATGCCCGAGATGACGAACGGCTCGCTTCGCTGGGACTTAGCGGCGTCGAGTGACGACTTTTTCAGCTATCCATTTCCCAGTGATCTGCGAGTAACGGAGCGCGGGACCCCCGATTTGTCCGGGTTTCCCACCGACTATGCCATTCTCGATCTCATTACACCTGCTATCGAGGTGATCGAGAACGGTCCCCAGGGCTTTAGCCCACTCAGCACGGTGTACTTCAGTTTTGAAGAAACCATCGACCCGGAAACTCTTCCGACCACCGTCGACGAGAGTCTCGAAATCGACGCCAGCGCCTTCATCCTCGACATCACCCCCGAGTCGCCCACCTTCGGCGAACGACTGCCGGTGTTGGTCGATTACAACGAGGACGAGGGTCTGTACCGCCCGGCGATGACTGTCACGATTCACCCGCTCTACGAGTTCCCAATGCGTGTTAGTACCACCTACGCGGCCGTTTTGACGGACAGCGTGACAGGTCCTGGGGAAACCGCTCTCGAGGCGCCCTCCGAGATTGCGGCTCTGGCCGAATACACCACCAGTGAGGAGGCTCCCCCGTACTTCGAGGACCTAGTCGCGACCCTGTCTGACCAAGACTATCCCGTCGACTCGATCCTCGCGGCCACGGTTTTTACAACCTCGGATCCCATGGCAGAACTGGCGGCCATTCGCGATTGGATGGGCTCCGAACTCGAACCCCCGACTGCGGAGGGCGTTTTCAGAAACACTGAGCGTGAGCCCAATTCAGGCCGCTATCTAGTGTTCGAGGGCGTTTTCGATTCAGAAGAATTTTTTGGGGGACAAGCGCCCTATTTGGAGCTGGGCGAGGGTATCATCTCAGCCGATGCCACTGGGGAGCCGACCTCCCGCAGCGATGTCGAGCTCACGTTCGCATTGTCGGTTCCTCCGGGGGAGATGCCCGAAGCAGGCTGGCCCGTCGTGTTGTACAGCCATGGTTTGGGCGAGGATTACTCCGGCTTCATCCGCGTAGCCGCAGGCCCAATGGCTACACGAGGTATTGCGGTCCTCGGAATCAACCCGCCCCTCCAAGGAGACCGGAACCCCACCAATTTGGGCGACCGAGACCTCATCCTTCAGCTGACGATCTCGAACATCGCCGCCGGCCGCGAAATACTCCGCCAGGGTGTGTTCGACACCATTCGGGCCCTCCGACTGGTGCGATCGGAGTTCAGAATCGACTCGGAGATCACTGGTGGGGACGAGATTCGGCTGGACGGAGAACGAGTAGCCTTCATGGGGCACAGCGAAGGAGCTCAGATCGGAGCCCTCTTGCTGGCTGTCGAGCCCACGATTCACCCTGCGGTCCTATCCGAAGGCGGTGGAGGCGCCGCAATCACGCTGTTTGAGCTAGATCTACCCGACTTTGACGTAGCTCAGGCAGTCGAACTGGCTCTCGGTATCTCGGGGGGCATCGAAGAGTTCGATCGCTATCATCCGGCGGTTTCGGTCGTCATTCAGCCCCTCACCGATCCAGCCGATCCACTACACGGTGCACCCAAGGTTTTTCTCGAACCAGTAGACGGATCTCCGCATAGTGTATTGATGATAGAGGGTTTTCTTGATCCGCTCACGCCCCCGCCGTCAATCGAAGCACTCGCATCAGCGATGGGGCTCCCGATCGGGGAACCTGTCGAACGAGAGATCGAGGGCCTCATACTCCAGGGGATTGACTCGGTCGCCCTCCCCGCCTCCGGTAATCTGGCGGATGGTCAGGCGACGGGAGCGCTGCTGCAATTCCCCGAAGACGGGCACTACATGGTCTACCAGAACACCGCGATTCGGAAGCGGCTCTTCGATTTCCTGGAGTCGGCTCTGGCCGGCGACCCAGTCGTAGAGCCAGCCGAAGAATGAGCAGTTAAGCGCCTAAGGTATCGCCGGATTTCTGTCGCCACAGCGATTACCGATCGCCTGTCAGAAGCAGGAGGCCTCGCGAACTTCGGCCCAGTTGTTGCCCTCGACGCATTCGGTATTGAGACTTGCGCCGTCCCTGTCCAGATCGATCTGAGCGCGCAGCGAAACAGTGCCACGACGAGGGCCCTGTTCGATCTCACAATCGAGAAGCTCGCTCTCCTCCGGACGCAGCGCCGTGGTCGTCCACAGCGTACAGGCCCACTCATCGTCGACCTGAACATCGATCTGTACTCGTGGGCCGACCGGGTATGCGCCGCGATTGGCGACCTGAATGCTTGCACCCATCGTGTTGGGGCAGTCAGACTCGTCGATAGAGATGATGCGGACCGTTAGGTCGGGTGCCGCGAGGGCCTTGCCCTGTACCTGGTCGTTGCGCCTGTACGAGTTGTAGTCGACCCAACTGTCTTCTTCATCGGTAGGGACCGTGCCGTCATCGTCGATGTTGGTGATATGGTATGCGTGCTGATTCCAGATCGCGCGGCTGTTGACCCAACGATCGTGCGGACTATTCAATACGGTTATCCCATGAGCAACGACTGGTTCCAGTTCACACGAGGGGTCACCTAGCTCGTCGCTGCAATCGACCGGCGGCCCCTCACAGGTAATCCCCTCGACAACCGAGCTCGGAAGCACCAACTCGGTGTTGAAGTCGCCATCGACGTCGGCCACGATCGGATTCTCCAGCGTGGTGCCGGAGGGGTTCGGGACAGTGGACACGACATCGCCGCTGTTCCCGTCCATGATTCTGAGATAGCACTCGTCGCCATATAGCACCTCGTTTCGACCGTCGGCGCCAAAATCGAAGGCGCTCGACGCGGTCGACCCACTCCCATCCTGTACCGCACGCTGCCATCTGATGAATCGATCGGCGCAACCGAGCTCGGCCCAGCCGTCAACCCCACACTCCAGATCAATTGCCATATAGTAGGCTGCGTTGGCGACACCAATCTCAGCTTGGCCGTCGGCGTCGAAGTCTGCGACGCTGGGCGACCCGCTCTGCCCGTATCCAGGCAGGGTGATATCCATGAGTACATCCCCAGTGACGGTTTGAACGCGAACGCCACCGTGAATCCCCGAGGGCACGCCGACCGCGGTTGGAGTCCACACGACTGCCACCTCCGGGCCCGGACTTCCCAACTCGAAGTCGGCGATCGCGACGTGGCCCAAATCGAGGTCGAGCCAGCCCTCAGGTGTCTCGTCAGTCCCGTCGGGACCGAAGATCCGGTTGCCGGTAACGATCTCGAGTTCATCATCGCCGTCAACGTCGGCAATCGCAGGCGAGGTCCCAACAGAATGAACGGGGTCGATCACCCTGCTCCACCACAACTGTCCATCGGCCCGTAACACAACGACTCCACGCCGGTCGATGCCGCTCTTGGCATCGATCAACACAACCTCGGGGGAGCCATCCGAGTCGAGGTCAGCTATGGAAACCCCGCCCCAGTTGACGCGCGTGCCAAGCTCCTCGTCTCCGTCGTGGGCGACCCAGAGCAGGTCTCCGGTGTGGTCGACTGCAACCACCGTCGGATGACTGGCGCTTCGTCCCACGATGTCTGGGTGGTCATCGCCGTTCAAATCAGCGATGGCCAGTTGAGATTCTGCCCAAAACCGTGGGTAGTCGAGTGGGGCCTCCCAGAATAGGGAGCAGTCTTCGCCGTTGATGGCCGTGAGCATCCCGTTGTTCACGTTGTCAATTTGGACAAACAGAATCTCACTCGTTCCATCCAAGTCGAGATCGGCAACCATCGGTGTCATCGCGACACCGGTGGTGCGTCGGGAATCTGTAGGCGCGGGGGTCAGGTACCGACACTGTATTGCCGGCTCCGGTGGGTCGCTATGGGGAGCGAGCAAACACTCGTCGCTGGCACCACACCGCCGCCCGCTATCGTAGAAGAGACAACGGTCCCCGTCACAGTAACTGTCGTTGCCGCAGTCATCATCGTCGCTGCAGCTCTCGCCGGTTTCGATTCCGTCGCCACACTCGCTGGGGATTTCGATAACCTCGGCGTCTTCGCTGTCGTCAGAGCCCTCATCGCTGTCGCTCGCATCGCCGTTCATCTCGCTTTCGTCGTCTTCTGACGGGTCCGAGACCGTGTCCGCACTGTCTTCCGTGCCGGCTTCGTTATCGGCCAAGTCGCCAGGTATGACCTCATCTAGGGAATCGTTCACACTTCGATCGGGCATTGAGCGAACGTCGCTATCTTCTGGCTCTACTGATTGCCCAGAGGTGTCGCTACATGACAGAGCCACCAGGCACACGAGTCCGACAAATGTCTTCCTTGCAAGCAAAGGGCCTCCAAAGCGGATGAATACACGCGTCTCAGTGGTGACAGTCTACTCGAAACCCAACCCGAAAATCGAGACGAGGCATGTCCCAAGGCCAGTATGACCGATTGAGCAACGACTGCATCTTAAACGGGTTAAACAATTGCCACAGATTGTGTGCCTGATTCAGTCCGATTTGCAGATCCGGGTGGTGCCACAAGTTCGGGAGCAGATGATGTTGCTCCCCAAGTCCGCGCAGTCTGAGTCAGCGGTGCAATATCGAGTACAGGTGTATATCGTGCCCCCACAACTCTCACCGGCTGGCGGCAACGGCTGGTGAAAAATGCAACTCAGGTCGGCCTCGCAATCCAACTGGGCGTCTTCACAGACCGAGCCTAGACCGAGTTCACGGTCTACGCAGGCGGTTACTGCAAGGGCAAGCAGGCTCACACAGGCAAAGCAGAGAAGGCCGAACCCAAACGCTCTCGATTTCCGTGCCAATCTGGACCTCCTACTCGTCCTGTACCCTCACAACCGAGTCTGGATCGATTAGATAGCCACCCTCTCGCTTGAGGATCTGGCCACTCAGACCGAGTTTTCGCAGTGTAGATATCGCGACGTAGACTCGGTTCATGCCCGACTCGATCGATACGTTCTCATCGGGCCATCCGGCGGCGAATAGATCGACCGGATTGACGGCCAGACCGGGTTGGGATGTTCGAGCTGTGAGCAGGCACTCCAACACCCGACACAGTGTGGCTCGATGATGTATGTTGCATCGGTCCTGGCCTGTGAGCTCAAACCAGGTCCCCTTGGCGCCGAACACTGCGTCTGGTTGGGTATCCCCTCCCCGCTCCTGCCGTTCCAGCGCTTGCCGCAGAGTTGTGGCAGCGAATCGCACGAAGAAAGACATGCTCTCCCAATCTCGGAGTTCCTCCGCCTCGGCCGGCTCGCTTCCGTTCGTGACCTGAAGGCGGTGGTGGGCACTCTGTAGGAGGGCTAACTGAAGGGCGCCCGTCGAGGTTCGAGCCTTCGCCAAATCAAGGTGCCCAGCGAACGTTTGAACCCCAACAACCAGTTCGGTCAGTCCCATTCGTCTGAGCAGAGTCTCCGCCTGAGAGAGTAGTTTCTGAGACTCCGCAATCTCATCGTTGGCTGCGTGAAGCCATCCCCAGTATGCCGATACGATCGCCTTGCCAGGTTTGTTGCCCACTTCTTCGAACTGCTCGAGAGACTCGGCGTAGTATTTTTCCGCTTCTTCCAACTGGCCTTGCAGCTGAAAAGTCCGCCCCAGGCCGTGGCAAGCTGTGGCGCGAGCCGACTGAGAATTCGGATCCAGGCGGGCGCGCTCGAACCAAATCACCGCGTTGAGATAGTCACCGGTCTCGAGAGCGCAGGAGGCACGGCGAATGGCGGCTTGAGAAACCGTGAGACTGTGTTCGTACTCTGTGGCTGACTCGATCGCGAGATCACATTCGTGAATTGACTCTGGGACCCGCCCGCAGTCCAAATAGGACGTGGCCAGCGCGTAGTGGCACCAGGCGTGGACGCCAGCTTCCCGTGCCATCTGGGAGTCTGGGACCCGAGAGAGCAGCTGTCGCGCCTCCTCATGTTGGAAGCGCTGCAGTAAAAGGACCGCGAGGCTAACGCAGACCATGGTGGTCAACCGTTCGGAGCCTACCTCTTCGGCGGCAGCCAGCGCACCTCGCGCGTCGCTCTCTGCCGAGTCTAGATCGCGGTGAATTCGACGCAGACCTGATCGGTGCAAAAGCAAATGGGCTCGGAACTCTTTCGGTAGCGGTATGGGACCTGACCTCCCCAAAACCCGCTCGAGCACCGCTTCAGCAGAGGATAGTGGTCCGAAACGAGCGTAGACTTCGCACAGCAGCATCGCGAGCTGAGCCGCCTTCTCGATGCCGAAGACGCTATCGGCTCTCTTCAGAGCGAGATTGAGACAAACAGTCAGATTGTCTCGATCGTACTGGAGCGCCCGAAGCAGCTCGGTAGACGGCAGGACCACACCCGGTAGCTGGTCGACTGTCCCGGCCATGTGGGCGACGAAGCGGCTCTCGCATTCCTCGCGCACCTGACCGTCGAGAAACCCCGCGACAAAAACCCGAACGTCGATGAGCAGGCGATACCTGAAGGCCTGCTCGTTATCTTGGGTGAAAGCTAGAACCAACGACTTACTGATCAACCCGTCCAGGAGCTCCATGAGAGGCGGTGCCTCTGGAAGGTGGGCAACAGATATCACATCCAGAAAACGCCTCGTGTCAAAGGCGCCCCTGAAGATGGAGGCCTGAGCCAAAGCCGACTTTTCGCCGTCGGACAGTAGCTGCCACGAGAAGTCGATGGCGTTGTGAAGCGTGTCGTGCCGTCCGGTGGAGGTCGAGCCCTTCCCCGTGAGATAGCTGAATTGTTCGTCCAGCATCTCGAGAAGCTGAGCCGGTGCCAGTAGGTGTGACTTGGAGGCCACGAGCTCGATCGCCAGAGGCACTCCATCCAATCTGTTGGTGAGTTCCTCGAGGATCTGCTGACTCTGGGCATCTGACGGGAATCCTCTTCGAACTCGCTCGGCGCGGTCCCTGAAGAGGAGTACGGCTGGTGCGGGCCGATCGCCAGGACCCGAGGTCGACAGAGGCGAAAGGCGAAACTCTCGCTCGGGGGCAAGTCGGAGTGGTTCCCGAGAGGTCGCGACGAACGTAACGCCAAGCGCCTTCTCAATCCAGGTGCCAATCGGAGCCGCCGCAGCTTCTGCAACCTGTTCGAGGTTGTCTAACACCAGCACGGCTTCGCCCAGCGCCTTGACGGCCGAAGCCAAGTCATCGACCAGGTCACCATCGCCGGCGAGCACATGATCCAACGCCTCGGCGACCGCGCTGCAAATCGCGGTTTCGTCGTGGGCCTCGCTCAGATCGATGAACCGGACATCACGCTCTGAGTCTAGTTGCTCGGCTAGTGCGCATACGAGGCGGGTTTTGCCCATGCCAGCTGGCCCAGTAATCGTTACTAGGCGCTGGCCCGACTCGAGCAGATCGGTCAGCTCGGACAGGTCGCTCTCGCGTCCGATGAAGGTCGTCGTATAGGTGGGTAGGCTGCCGCCCACAGAGCCTCGAGAGTATTGTTGTTGTCGGTCATTCTAGTTGTGTGAGCTCGAGGTGGCAATCTTCCGGGTCCTGAGCACCCAAGCTACTACCACCTGTTCCCAATACCTCACCGCCCACTGACCACAGCTCACCGCTCACTGCCAACTCCCAGGACACGCCCCTCACCACGGCACAGCCGCGTCAAGCTGCCAGTGAGGGGCGCGCGGTGGGGGATACTAGAGTGCGTTGGCTCGTTCCATCCACGCATCGAAGTCGAAGCGCATGGTCCCGACTTCCCAACCGTTGTAGTCGGATGTCCAGAGTGTGTTCTGAGTTGGATCGGCTGCCAACCCGTGGGCGTTGCTAACAGGTGAATGGACTCGGCCCAGGTAGTGAAGCTGACCGCGCTTGAATTTGTAGCCAAGTACCCAAATGAGGCCGTTTGTACTATCGGCGAGGAGGATCAGACCCCGATCGGAACCAGGATTATCGTACTGGTAGATGCCATGGAATGTGGCGTGCGCTGTGTGGGGTGCAGGCGTGCTCGTGATCGTGTGCAGATTCGTGCTGCCATTACTCATGATGAGGGCTTCACAGTCACTCTGTCCCTCGCGCCACAGACGAATCTCAGGAATCGTCACATGGACACCGAGATGTGTGTTCGAGGACTGGGTGTCGTAACCGACGGCGCTTGTTTGGCCGTTGAAACCGAATCCAGGGCATGTTGGTGTGGTGGACGCGTCGCCGCTGCCGGGTGTCGTGTCCCCAACCATCTCACTCACGGGCATCGAGTAGGCAAAGGCATTCCGGTAGTCGCTAAACCAGACCGTGTCGCCCACAACGTCGATGGAGTGCCCCCAGTTCGCACTCGTCCAGTCATAGACGTAGGCGAAGTCACCAGTTGTCAAGTTCAGCCGACCGATAGCGCCGAGTGTATGGTGAAGGGTGAAGAGCGAGTTGGATGCCGGGTGGTAGGCGACGCCGTTCGCCGCACGCACGCCATGAGTGATGAGGGGTCTGCCCCGGTCGACATCTTCAATCCGAGCGTAGCGGGCATCGCCCTCAGAAGCATCGAGGAACGTGCCCTGAGCCCAGGACTGAGTCGCATTGCCCGATAATGGCGCAAAGCGGCTATCAGACTGCACTTTTGTGTAGACCCCGTCTGCCCAGTGCACGTTAGCGGCTACCCACGCCTGGGTCGCGTTGCCGCTGGCGGCGGCGAACCGGCTATCGGACTCTGAACGAGTATAGGTCTCGTTGGCACGGTGGAAGTTCGTGTCTGTCCAGCTCTGACTCGCGTCAGCCGAGGCTGGCGCGAAGCGGTTCGCTGACTCCGTTCGAGTCCAGGTGGAGGCGGCGGTGTGAAATCGACCATTGACCCAGGATTGAGTCGCGTTATCAGAGAGCGGTGCGTAGCGAGAATCTGCTTCTACTCGGGTCCAGGTATTCGACGCAGTGTGAAACAGGCTGTTGACCCAAGATTGCGTCGCGTTGCCGCTGATAGATGCGAAGCGTGCGTCGCCCTCAGAGGCGTCGAGGAAGGCAGCCTGCGCCCACGTTCGTGTCGCATTGTCGTCGGCAGAAGCATATCGAAGGTCGGACTCCTGCCGCGAGTATGTTCCGGCGACGGCAGTCTCGACGTACTGGGTCGAAGCCAACCCCGAAACCGCCCTATCGACGTATACAGTCC
>CAZDBH010000201.1:0-14618 GCA_964503485.1 uncultured Bradymonadales bacterium | reverse complement strand
GCCCGTACAGCAAATTCCTGCAGGCTCGACTTGACAGCAAAACTGGGGTGCCTAAGCTTTTCACTGCTGGGACGCCAGCGAGAAACAACAGAAATTACAGGATGTTATGACGAACCCTGCGAGCCCGCTGGATTCGCACCAGTCCGTCTGACGCACGACACTAGGAGAAATACATGTTTGTCACTTGGAATGATTTGAATCGATCACTTTTGTCCCCGCGTAGGCGCGTTCTAGGCTGGCCCGATCGCTCTTTTGATCAGCTGCGAAGGCAGATGAATAGGTTGTTCGAGGACCTTGGCGACGAGTCGCGCTCCGCTGTGGGTGCTGGCCAGACCAACCTCTACGATAACGGCGACGAGTTGGTGCTAACAACCGAGTTGCCTGGGGTAAAACTCGAAGACCTCGAGGTAACGGTCGTCGAAGATAGCCTGTCCATCAGTGCAGATATCCAGGTTGAGGTCCCCGAGGGATACAAAGCCCTACGGCGAGAGCGTGCGCCGAAGCAATTCGCCAGCACGATTCAACTGCCCACGGCGGTTGACCCTGAACGGGCTGCAGCTTCTCTCACTGACGGCATCTTGACCGTGAGGCTCGCGAAGGCTGCCGAGACTAGACCAAGACGGATCGAGGTCACGCACTGAAGCTTGGGCAACCAACCCGACATACTGGAGAAAGAAATGAAGAATCAAACTGATATAGTGAACCCTCAACCGAGCACTCCCGAGCGCGTTGCTGCGAGACCAGTTGTATCGCCCCGAGTTGATATCTATGAAAACGCCGAGGAGTTGCTGCTGGTCGCGGAGCTACCCGGGGTAATCGCTGACAATGTCGCTGTCCATGTGGATGATGGCGAGCTCACGGTCTCGGGCATCCGTTCCGACACCGTCGAGGGAACCGCTCAGATTCAGTCTTACCAACCGTTCGACTATGAGCGGCGCTTTCGGTTACCCCAAACTGTCGATCCGAACAACATCCGCGCCGTGCACCGAGATGGCGTGCTGAGCCTCCATATCGGAAAGCGGACCGAGGTAAAACCGAGACGGATTCAAGTAACGTCGAGCTGAAGTTGTTCGAGAACTCACCCGAAGAGCCGTGTTAAGCCGTTTTGGTTGCCTTTTCGCGGCCAAAGACACCCCGATTCCGCCTCGCGCTGAACCACTCGGACACTAAGCTACCTTTTTGAAAAAGGTCATTCGGGGTTTACTGGTTCTTGGGTTCCGGATTACCCGACCCAGGGTCAGGGATTACCGATATCGACTTTACTGGCCTTCCAACTGGGTGTAGAAAGGTGCAGCGAGGGAGGGGTTTCGCCCTTTGCCAGGGCCGCGAGCCATACGGTGAATCCAGTGCATGACTGGTTTCAAAACAATTTGGATCTGACCCAGCTGGTCTATGGACTGTCAATCACAGCCATTGGCTGCGCAATCATCTTTCAGCCCAAACGCCACACCCGTTTCAAACTCGGGGGGATCCTATGGCTCTTTGCGGGCTACGCGCTGCTTCACGCCCCTGCCGATTTCATCCATATGCGGCAGGCCGCCCGAGGTGAGCCACACCTGCACCAACATGTGGCTCAGGTACTGACTCTCAGTAGCTATGTCTTTCTCTTTGAGTTCGGACGTAGGCTGGTCGGCCTGTCGAGACGCACACTTCCCTGGTGGGTCTTGCCGATGACGCTCGCCGTGATTCTTCCAGTGGGTTTGATGAGCGCCGACCCATGGAAAACGGAAAGCGTTCTCTTCGGCTACTTTGTTCGGTTTCCAGCCGGAATGATGTCCGGGCTAGGATTCTACTGGTTCTTTAAGTCGAATGCGGACACGTTGGCCCCCCTACGTGTGAAGAAGTACTTCCTGGGCGCGGCCGGGGCCCTGTTTCTCTGGGCTTTCTTTTGCGGTGTGGTCCGAACTGAATCCGACATTCTGATCGCGAGTTGGCTTAACAAGCGCACGTTTTTTGAGACCCTGTCAGTGCCTGTCTATTTGTTCCGAGCTGCATGCGCCGTGGTGGTTGTGTGGGGCATATCCGGCATTCTGTCGATCTTCAATTGGGAGTCGCTGCAGGACTTGGAGACCGCCAAGACCGGTCTCGAAGACGAGTTGGCCGAGCGGCTGAAGGCTCAGGATGCGCTCAAGCGGCAGGAAGAGCACCTTGCCACTACGGTGAAGGAGCGGACCTCGAAGCTTCAACACAACTACGACAACCAACGGGTCCTCAACGGCCTATTGCAGCTGTCGATGGAATCGATGAGCCTCGACACCTTCCTCGAAAAGGCACTCGAGAGTATCACGGCAATCCCCTGGCTTGGTCCCGAGTCGAAAGCCGCATTCTTCCTCGTGTCTGACGAGGGCGATCGCCTCCAAATGAGAGCGAGTTCGGGGTACCAGCAGACAGAAAAGAACTACTGCGAAACCGTTCGCTTCGGCCAGTGTCTCTGCGGTCGGGCAGTCGCTTCGGGAGAGATCGTACACGCCAGCGATATCGACGGGCGGCACGAAATCCGATTCGAGGGGATGGAAAGCCACGGTCAATACTGTGTACCGCTCACATTCGCAGACAAACCGCTCGGCGTCGTATCGCTTCACCTGCCCAGCGGCCACATTCGCGACAAGGACGAGGAGCAGTTCCTTCAGACAGCCGCCAATGCACTCTCTGGTATCATCGCCCGGCGACGGGCTGAAGAGACGTTGGAAGAGACTCAGCTCGCCTATCAAGGACAGCTTCGGTCCCTGGCTTCGACACTCGCCTTGGTCGAAGAAAAAGAACGGCGCCGAATCGCCACCGAGCTCCACGATCGCATCGGACAGAACCTGGCGATGGCCAGAATGAAGCTCAGTTCGGTGTGTGCTGAAATGCCCGATCTCGGTACGTCGGGGCCCCTTGCCACGGTCCAGGAGCTCCTCGAGCAGACCGTCGCCGATACGCGGTCCCTTACATTTGAAATCAGTCCGCCGGTGCTCTACGAACTCGGACTCGAAGCCGCCCTCGAGTGGCTTATCGAGCGTACCCAGAACCAACACGGGCTGCGCGGTGAATTCGTGGATGACGGCAGGGCGAAGCCATTGAAGGAGGACATACGCGTCCTACTCTTTCAGGCTGCGCGCGAGCTGCTGTTCAACGTGGCAAAATACGCCAAAGCAACCAACTTCGTCGTCTCGATTGAGACACGCGATCACACAGTTCGGGTGCGCGTGGAAGATGACGGGGTGGGATTCGATCTCGACAAACTGATATCCACCTCAGCGACTGACAGAACCGGGTTCGGACTTTTCAGTATTCGCGAACGAATGGCGCTCGTTGGCGGTGAGTTCCGAATGGAGTCGCAACCAGGCCATGGTACGGCGGCAACCTTGATCGCTCCCCTCGAAGAAGCGGCCCCAGAGGTACTAGCCGCTAAAGCGTCGTAAGCCCTTCTCGAAGCGCGTATTTGGTCAGCTCGGCGACGCCATAAAGATTCAACTTCTCCATGAGATGACGCCGGTGGGTCTCGACCGTCTTTGCGCTGATATGGAGTTTTCGACCGATCTCTTTCGTCGACAGACCCTCTGCCAGCAATTGAAGGACCTCCATCTCTCGGGATGACAGGGCCGACTGTGAGGTATCGTCTTTGCGCGTAATGTGGCGAACGTAGTCTTCGACTACCACACCCATGATACCGGGGCTCAGATAGGTCTTGTTGGCGAGAACCGAGTTGATTGCATCCGTCAGTTCTTTGAATGCGCAGTCTTTGAGCAGGTAGCCCGAGGACCCAGCGCCGAGCATACGGGAGACATAACGCTTGTCCGCATGCATCGAGAGCGCGATGACTTTGACGTCCGGATTAGACGAGATGATCTGGCGGGTTGCCTCCACACCGTTGAGGTCCTTCATGGACACATCCATGATGATTACGGATGGCTCCAGCTCTTCAGCCATACGGACGGCGGTACGCCCGTTGTCGGCCTCTCCCACCAATTCTAGTGTTGGTTCTTTCTCGATTAGCGAACGGAGGCCGTCTCTTATAATTTTGTGGTCGTCGACCACCAAAACCCGGATGCTCATAATGCCTCCGTTCTCAGACGTAGCACTTCGTCCGCAAGGTCCCGTTAGTGGGCCCGTGAAGAAGATAACTTGACGGTACACAACGAAACAGGTCCTGCCAAGCCCGTTTCTTAATCGGACCTAGAAGTATTTAATTTCACTCGTCAAATTGCCGAAGACACGAGTACTTTTTTCGGCGAATTGGATCGGGTTTTGCTCTAGTCAGTCCTCGATGTCTGCTGGATGTGCAGGTGGACAGGAGGAAGTAATGACGACTCAGAGATTGTGTTGGACGGTTCTTGGAAGCGCATCTGCCCTATTGGCGGGCCTTGCGACGATTTGGATCTTGATCCCATTGGCGACCGGTTGACCCCCTAATCTCTCCCCTACCCCGTTTCAATCACGACTCCTTTTGGTGACACCTCGAGTGTACATCGCAAAAACCGCTACCTTTTCGTAACAATTTGAGGCAGCGAGAGCACCTGGCAAAGCCAAGTGACCGCAGGAGGCGCTACCTCGCAGAAGGCGCTGGGGGTTTAATGGTCGCAGCCCAAGTGCTTAGCTCCTTCGCCTCATTCTCACGAGGCCCGCAACGAGCAAGCCGAGCAGCCAAAGCGGGTTGGCGTCTGACGGTGCGGCGACCATCTGGCAGCCGCTTTGGCTGCGTTGTACGGGCCGTTCACCGGTCAGACTGCAACGGCCTTCAGCACTGCAGAACTCACCTTCGTCACAGTTCAGAAGCTCCTGTTCGATGAACTCGCAATCGGGGTCCCACAAGCCGCAGTCGCAGTCGCAGCCGTCGAGGGCGTCGTAGTAGGCCGGGTCGCAAGACCACGCTTGAACCGAGCAGGTTCCGCTGCTGTTGCAGGTCGCTCCCTCAGCACAGCCGTAAACCTCTTCGTCGGCGTCGTCGCAATCGGGATCATAGGCGCCACATTCACAATCGCAGCCGTCGAGTTCGCCGTAATAATCGGGGTCGCAAACCCAAGCGGCGGGAATCTCGCCCCCGCAGTCGTGGGGGCAGGACCCAGCGGTCTCGTCACCATCGCAGATATCGTTACCGCAATCCCCAGCTCCGGGCGTGGCGCAACTACCACCAGCGTTGCAGATCTCGCCGTCACTGCAGTTGAGGATGAGCTGCTCGGGCAGGTCACAGTCTGGATCTCTGGTTCCGCAGTTGCAGTCACAGCCATCTCGGGTGCCGTAGTATGACGGTTCACAGGTCCAGCCGGCCGCAGTTCCGGTCTCGCAATCCTCTTCGCAGCTCCCTGCCTCCCCGGCTTCGCAAACACCGTTTCCGCACTCGGCCGCTTCACAGTCGTCGCTGCAACTGTCTTCATCCTCACTCGAAGCGCAGAACCCGTCGCCACAGACGGCCTCAGTGCCACACAGCCGGCTACTTGTATACGAGTCACAGAACTCATTCAGGGCGTTCGCTACATACGTAACACTCTCCCCGCCGCAACCATCCGATGAGCACTCGTTGACCATGGTACAGCCGCCCTGTTCAACGTAGTCGGTATCGCCACTCACCAGAATTCCGACCAGAGCTCGGCTCTGGGTATCAAAGACGCCCGAGCCAGAATTGCCACCAAACGTGTCTAGGTTGGTGACGAAAAAGTCGCGCGCTGAAGCCCGGGCGTTCCTTACACTGCCTCCTGTATCGATCTTCTGGGGAAGGCCCGAGCCGCTGCCGATAACCGAAACCGCCAAGCCCTCAGAGACGTGCCGAGTGTCGGCGTTCACCGTGGCGGGGACGTGATCCGAGGTCACTGGTCTATCCAGTTGGATAATCGCATAATCGAGGCTGCCGTCCTGGGTATCCTCCAGCGCGTATGCTCGGCGGTGGGAACACGAATAAACGTCGTCGCTAGTGACGGTCGCCAGTCGCCCCTGCGATTCGTAGTAGTAGTTGAAGACGACGCGAGTGTTGCGGCAGTCGGCGTCGGTCTCGACGCAATGTCCGGCGGTCAGAACCAAGTCATCGTCGATCAGCGTTCCGGAACAATGACCAGCGGTAGGTTGATCTGCGAATCGTTCGCCGTTGCACAGCCCGAGACGATCATCGAGGGTCTCAGAGCTGAAGGTGATATCGCTCGAATCGCTCATGTCGATCACGTCCGGCGCCATCAGCGTCACGACACTTCGCATTGCGAGCGTCCGCCATTCACTGCTCGGGTGAGCGTACACATCCACTCGGTCGTCGCTTCCGTAGACCACCGGCGAATGAGTCGTTCCCAAAACCTCGGATTCCAACTTGCTGCACCCAGCGAGCGCAAGTGGCCCGACGCAAATCACCATGAAAACGTACGACATGCGGAGCAGCCCGACGTGGGTTTTGGAAGGGAAGGAGTTGTGGCGGAGGTCCCAGTGACCGGACGTTGCTACCATGATGAGCTCCCAACAAGGTGATTGCTGGACACATTACCACAAAACGCCGAGCTGGGATCATGGTGGTCGGTTTGCGGGGGTGTAGCGCCAGCCTCGGGATTCCAGTGCACAGCAGTGCCGAAGCCCCCGCCGTCGTCGTCTGACAGCGGTTTGGCTGCTCCACTGTCGACGAAACGAATCTCCAACCCGTGTTGTCGCCGAGTTGGGTCGATGCCGTTATAGGGAAAACCCCTACCCCAAAGCGAGGGTTTGGAGAACGCACAATCAGACTTCCCCCGATTGCGGACTTGCGGACCCTTTTCTACTGTGTATCTGACGTAATACGGGGGGACCGAGGAGTGATTTTGGCCGAACACACACGTTTCATGAACAGAGAATGGCCGTGCACGTTCGGATCAGTGAACCGTCGCTTCGTTAGAGGACGACGAAAAAACATCGGAGGATTGCGATGTCAGAGGAAAAGGCGAGTAGCGGCCTGATAGAACAGGAGCTAAAGGAATCGGACAAGGATGTAGTCTCGAGGAGAGAACTGTTTAGTTGGGGTTTGGGAGCCGCCGCTGCGGCTGCGGCTGCGCTCAATGCGTGTTCCGACGACCCGGATCCTGTCGCTGATACGGGTCTAGACGCCGGGACCGACACCGACCCCGATGTGGTGCCCGACGCCGACCCCGATATGGTGCCCGACACCGACTCCGATATGGTGGCCGACACCACCCCGGACACAGTGCCCGACACCGTGCCCGACACCGTGCCCGACACAGTGCCCGACGCTGTGCCCGACGCCGATGTGGTGGCCGACACCACCCCGGACGTTCCTCCCGTGGAGGATGACACGAAGCTCGGTATGGTGATCGACCTCCACCGCTGCACGGGATGCGGGGCGTGTGTCATCGCCTGCAAGGTCGAAAACAACATCCAGGACGGTGTGCTCTGGGCCAACAGGACCAGCACAACGACGGGCACCTTCGCTGGTGGGGACGTCAAATACTCGTTCTATCCGACCCTGTGCAATCAGTGTGACAATCCCCCCTGCATGGCGGCCAACACGAGTGGCAGCATCTACAAGGGGCCGGGCGGCATCACCATGATCGACAGAGAGCTGAGCGATGCAAGTGATGAGGCTTCGGCTAACGGATGTCCCTACGGGCGGATCACCTACAACGCCGGGGACACTCATGCGTTTTGGAATAACGATACAGCCCTGATCGAGGGCGTCACCTCAGCTCCGGACGAGGTGGCCGACGATGTCGGAGGAGATGTTATTCCGAACTACAATCCCGCCAAAGAATGTTCGCCGGCCGGTTCCGGTGTTTCCAATGCCGGTGGAATTGAGAAGTGCACATTCTGTGACCATAGAGTCCTCAACGGCAAGCTGCCGGCTTGCGTCGAAGCGTGTCCATCCGCGGCGCGAATTTTTGGGGATCTGAACAGCCCGTTCAGCGAGGTGAGCCAGCTTCTCGAAGAGCACGACTCGTGGCGCGACGGGGAGGAGTTCGGCACTGAACCGAAAGTCTACTACATAAGGGACTACAACGCCGGTTCTTGACGAGGATTCACGCAACTTACAGGCAAAGAGACACAAAATGAGTAAATACGAGGTCACACGAAGAACCTTCATGAAGGGTACGCTGATGGCTGGAGCCGGCGCGAGCGTACTCCTTGGAAATCCCCTCAAATCTACAATGCGGGCTCTGGCCGACTCGCACGACGAGCCCTGCGTGCCCGAAAGCGGTGAATGGAAGCCCACGACCTGTCAGGGTTGCACATCCTGGTGTGCGGCGCAGGCGTATATCGTCGATGGACGGGTTGTCAAAGTCAGGGGGAACCCCAACTCCATGGTGAACCTGGGGAATGCTTGCCCGAAGATGCACCTGGCTCTTCAGCAGGTCTATGATCCGGACCGGATCAAGGTTCCGATGAAGAGAACGAACGCCGCAAAGGGCCGAAACGAGGACCCGGGCTTCGTTCCCATTACCTGGACCGAGGCGATCGACACCATCGCTGACAAGATCAAGGCGCTCAGGGACAACGACGAGACCGAAAAGTACATGCTCATGAGGGGTCGCTACTCCTACATGCGCGACATCATCTATGACCGGATGACCAAGATCATCGGTTCGCCAAACAACATCTCCCACAGCTCCATCTGCGCCGAGGCAGAGAAGTTCGCTCCCTACTACACAGAGGGCGAATGGACCTACCGGCAGTATGACATCAGGAACGCAAACTATATGCTGCTCTGGGGGGCGGATCCCCTCGCTGCCAACAGGCAGATCAGCTACTACGAGAAGTACTGGGCAGATCTCCAGGATCGCGCCACGGTGGCGGTGGTCGACCCACGGCTGTCTTCTGCCGGTGCGAAGGCGAACGAGTGGCTGCCCGTCAAGCCCGGGTATGATGGCGCTATCGCCGTGGCGATAGCCCACGTCATCCTGACCGAGGAACTCTGGTACAAGGAGTTCGTCGGTGACTTCGCCGAAGGCTACTCAGGCGCTGGGTTCGTAAAAGACATCGAGTTCGCGGAAGACGATTTCGAGGAGATGTACACCTCCGGGCTCGTCAAGTGGTGGAATCTCGAGCTTAAAGACAAAGACCCCGCATGGGCAGCCGCCCTGACGGGCGTGTCCGCAGATCAGATCACACGAGTTGCCAGAGGCTATGCCGGGGCGGCGCCTCACGCCATCAGCTGGCTCGGCGGCGGTCCCTGCATGCAGGTCAGAGGGAGTTACGCCGGCCTGGCGATTCACGCCCTCAATGGACTGGTCGGGGCGTGCGACAACATCGGCGGAACCCTCAAGGCGAACAGTGAGTATACGCAGAGTTTCCCGTCTCCGGACGATTTCATCGACGCCACAGCCCAAAACGGCATAGATGTCGGTTCCGCCGAGGGTAAGATCGACTGGCGCGGTCGGCTGGAGTTCCCGGCACTCACCAAGGGCAAGTCCGGTGGCGGTGTCGTCACCAACAATGCGGCTGCTGGGATCCTTGCCGATGACCCCCACGAAATCAAAGTCCTCATCGGCTACATGGCCAACTTCGCGTTCTCGTGTCCCGGTACCGACCGGTGGGAGGAAGCACTGGCCAAGATCCCGTTCTCCGTCAACATCTCTACACATGCATCGGAGATCACGTGGTTTGCGGACATCGTGCTCCCGTCGACCCACCACATGTTCGAGAAGTGGGCCTACGTGAAGGCCCACGCAAACGGCTACCGACACGTGACCTTGAACCAGCCGGTCGCCGACATCGTATGGGATTGCAAGGCGGATGAGACCGAGATTCCCTATATGATCGCGAAGGCGCTCCATGCAAAGGGCTTCCCCAACCTGCTGGACCACTACAACACCTACCTGGACCCGGAAACGGGCGCGGCGCCCACCAACGAGAGCGAGTTCGCCCTCTACGCCCTCAAGCACGCCACCGAGAAACTGTGGAAACCGGAGCTGTGGGAGGGTGGAGACGTGTTCGCCTCGTGGGACGACCTCATCGCGGCCGGCGTCTGGAACTCGAAACCCTACGAGTACAGATCCCGCTGGGGTAACATGAAGACCGAGACCGGGATGTTCGAGTTCTACAGCGACACCCTGAAGAAGGCGTTGGAGGGGCACGCTGCGAAACACCACACGGAGGATGACCCCGTCGACGTGGACACCGTCCTCGAGACGTGTAACTACCAGGCCCGCGGTGATCTTGCCTTCGTGCCTCACTTCGAGGAACCCTACATCCACGGGGACGAGGGGGACTATCCCTTCGTGTTCGTTGACTATAAGTCGAAGCTCAATCGCGAGGGACGGTCTGCCAACTGCAGCTGGTACCATGAGCTGAAGGACCTTGACCCCGGAGATGTGGCAGGCAAAGATGTCGCCCGGATCAACCCCGCAGATGCCGGCGATATCGAGGACGGGGACACGATCAAGCTGATCAACTCAGACGGTAAAGAGATCATCTGCACCGCAAAACTGTGGGAAGGTAACCGGCCGGGTACGGTTTCGAAGAGCTATGGCCAGGGGCACTGGGCCTATGGCTCTGTCGCTGCCGAGGAGTTTGGTGTCACGCCTAGGGGTGGCAACAACAACGACATCATCCCGGCTGCCTACGATCGCTTGACCGGTAGTACAGCCTACTACGGCACCGTGCGTGTCAAGATCGAGAAGGTGGTTTAGTGGCCGAGTTGGACATGGATGAATTGCTCTCTCATGAGGAAGGAAGGAGGGATTCGTATGCATTGCTTGCGAATTGCTTCCACCTTCCTGATGAGGAGCTGATCGGAGCTCTCAATGCGTTGCCAGAATCGGACAGTGAGTTCTATTCGGGGTTAGCACACGTTGCCGACCTCGATGATGTCGAGTCGTTGCGGAAAGACTACTCGAAGCTGTTTGTTGGACCCTACAAGCTCCTTGCTCCGCCCTACGGGTCGGTATACCTCGAAGGTACGGCCACGGTCATGGGCAAGTCCACTGTGGACGCGCTGTACCAGTACAAGCGGGAGGGTGTAGACGTTCGCCTCAAGGAGGCACCCGACCACATAGCCATCGAGCTGGAGTTCATGTTCTTCCTGATCTCCAAAGAGCTCGAAGCAATCAGGGATTCCAACCTCAGCGACGCTGAAGCGTATCAGGAGAAGCAGAAGGCCTTTCTGGAAGTCCATCTGGGCAAGTGGATCTCGCAATTCGCCGAAAAGGTGAAGGCCAACGCCGAGACCGAGTTCTACAAGAACCTGACAAACTTGACGAAGTCGTTCGTTGAGGAAGACCTCCACTGCTTCAACACCGGAAACTATCCGAAGATAAATCAAGCTTGATTTCTCGCTCGCAGCCCACGAGCAACAGGCATGACCTTCGGAATGGAGGTGATACACAAATCCCGATCTCGAGGCCCTGACAGAGAACTGGATCGTACCCAATTTGGGGTGACCCGGTAGGCGGACAGCGACTTGGAATCAACGTCTAATCACTCTGACCAGGGTCTGACTCAGGTCGTCCTCCGACATTCGACCGCGGCCCAGCGAACTCTGCTGGGGAAGCGCTCGGGCCGCGGTCGAAACACTACCCTCGAGAACTGACCGCACAGCATCGGTCAAGGCCTGTTGAAGCCTCAAATCTCGTACAATTGGTAGACATTCTCGACCCGCTGGGCCTCTCCTGAAACGGTGACTGCACCCTGCTCGATCGCGTTGCGCAGCACCGCCACCCCGCCCATAGCCAGCGGGACAATGTTGGCCAAATCGCCCTTGAAGACAACATCCGGCCGGCTGGTTGGCCCTCTGAATACCGACACCGCACTCGGCTCGGCGACGACGTGGAAGCTCGTCACATCGGCTTCACACTGAAAGACCAACGGGCGGTCGGGTAAACGGTCGCGCCTAGCGGCCATCTTGAACACGAAGGCAACCAAGTCGGGCTCACCGTGGCCGGCCAGCTGGCTTGGGTCACCAGTGACTCTCATGCCCCATTGCGAAAACGCCAGCAAGGCGGGCTCGAGGCCTTTCCCCAGCTCGGTCAGCTCGTACACCGCCGAGCCAGAGGGCGGGCCGAGCTGCCGGTGCACCATGAGCCCCCTCTCGGTTAGCTCCTGAAGCCGCGACGACAACAGGTTGCGACCAATCCCCGGCAACCGTTTGAGCATATCGCTGTACCGGAGCGGACCGAGAAGTAGGTCGCGAATGATCAACAAGGTCCAACGTTCTCCGATGAGATCGAGGGAATAGGCCAGAGGGCAGGCTTGATTGTAGGTCCGGCGAGCCATAGCCGGAGTCTAACTGAAAAGGCTTGACTTACAAATACCGAACTGTAATAAATTTCATACCATTTAGTTTAAAAACCTATACCACACTAGGAGAACCTGATGAAACTCTACCTGAACAAACTGTCTCCCAACTGTAGGCGGGTCTCGGCAACCGTGGCATATAACGGGCGCGACGACATCGAAATCGTGAACGTTGATTTTCAGAAGGGTGAGCACAAGAGCCCAGCGTTTTTGGCGATCAACCCCAACGGAAAGGTACCCGCCCTGACTGACGGCGACCTCAACCTGTGGGAGTCGAACGCGATCATGCAATACATCTCGAGCGACAGCTCCCTGTGGCCACCGAGCAAGGTACGCTATGACATCGCGCGCTGGCAGTTCTGGGGCCTCGCCCATCTCGGCCAGGCGACGGGCAAAATCACGTTTCAACGGGTCCTCAAACCGAGCTTTGGAATGGGCGACCCCGACGAAGCCGTCGTTGAAGCCGCGCTGGAAGAGTTCAATCGCTACGCGACCGTTCTCAATGGGCAGCTGGAAGGACAGGACTATCTGGTGGGCGACTCGGTGACGTTGGCTGACTTCTCGGTTGCTGCGTCACTGACCTACGCTGGTCCCTCTGGTTTGGACTTGTCACCCTACCCGAACATCACCGCCTGGCTCGCCCGACTTGACGAGATTGAAGCGTGGAAGGACTCGGGGCCGTCGTTCTGACGAGTAATGGCTAGGAGGCTACGTCTCCGCAAGCGGCGTAGAGGTTGGCGAAGAGGTCGTCGAGCAGATCCAGCGGCGCTGACGAAAACGCGATTCGAATGAGCCCCGCCGTGGCGATTACCCCAGTGTCGTAGACGTCGAGGAGTTGACGTCTGATCGCCTCTGGGTCCGCCGAGACGGGTCGCACGCACATAAAATATCCGGAGTTGAAAGGTAGCGGCTTGAAGCGCTCTGCGTATTCCGGGTGGCTGGCCAAGATCGAGCGCACCCGCGCATAGCGGGCCGCCAGCGTGTGGAACTTCACCTTCTTCTCTTCGGCGTAGTCGGGCCCATCGTAGGTTTTCAACAGCAGGGATTGGGCGAGATGGGGCGCATTCGAGACGTTGCCTCGCACCGCACCGGCGGTCTTGGCTTCGAGCGCTTCGTAGAGTGCTCGGGTTCCGCCTTTGATGCCGTAGGTGATGAAACCAACCCTGAAACCCCAGACGTAGTCCTCTTTGGTCGCTCCGTCGATCTTGACCGCCAAAAGACGTTCGTGGGCAGTGGCTAGGCGCGCAAAGATGGACTCGCGGCTGACACCCTCCTCATAGACCAATCCGAAGTAGGCATCATCGACGAGCACGGTCAGCGTGTAGCCGGCCTCTGCAACCCTGGTCAGCATTGAAACCAGTTGGTCTGACTCATCCGTCGTGGGCGTGTAACCTGTGGGGTTGTTCGGGAAGTTGAGCAGTACAACCCGCTGGCCGAGCTTCTTATCGGCGGTCAGGGCCGCTTCCAGCCCGTCGACGTTGAAGCGGCCGTCAACGAAGGTCGGGTAAGTCGTGATGCAAGCCTTGTGGGCGTGCTCGAAGATCAGGCGGTAGTTTCCCCAGTACAAATCGCTGCAGTAGAGGGGCTGGCCCTCGTCGAGAAAGAGGTACCCGGTCATGCTCAACGCGTGCGTGAGCGCGCATGTGACCACGGGTTTCGATATGGCCGCGTCACCCAGCGTCGGGTTCTTTTCCCGTATCATCTTGGCCCAACGTTCGCGCAAGGCGGGCTTGCCGAAGCTCGGGGCGTATGGGAACGCATCCTTAGCATCGAGTTGGGTCAGGTTGTCGAGACTGGGCAACCGCAGGGGTGTCCCGTCTTCTTCCAGTGCAATGCCGATGGTCGCGTTGATCCGGCGGCCCTTCGCCTCACCAGCTTGTCCGAGAATTCCGCCGAACGGAAAGAAGATGCGGCGACCTTTCTCTGAAAACATCGAAAGGACTTGTGGGCTTTCGGCCTCAATCGTTTCTGCAAGACCGCGAGCTAGGGGAGGTAAATTGCTGTTTGAGTGGGACATTTGCTTGGCTTCTTCTTTTGTACGCTGAAACAACCACGTGCCCGTAGGTCAGCGTATAGCTGACCGACCGGCCGCCAACGATTCGGTAGTTGTATACCGCTGTTCTAGAAAAACTGAAAGACGTTGCAGTGGTGAAGGGCAGACGAACCGTGCCTATTGCGCTGAGGTCACACGCCAGTCCAACCCCAAAGAGCGAGGCGTCTCGGACATCGAGTCGAAGGCCTGGATCTCGTCGGCTTGATCACCGTCAAAGTCGCCAACTGCGAGTCCTTCGGCATAGCCAACGAATGCCTTCCAGTCCTCGACCAGAAGCCCCTCGCCGATCTCGATGACCATTGGATCGTTAACGTTCAGTTTGGCGGCCCGGCTGAACTAGGAGCCTGTCGCGCATAGCGCTCCAGGCTCCGCCATTGGCTTTTTGCGATTA